>JBNJFZ010000068.1:0-25942 GCA_051747295.1 Myxococcota bacterium
CCCTCCTCGATGCAGGCTATCGTGCCGTCGCAGTGCGAATCACGGGTGGGCGCGCAATATGCAGGGCTGGGTCCGCGGTAGGCCATGCCGTAAGCCACGCCGCAGGCGCCCTGCGTGGCACACTCGCGCGATTGTGCGCAGTGGGCAGGCTCTGAGGGCTCGCAGATATCTCCGTAGCCACCCGTCGCGCAGTTGCCGGAGATTTCGCAGGTGCGCCGATCGGCGCACGCTGACTCGACCGGGGCAGTATGCGGGTATTTATTGGGGTTGTGCGCGCTGCACGAGCGCTCGACGTCCCGGGCTCGGCCGTCTGCGCACTGGGCGTCGAGCGCCGCGGCGAATTCGGGCGTATGGCAAGAGCCGTGGCGCAACTCGCAGCGGCCACCGTCCGCGCACCCCTTCGACGCCTCGCAGTGGTCGGGCTCGGTGGCCACGCAGCGGCCGTAGACGATGCCGCATTTCCCGTCTTCGCGGCACGCGTCGGACTGCTCGCAGTGGGCCAAATCCGTCGGTGCGCACTCCCCATCACGGGACATCAGCGTGCACTCGCCGTACGTCTCACAGCGCTCGCTGTCCATGCACGACCCGTCGATGCCGAGCACCTCCGCGGTCTCGCAGGCGCCGCCGTTCAGAAAGCACGCGCCGTCTTCCTTGCAGGCCTCAGATTGGGCGCAATGCCAGGCCTTTGTCGCCCCGCACGTGTGGTAGGTCGAGGTCGGGTCCATCCCGCAGGCTCCGCGCTCGGCGCAGGCCGCCGACTCCAGGCAGTGCTCCGGCCTGGTCGCCACACACAGGCTGCTGCGCGAGCGCGTCGAGCAGTGGCCCAGATCCTCGCACAATTTGCTGTTCTGGCAGCCGGCTTCGCTTCGAACGCATCGCAGATTGCTGCGCTCGAAGCAGCGCCACCACATGGATTTGTCCGTGTCTGCCAGGCAGCGCTCCAACCTCTGGAAGTCGTCTTGCTGCGAGAACATCATGGGCGATTGTGTTTTGCAGGTGCCCTTCTCTGCGCAGTCGGGCATCGCTTCGCAGAGATTCGAGCGCGTCACGCAGGTCGCGTGCTGCCTGTCGCACGGACCGTCGCCGACGCACGACGCAACGATCTCCTTGTCACAGCCGAAGCCGTGCTTCTGGCACATCTGGGTTTGCGCGCAGTCGAAGTCCACCGGCAGGAGGTCGCCTGATGTGTATTGGACCGGTGAATCGTGGGGCTCGCGCACGCATTTGCCGTCGCGAAAGGCGTGGTTCGAGTTGGCGATCTGGTCGCAGTCGGATTGTGAAGTCGCGCGACACCTGTTGTCGACCGCCGTGCAACGGCCATGTTGCTCGCACCCTTCGGACCCAGCGCACTCGGCGTCGGTCCCACGCACGCATCGACCGTCGACGAACGCGCACTTGCCGTCTTCGAGGCACGCAAGTGATTGCTCGCAAAGAGACGGGCTCCCGCGGTGGCACTGACCCTGAAACGCGACGCATTCGCCACGCTCTTTGCAGTGCCTCGAGGACTCGCAATCGGCGTTCGTCGCCGCGATGCACGCGCCATCGGCGAACGTGCAGCGCCCGTTCAGCTCGCAGATCTTGGCCGCGTCACAATGTGCTTCGCGCGTCGGGGCGCACCGGTCGCCGACCTTTGCGCAGTCGGCGCGGTAGCCACACATCCTCGACGCCGCGCACCCCGCGTCGTCGACGACGCATTCGCCGTCACGCGCGGTGCATTTTCCAGCGCGTTTGCATTGATCCGTCTCGTCACAGTCGCCGGTGAGGGCCTGACAGCGTCCGTCGACGCGCGAGCATCGGCCCTGCGACTGGCAGATCCCGGAGCGCTCGCAATGCGCGTCGGAACCGGGGCGGCACACGCCTCGTTCGTCGGCGGTGCACCGGCCGTTCGTACGGCATGCCCTGGCGGCGGAACAGCTCTCATCGGTGCCGACACAGATGAGCGACCCGTCTCGTAGCGCGACGTAGCGGTAACCGTTCTGCCAC
This sequence comes from Myxococcota bacterium, assembly GCA_051747295.1. Classification (GTDB taxonomy): domain Bacteria; phylum Myxococcota_A; class Bradymonadia; order Bradymonadales; family Bradymonadaceae; genus JBNJFZ01. Next base: position 1,984 of record JBNJFZ010000068.1, read on the forward strand.
TCGATCGGGTCCAGTCGGTTACAATATGCGTCGGCGCGCGAATAGTGGGCCTTCTGCGTGTGGAGCCGCTCGGAGGCGAAGTAGGTGGCGGCAGGCACGCAACCGCTGTCGAGCACTGCCCACTCGATCACGTGGCAATCCAGCTGCTCGAGGCGCTCGTTCGCAGGAAACGTGCTGCACTCGGGGGCCTGCTCGCGGGCGGCCTCGACGAAGTCCCAGACTACGTCGACCTCACAGGCTACACCCTTCGGCTCGGGATCCTGGGGCTCTTTTGGCTCGACCTGCGTCGCATCGGGCGTCGCGGGCTCGTCGGGCACGTAGGGCCGCAGCGACACTCGTTCGGCCTGCCGTTCGACCGGACGCTCCGGAACCGGGCGCTCCATGCTGGGTCGCAACCAGACGATCGCAGCGGCCAGTCCCAGAGCGATCAATGTGAGGACCAGGTAGAGAAATTTGCGGTGGGGGTTTCGAAACAGCGACATCACAGCCTCCTCAGTAAGTCAGTACATGGTCCATTCTACGGAACCGTGTGCCCTGCTTATGGCCGTCATGCTGTGAATCGATGGAGAGAATGTTGCGAAGATGTGCAGCGCCGGGTGAGCCTGACGCATCGACATGTTAAACTCCGCCGGAATCACCAAACTTCGAGCGCGAGACCACGATGAGCGATGTCATCGACCGACGAGATCTGGAGTTCTTTTTGTACGATTGTCTGGACCTCGACGAGCTGCCCGAGCACGACTATTTCGCCGGGCACGACCGCGAGAGCTTCGACGTCATCATCGACACGGCGATCCGCATCGCGCGCGAAAAATTCGAGCCGCACGCGGGTGAGCTCGACGAGAACGAGCCGACCTTCGACGGCGAGAACGTCCACATCATCCCGGAGGTCTCCGAGGCGATCGAGGCGTTCAACGAAGCCGGCTTTCTCCGGGCCTCGTTCGATACCGAATACGGCGGGATGCAGCTTCCCTACAGCGTGACGCAGGCGTTCATGGCGGTGTTCTACGCCGCAAATTGCTCCACCGCTGCCTATCCCTTGCTCACGCTCGCCGCGGCCAACCTGCTGGCGGCGTACGGCAATGACGAGCAACACGAGCGCTTCCTGCAGCCGATGCTCGACGGCCGCTTTATGGGCACGATGTGTCTTTCGGAGCCGCAGGCGGGCTCCTCGCTGTCGGATATCGAGACGACCGCCGAGCCGGTCGACGGCGAGGAGGGGCGCTACAAGATTCGCGGCAACAAGATGTGGATCAGCGCCGGTGACCACGACCTGGCGGAGAATATCGTCCACCTGGTGCTGGCGAAGATCCCGGGCGGCCCTCCGGGCGTCAAAGGCATCTCGCTGTTTATCGTACCCAAGCGTCGGCTCGACGCGGACGGCGACCCCGCCGAGCTCAACGACGTCAACCTCGTCGGGCTCAACCACAAGATGGGCTACAAGGGTGCCATCAACACCGTGCTCAACTTCGGCGAGGACGACGACTGCATCGGCTGGCTGGTCGGGGAGCCGCACCGGGGCCTGACCTATATGTTTCACATGATGAATGAGGCGCGTATCGGCGTCGGCCTGGGGGCGACGATGCTCGGCCACGCCGGATACCTGCACAGCCTCGACTACGCGCGCGAGCGGCCTCAGGGCCGACTTCCGGACGCCAAAGACCCCGAGCAGCCCCCGGTTCCGATCATCGAGCACGCCGACGTGCGTCGCATGCTGCTCGCCCAGAAGTCCTACGTGGAGGGCGCGCTGCTACTCTGCCTGTACTGCGCCCGGCTGGTCGATGACATCGCGGTGGCCCGCGACGAGGGCCGTCGCGAAGAGGCCGAGCAAACCGAGCTATTCCTCGACTTGCTCACCCCCATCGCCAAGGCGTGGCCCAGCGAGTTCTGCCTCGAGGCCAACAAGCTCGCCATCCAGGTCATGGGCGGCTACGGCTACACCTCCGAGTATCCCGTCGAGCGGCTGTACCGCGACAACCGACTCAACGCGATTCATGAGGGCACCAATGGGATCCAGGCGATCGACCTGCTCGGCCGCAAGGTCACGATGGAGCACGGCGCCGCGCTTCAGACGCTGATGGCGCGCATTCAGGAGTGCATCGCAGATGCCCGCGAGGTCGACGGGCTGGTCGAGTTTGCCGACCAGCTCGACGCCGCCGCTCAGACCGCAGCGGCTACGACCATGAAGCTCACTCAGGCAGCGCAAGGCGGCGAGGTCAACCTCTTCCTGGCCAATGCCAACGTGTATCTGGAGATGCTCGGTCATATCGTCATCGGATGGATGTGGCTGTGGCAGGCGACCGAAGCGCAGGCTCAGCTCGACCAGGGACGAGCGCGCGAGGACTTCTTGCGGGGAAAGCTGCACGCATGTCGGTATTTCTTCCGGTGGGAGCTGCCCACGGTCGACCGGCAGGCCGATTTACTGCAAAAACTCGAAGATACGCCCCTGACGATGGACCCGGAGTGGTTTTGAGCGATTGAATCCGCGTGTTCGATGACTACGTTGAGATCGCACGGACTAAAAGTCATTCGACTACACGCACGGAGGATTCGCTATGGATGAACGTATTGAGAAACTCGTCGACGAACTCGAGACGCGTCGCGACAACCTCAGGGTCAAGCTCGACCTGGGGAAAAAGGACGTCGCCGACGCCTGGAAAGACCTGGAGAAGGATTGGGACAAACTCGAGATCAAGCTCAAGCAGCTCGGTAAGGACATGGCCGATGATCGCGACAAGGTGCGCGCTGACGTCAAGGGCCTCGCCGATGACCTGACCGAGTCGCTCGAGAAGCTTCGGTCTCGGTTTTCCTCTTGAGTTCTGCGGCGTGACGAACGCAAAAGCCCCGCCCGAGCAATGGTGCTCGGGCGGGGCTTTGAGTCTTCAGATCGAGCGCCTACGCTTCGCCGTGCGGTCGGCTCGTAAACGGGTTGGGATAGCCGCCGGTCGAGCGGTTCCTCGCTCGCTCATAGCCGTAAATCGGCGGGATCTTCACGTCTTCGCCTGCGGCTTTGCGCTCGGCGATCTCGTGACTCTCCCACACGGAGCGTACCACGTCCTCGGTGATGTCGGGCTCCAGGCCCATGTAGTGGCCGACGGCGTAGGCGAAGTCGATCTCGGCCTCGGTCAGTCCGTCGACGCTCAGGACGATCGAGACGAGTCGAAGCACCGCCAGCTGAACCTCATCGCCGGAGAAGTGATCGCAGGTGTCCTTGAGAAATTCTCCCAGCTCCTCGGGCGACTCTCGGAACGTATTCACTCGCTCGTTCGCCTCGTCGAGCGCGCCGTCGAGGGTGATATCCTCGCCCGCCTCTTGCACGAACGGGAACTTGTGCCACTCTTCTTGCATCGTATCGAGCTCATCGTCGCTGAGCAGCCCATCGACCAGGAGCGAGGTGGCGAGCAGTCTGATGGCCGCATGGGCCTCCATGCTGCCCAGGTTCTGAATTGTTTCCCAATTGGGGTGAACTTCTTTGAAGTACGCCAGCTTTCTCATCGAGATCTCCCTGCGATAGAGGATAGTCCTTCACTTTATTCTTTGCTGGCTAAAGTTTTACTCGCGAGTGGCTTCTGGGCAAGTCACGCTTCGATCACACGACCGTCGTAGACCAGGATTAGACATGGCATTGTTTCGAGATCTCCCTCACGCCGTTTCGTCGAGCCTCTCCACGCTCGCATCTACGCTGAGCGGCTGGAGGGGGACGATGCGGCGAGCGACCGCAGAGGTCCCTGACGAGCTGCTCGAGCTCTACGAATTCGAGGGTTGCCCTTACTGTCGATTGGTCCGCGAGGTGCTCTGCGAGGTCCAGATGGACGTCATCATCTATCCCTGTCCGTCCGGCGGCACCCGCTTCCGGCCGAAGGCGAGGGAGCTCGCCGGCGGCAATACGACCTTTCCGTTTCTGGTCGATCCCAACCGCGACGTCGCGCTGCCCGAGTCGCGAGACATCGTCGAGTATGTCTACGAACACTACACCGACGTCGACCCGACCCGACCGGGCACGCTCTCGGTCATTCGCGCTTCGTTGGCGTCGATGGCGCGGATGGGGCAGGGAACCCGCGCGCGACCGTCGCGCCTGCCCGATGCAACACTGGAGTTGTGGTCGTTCGAGGGCAGTCCGTTTAGCCGCATCGTCCGCGAGACGCTCTGCGAGCTGGAGCTCCCCTACGTACTCAGGCAGGTCCCCAAGGAGCAGTTCGGTGATATCGGCACCGACGACCTGCGCTTTGGCGGTCACGACTGGGAACCCGTCGAGGGCGGCCGCCGCGAAGAGCTCATCGAGCTCGGCGGCACCGCTCAGGTGCCCTTTCTCGTCGACCCGAATACCGGAACACAGATGTATGAGTCGGCCGACATCGTCGACTACCTCGAGGAAACCTACGCGTTGTGAGTTCAGGGTGCGGCCAAGATGGCCGCACCACAAAAGGCAAGCGCTCGTGCTGCGTCCTTCCAGGGCGCAGCCGCACCGCGAAAGCTTCAAACGGTTGGACAAATCTTGACCGATCGTTCAACGTCTCAATAGAGGGCCAATACTCGAGAGAGGCCCCGCGCACGGGCGAGATACACGGCGAGATAGTTGTTTCAGGGACGAGTACATGACGTGGGAGCTGAACGCGGAGGAGCTCAGGGCCGTCCTCGCCAGGGACGCCGAGCAGCGCTACAGGTATTTTCTGACCCGGGTAGTCGAAGAGCAGGCCGTCTACGGCCTCTTCGACGATGGCTGGGCGCTACTACGGGATGAGCGGGGCCGCGAGCTCTTCCCGGTCTGGCCTCACCCCAGATACGCGCAGCGATTCGCAAAAAACGAATGGCAGGGCTGTAGGGCTCGAGAGATCGACCTGAAGGGGTTGTTCGACCGCTGGCTTCCGTCGATCCAGAAGCAGGACCGCCGGATTGCCGTCTTCCCGATCTCCACACGTACCCACAACGACCTCGGGGTCTCGGTGCGGGCAAAACGCCTGGAGTACGACCTCAGCGAGGCTCTTCAGGACAACGAGTAGACCCTGATCACACGCGCCGCGGTGGGTTTGGCGTATCGTCTCGGCGTGTGCTGGGCCTATTGCGCGTCTCCCACGGCGAAAATGCAACCGACAATACCGGCATCCGCTTCGGGGATTGGCCGATTCGTGCCGAAAGCGCTACGCTTGCCGCCACGAATGAGTGTGCTCCCCGCCGAGATGCCATCATGGACGCAATCTGGATAGATGATCCTCGATCGCTCGAAGACTACTGCGATTCGGTCGACGACGTACTCGCAGTCGATACCGAGAGCGATCATTTTCACGCTTATAATGCGCGCGTTTGCTTGATTCAGCTGGCCACCGACGAGGTGGCAGCGCTCGTGGATCCGCTGGCGATGACGGCCGATGAGCTCGAGCCGTTCTTCTCGCTGATGGAAGATGAGTCGGTCGTCAAGGTCTTCCACGCCGGCCGCAACGACATACTCGAGATCGACCGAGACTATGCGCGAAGGGTCGAAAACCTGTTCGACACCCAGATCGCCGCTCGATTTCTGGGCCTCGATGGGAACAGCCTCGACTTCCTGCTCGAGGATCTCGTCGACGTCGACCCCGGCAAGAGCTTCCAGAAATTCGACTGGACCACGCGTCCGCTGCCCGACGACAAGGCCGAGTATGCGACCGCGGACGTGCGCCACTTGCTCGAGATGCGCGATATCTTGCTCGCGCGATTGGAGCAGAGCGGATGGCTCGAGCCATTCCACCAACAATGTGAGTATGTGGCGACGATGCGCCACGAACCAAACCCCTTCGACCCCGAAGGCTGGCGCGGTGTGCGTGGGGTCGACTCGCTCGACGCGGCCGGACGGCGGGCGATCAGCGAGCTTTACACGTGGCGCCATCAGATGTGCCAGGAGGTCAACAGGGCAGCGCTGCACGCGTTTCCCGACGGCGCGTTACTCCACATCGCCCGCACCCGCCCGAGCTCGAAGTCCGAGCTCGATACCGTGCGCTCTCTGCCCGCGGAGACCTTCGAGCGCTATGCCGACGACATCCTCGAGGTCATCACGCGGTCTGCGTCGGTCGATGATCCGCCCGAATCACGCGCGAAGAAGAAGCGGTCTCGCCCCTCGAGCGAGGTCTACAGTCGCTTCAAGCGGCTCAAGAAGTGGCGAAACAAGACATGGAAGAGCCTCGACATCCCCAGCGAGTTCGTCGCGACGAACGCCAACCTGATGGAGATCGCGAAGAATCCGCCCTCGACGCTCGAGGAACTCGCCGACTTCGACACGGTGCTGCCCTGGCACATCGAGATGTTCGGGCAGGAGATGTTGGACTGTATGTGACGACGGGGCGCTACTCGCCCGAGTCGGTCGGCTCGTCGGTGTTTGCTTCGCTGTCGCCGCCGTCCGCCTCTTCTGTCTCACCCGCATCAGCTGTGGGTTCGGCGAGGACCTCCGTGTCGGGCACGGGGGTCAGCTCGAATTGGTATTCGAGGGGCCCCTGGGTCCGCACGTCATATCCATCGAAGTCGAAGGTGGCACGGACTTGGTCGACGTGCGCGTCCGGAATCTTGAAGATGGCCATATTGAGCTCGGTCTCGCCGGGGTCCACTTCGTCGAGCTGGCCGATGCTCACTCCTGATTCCTGGACCGCCTTTTCGCCGATCTGGGCGTTGCCCCCGGTGTCTCTAAACTTCAGGCCGTTCGTCTCTACGAGGACGTCCGGAATGATCGGCGCCATGGGCTTATCGGACGTATTCACCAGGCGGTAGTGGATCGTCACCCACTCCATCTCGCCGGATATCTCGTCTTCGAAGCGCGCGTGGACGTCGGACCGCTCGACAGACACGATGCTATAGCTGAATCCTCCGATCTCGAACGAGTCCTCGACCTCGAGTTTTTTGATTGGGTGGCGCGGGTTTTGCTGCTCTTCGCTCGGCTGGCCACGCCCGTCCTCGTTCATGTGGTCGTCTCGATCACAACCGACCGACGCGAAGACCGCGAAGACGAGCAGCACTATGATGAACCAGGGTCTTTCCATAACATGGTGTAATGTACGCTCTGTGGTAGGCAGCGCAACCCTATAAGCGGCACCTTTTTCCGATCGGGAACGATGCATGGCAAATCAGGACAATCGACTCGAGCAACTGCGCGGGCAACTCGACGAACTCGATGACGAGCTACTGACTCTGGTGCGCCGGCGCCAGCAGCTCGTCGAGGAGATCGGTCGGGTCAAGAAGACCGCTGGTCGCGGGACCCGAGATTATTCGCGAGAGCGCGTCGTCATCGAGCGGGCCCGCGCGTTGGCCGAGGAGCTCGGCGTGTCGCCGGATCTCGCGGCCCGATTGATGCGGCTGCTCATCGAGTCATCGCTGACCGCTCAGGAGCAGGATCGGCTGGCGGCTTCGAATCGCGGCCGCGGTAAGCGAGCGCTCGTGGTCGGCGGGGCCGGACAGATGGGGCGGTGGTTCGTGCAATTCCTGGACGCTCAGGGTTTCTCGGTCGCGATTGCAGACCCGGCGGCTGCCGAGCAGACCGTCGAGGCGCGCGACGACTGGCGCGACTTCGAACTCTCGAGCTTCGATGTGGTCGTGGTCGCCGCCCCGATGCGCGCCTCGAATGACATCATGTCGTCGATGGCCGCGTTGGCCCCGGAGACGGTGATCTTCGATGTGAGCTCCCTCAAGCATCCGGTGCGAGCCGGGTTGGATGCGCTCGCCGAGGCAGGGGTGTCCGTCGCCTCGATGCATCCGATGTTCGGGCCGGATACGGAGCTGCTCTCCGAGCGGCACGTCGTCATCTGTCCGGTGGGCTCGAGCGAGGCGGCGTCGGTCGCGCGAGGACTCTTCGACGACACGATGGCGTCGATCGTCGAGATGGATATCGAGGAGCACGACCGGGCGATGTCGTTTGTGCTCGGGCTCTCGCACGCGGTCAACATCGCGTTCAGCGATGCGCTGGTCGAGAGCGGCGAGCGCGCCGAACGCCTCCACGAAGTCTCCAGCACCACGTTTGCCAATCAGTTGGCGGTCGCGAGCGCGGTCATGCACGAAAACCCCAGCCTTTATTACGAGATTCAGGCGCTCAATCCGTACGCAGACGACGCGCTGAGCGCGCTCGAGGCGTCGGTCAGGCGCATCCGTGAGCGCATCGACGACGCCGATGAAGGCGCGTTCGACGCGATCTTTCGTCGTGGCAGAGCGTTGCTCGAGAATCGACCGGAACGCCTGGATGACGATCCGGAGTGACGACGAGCCGGCTCAGCAGGCTCAGCCATTCGAGTTGAACTCGGCCCGGGCCGCGAGAGCGACCTGCCTGATTTGGTCGGAGACGTCGCTCCCGTCGAGCAACTCGTCGAGTACGGAGAGCGCCGAGTCGACGTCGCCGAGCTTATGGTGGGCCAGCGCGATCTGGTAGCGCGCGGCATTGGCGGCCTCGGGGTCGTCGAGCGCATGCTCGAATTCTTCGATTGCCTCGTCGTACAGGCCCATATCCATATAGGCCTCACCCAACTCCAGGTTGGTATTGGAGATCTCCATCTCCTCCAGAATGTAGCTGCTCTCTTCGAGAGCGGCGCTGGGTTGGAAGGCCTGGGACAAGCTGCGCGCTCCGAACGGGTTCTCATTCGGGGAGCGACCTTCGCGCGCGGACCGAATCTGGTCTTCTCGTTGGTGCACACCGGGGTGTTCGGGGTTTTCTTCTCTGTATTCTTCGAGTTCTTCTTCGGCTTCGGTCACCAGACCCTGCTGGAGGTAGAAGTCGACGTCAGCCATCTCGCCGAGCGGGTCGTCGCCACCCAGGTTGATGCGCTCGCCGGTGTGCGTGACGTCGGCGAAGAGGTTGTCGAACATCGCATCCGCCTCGTCCTCGGTGACGTAGAGGTTGACGTCCTCGTCCGTTTGCTCGCTATCGGAGATGTCGATGAGGTCATTGTCGGAGAGTTCCTCGAATGCCTCGGAGTCGTCGACGTCCATCTCCACGAAGTCATCATCGGAGATGTCGGACATCGCGCTGTCCTCGATCGCGAGCTCCGCGAAGCTCGAGTCATCGATGTCCATGTCGACGAACTCGGCGCTGCTGAGCTCGATGTCTTCGGCGTCGTCCATCGACAGTTCCGCGGCGTCGACGACCGAGGAATCCCGATCGAACATCGACTCGGATGGCTGCTCGAGGCTGTCCTCGCGGCCGCTCATGCCGTTGGTCGGCTCGTCGAGCCCGACGACCTCGCCGGCGTCCAGATGGACGAAGTCACCGGTCGCTTCGTCGAGGCCGTCGTCGTCTTCGACGTGCATCTCCACGAAGGAATCGTCGACCGAGAGCGCTTCGATCTCGTCCAGATCCTCGACGGGGCCGGTCTCTTCGTTTGCGAGTTCGCCGGCGGGCAGCTCGATGCCGTAGCGCTTCGCCGCCTCGTAGACGCGTGCGGGGTCTCGAGCCAGAGACAGGGCGTCCTCGAGGTAACCACGCGCTCGTTTGGGCGTGGTGCGCGTGATCCGGGCTATCTGGATGAGCTGGTCGACTTCGGCAGCCGCATTGTCGGTGGCCCGGTAGAGTTCGCGCATTTTCTCGCGGGCGGGGATGCTGTCCGGGTTCTCGTCGACGATGCCGCCGATGATTTCCTCGGCCTTGTCGTAGAGACCGTACTTGAGGAAGACGTCCGTTTCTTTGAGCTGCTCGCGGAGCTGCTCTTCGCGAGACGTCGCCGCTGGCTCGTGGTCGACGGTGGGCTCGACGGTCTCGATGACCTCGATGCTCTCGGAGATGTCGACCAACTCGTCGTCGTTGCCGGAGCGATTGACCGACGGGCGCGTGTCCTGACGAGCCCATTGGCTCTGGTGGCGGTTGCGGTTGCCTTGCTCGGGCGTGCGCGCCGGGCGATCTGCTTCGGACTCCTCGGTCGCCGGCCCCGTGGAAGCCTCGCCGGGGGCTCGGTTGCTCTCCAGGTTTGCGACGTCCAGGTCCTCGAGATCGTCGCCGAATTCTTCGAAGCTCTCGCCCGCTTCCACGGCCGGCTTCTGGCCGGGCTGGTTGGTCTCCGGGCTCGGAGCGTGCTCGCGGACGGGCTCGACCTCGACTTCGAAGACCTCACTCCCGTCTTCTTCGTCGAGAAATTCGATGCCGTCGAGCGCGTCGTCGTCTCCTGCGGGCGTCTCGTTGCGGCTCTTGACCATGCCCGTGTTCTGGACGTTGTCGCCGGTCAGGACCTCGGAGTCTTCGCCCCGCTGCTCGGCATGCGGGCCGAGCGCTTTCTTGGCCTTCTTATGGGAGGGGGCGAGCTCGAGGACATGTTGCCAGACATCTCTGGCTTCGTGCTCGCGCCCGGTCTCGCTGTAGCCGGTGGCGAGTTGGGTGAGCACCATGACCGCTTTTTCGGTGCGCTCGAGCCGCTCGAAGGCTTCAGCGAGGAGCCGCAGGGTCTCCAGATCCTCGGGGTTCTTCTTGAAGCAGACTTGCAGATGCTTGAGCGCGTGCTTGTTGTCGCTGCGGTCGAGGTAGAGCTCGACCACTTCTTTGCGCAGCGCGATGTCATCGTCGCGCAGGTAGATCAACCGTTCTGTGACCTGCAGCCACTCGTCGAGCCGGCCTTCTTCCTCGAGGTCGGCGGCGGCGTCCTCGAACAACTCGATCGCTCGATGGCTCTTGTCGTCTTTGGCGTAACGCTCGGCCAGCTGGATGCGAAGCCCGACGTCCTCGGGGTCGAGCCGGACCATGTCCTCCAGGATCTCGCGCTGTGCGGTTGCGTCGCCCCGCTCGCGGTAGATCTTCTGGGCCTTGTGGAAGGCGCGGACCGCGTCTTTGAGGCGCCCGAGCCGGTGGTACATATCGCCGACTTTACGCTGCAGCTCCGGGTTCTCCTTATCGAGGCGCAGCGCTTGTTTGTAGACGGCTACGGCCTTTTCATGCATCTCGTCGCGGGCGTAGAACTCCGCGACGGCCCGGTAGGCGTCCAGCGCTTCGACGGTACGGTCGAGCTTGGCGTTCAGGTCTGCGACCTTCAACCGACTCCGTGCGTCGGACGGATCATCGTCGGCCAGCTTCTGATACTCGTTGAGCGCCTTGTCCCACTTGCCCTTTCGGACATGCTTACGGGCGGCGGACAGTACTTTGTCTCGGTTGATTCCCACGGATTAGACTCAGCAGCAAGTTGGGCGTCGGAGCAATTCCAAAGCCCGGGCTAGGTTCTAGTTCGCACGCAGTATAGATCACGCGGCACCGACATAGAAGCGCGGAACTCGCGCTCTCGGTTCCCATGCCATCATTTGTTGACGCGCTCGACGAATTCTCCGGTTCGCGTGTCGACTTTGATGAGCTCTCCCTGCTCCAGATACAGCGGCACGATGACCTTGGCGCCCGTCTCGACGGTCGCGGGCTTGGTCCCTCCCTGGGCCGTGTTGCCTTTGATGCCCGGATCGGTCTTCGTGACCTTCAACTCCACGAACATCGGCGGGTCGACCTGGATGGCGTTGCCCTCGTGAAAGAGGATATCCAGGGTCATATTGTCCTTGAGGTAGTCCACTACAGACTCCACGGCCGACTCGGAGACGCGGACCTGCTCGTAGGTGTCCTCGTCCATGAAGATGTAGTGGTTTTCATCCTTGTACAGATACTGCATCTCGCGCGAGCGAATATCCGGTGTATCCACCGTATCGCCCGAGCGGAAGTTCTCCTCGAAGACGCGGCCGGACTCGAGGCTCTTCATCTTCGTCTTGACGAATGCCACGCCCTTGCCGGGCTTGACGTGCTTCGCCTCTAGAATGATGAACGGCTCGCCGTCGATCTCGATCTTGAGGTTCTTGCGGAATTGCGTGGTATCGATGGTCATCGAATGGTCCTCGTCTCAATGGTCGGACGCCCCGAGGGCGTGACCACGGGGCGATGAAGTGTCGAATAGACTGGAGTTGGCGAGAAATCGGGGGCTAGATCATCTCCCGCTCGACGAACGGCGCGATCAGCCGCAGCATGGTCTGCCCGCGATTGACGTCTGCCTCGGCGTCGAGCGCCAGGATCAACAGGTATTCTTCGGCCACGACGCGCGCCAGCGCCGTGACGCGGCCCAGCGTGATGCTGACCTCGTTGACCTCACCCATATCGTAGTTCTGGAGGCGGCGGAATTTGTCGAGCAGGTTGCTCAGCTCCACGGCGACCGCGTTCATCTGCGGCATCTCTTCACCGTCGAAGACGCTATCGATCGGGATACCGTCGAATCCGATGAGCATGCAGCCCAGCGTTCCGTCGACGTTGCTGACCACCCTGGTCAGTTTCTGTTTGAACATGCAGCCTCCGGCGCAACAAATGAGGTCGAGACGCTTTCTTTGTCGTATAAACCCCGGTCGTGGTCAAGAGCGCAGCCGCATGGCCACCTCCAGGAGGTGCTCACGGGCGGACGCTGTTTGCGCGCTGACTTTGTACGGCGGCGCGCGTTGTGCTAAATCCCGTTGGCTGACTGTCAAGCAGGAAATGATGTTGGATATATGAGTGACTCAGATTCGAAAACCGAGGTCGAATCACCCGACCAGAAAGCGTGGGTGAGCTGGTGGTCTTCTACGGTGGGGACCGCCGTGGCTGGTGCCTTGCTCGCCGTGATCGCCGGCGTATTGCTGTTCGGCAACCTGGGCGGGCTGGGTATCTGGGAGCCGTGGGAGGCCGCGGAGATCCTCGTCGCGCAGGACTACGCCGCGCAAAATCGCCCGTCGATGAAGGCGAAGGCCGAAGAGAAACCCGAAGAGCCCGAGTCGGACCAACCGAAATCGGAACAGACAGGCGCCGAGGAGGGCGACGACGCTCGCCCGACGCTCGAGGTGGCCGACAAGAAAGGCGAGCCCGAGATCGATCCCAACTGGGCGGTCCCGATGCTCGACGGCAAGCCGGTGAGCCGCTCGCTACTGAAGACCTGGCTGATCAGTGCGTTTGCCTCGGAGTCGACCGATCCCGCTGAAGTCGGCATCGGCACCTTCGAGTGGCGCTCGCGGGCTCCCGTCGCCGTCTTTGTGCTGATGATGGTGTTGCTGGTGTTCATCTGGCTGCGCTCGTTCTTCGATACGTGGACCGCGCTGCTGACCTCGACGATCTTCGTGACGACTCCTGCGATTTTTTTGGGGACGCACATCCTGAGCAGCGAGATGCTGTACATCGTCACCACGTCCGTGGCGTTGCTCGCGTATTTCGAGACGATCTACGCAACCTCGAATGCCCGCTGGGCGTGGGGCGCGCTGATGGGCATCGGGTTGTCGCTCGCCTTCTTCGACCAGCGCTTCTTCGGGTTGCTCACGCCGCTGAGCGTCATCGTGTGCTTCGGCCTCACCCAGCTCCCCTTCGAGGAGATCGTCCGCATTCGGCGCTCGCCCGAACAGGACCGCTTGATCGGCAAGGCCGAAGCCATCGTGGGTGCTGTCGGGCTGGCGGCGTCGATCGGCGTGCTCGTCTGGGCCTTCCTCGCCAGCGCCGAGGCGGGCGGAGACAAGCTCTTCGAGCCGCGCATCACCCATACGGTCATCATCTCGATCCCGTCGATTCTGTTGCTGACGGCTGGCTTTTTCGCCCGCCGTACCAGCGCGATCAAGGCTCTGAAGTCGGGCCCGGGACTCCTGGCGTTGGGCATGACGGCCTTCGCCGTGTTGTCGCTGGTGACTGCCTATGGCGACGCGGCCCCGGCGGTGACCCGGGGCGGCGAGCTCGTCGGCGTCGCACCCGTGCTGGAGTTTTTGGTCGGCAACGACCTGACCCGCGAGAGCATCGTGGCCACCCATCCGCACTTCGCGATGTGGGTGCGTCAACTCGGCTTCACGCTGGTGCCCTGGGTCGCGCTGGTGCCCCTGGGGTTCGGGTACCTCGCTCGCGCCGCGCGCGTCTACGTCGAGGATCCTGGAGGAGACGACGACCGGAAGCTGCGCGAGGGTCTGATCGGACCGTCCGAGTCGCTCAAGCGCATGCTCCTGGTCTGGAGCCTGGTCGCGCTCATCATCACCGCGGTGTCTTCGGCCTTCGACCACTATTTCTTTCCCGGTTATTTCCCGCTGCTCGCCGGCGTCGGGCTCATGCTCGCGGATCGCGACTTCTGGGCCGAGGCGCGGATGCGCTCGATGCTGGGCTACGCGATGGGCTTCGTGGCGATCGCGGTGACGATGATGCTCGGGAAGGACCTCGAGCGCTTCCCGGCGCGCCTGCTCGAGTCGTACATGCAGTTCCAGGAAGACCTTGGCCTGCCCGAAGACTTCCAGTTCGGCCGCGTGCTCAAGGCGATCAAATACGGCTGGGCGATCCTGCTGGCGACGTACTTCTTCGGGCTGGTGTCGTGGGCGGTGCTGACGCTTCGCAACATCCGCAGTTGGCCGGAGACGTTCCGCAAGTGGCGCGAAGCGCGCGCCAGCGACGAACCCGAGGCGCCCGAGCCGGACGTCGACGAGCTCAGCCCCCTTAGACAGCGTATCGTCGCCAAAGAGGAGTTTCGCGGGGAATCGGGTATCTTGCCGTCGATCGCGCGGATTGCCGAGCTCCCCTCCACCGGCGCGGCGATCATGGCGCTCGCCGGGGTCGCGACCGCATGCGCGATGCTCTTTGTGATGCTCCCGAACCTCTCGAATCATCTGTCGCAGCGCGGGATCTTCGAGACCTATACCACCTATGCCGACGATGGTGAGGAGCTATACCGCCACCACGTCTCCGTCGATGACCAGTCGGTCTATCTGAAAGATGTCGAGCGCATCTCGAACTCGCGCGAATTCCTGGACAAATTCGACCAGGAGGAACGTTTCTTCGCGGTGATCCCTCGAAAGCGCCTCGCGAACGTGAACTACGACGTGCGTCGCCGCTTCGAGCGCAACGTGCCCGTGCTCAACGCCAGCTCGAGCCGCCTGGTCCTCATCAGCAACAAGTACGAGGACGGTGAACCCCAGGAGAACTTCGTGGCCGACCAGATCATGGAGGAAGGCTTCGAGCCCCAGTATCCGCTGTGGTTCTCCGAGAACGGGCGCATGCAGCGCGCGGAGTTCGACAAGAAGCTCGAGCTGTTGGGCTACGACATCGACAGGACCAACGAAGACGGTCTGTTCCCGGCGTACGGCTGGGGCGAGGATGTCACGCTGACGCTCTACTTCCGGGTGAAGCGGCGGGTGACCAGCCAGGAGAAGATCTTCTTGCACGTCGACTATCCCGGCAATCGCATCCACGGCGACCACGACCCGGCCGGCGGCGAATTCCCGACCAACTACTGGCTGCCCGGCGACATCGTCAGAGACGAGTACAGCTTCAGGATCGAGAATTACTCGCCTCCCGGCGTCTACACCATCTACTTCGGCTTCTACCGAGGCGGCCGCATGAACGTCACCCCGGACCAGGCCCATGACGGCCAGAATCGGATGATGGTGGGTAAGATTCGCGTCAAGGGCATGCTTTGAAGTGATTGAGTGATTGCGTGTGCGCCTGGCGGCGCTCACTAGTGATTGAGTGATTGGAATCCCTAAATCCCTAAATCCCTAAATCCCTCCCAGAGTTGATCCTCGTCCCCAGATAATTTTGAATACTCCCAGGGGCCTCCGCGTCTCACCGACCGGAATCGATGAAATTTGGCCGGAAGTTTCCTACGATAGAAAACGAGTCCGGCATGCCCGGTTGCAGAAGCTGTCTCAGGAGGACGCAATGAAGCACTTGAACCTTTGGACGTTGGTCGCTGCGATGGTCGCGGCCGTGACCCTCGGGTCCGGTTGTCTGGTCGTCTCAGGTGGAGAAGATGGAGAATGTTACGAATACGAGGTCTGCGAGACCTATTGCGACCAGTTCGAGTGCTGGGATGAGTGCTGGTGGGAGGAAGCCGAATCCTGCAACAACGCGACCGGTGGCGACGAGGCCTGTTCGAGCGATGTCGAATGCTCGGACGGGTTGATCTGTGTCAACGATCGGTGTCAGCGAGCGAGCACCGACGAACAGGGACAGGCCGGGCTATGCCAGGCATGTGAATCCCACGCCGACTGTGCTGGTGACGAAGACAAGTGCGTCCTCCTCAATGAAAGCGCGGATGGCTCCGGCGAGCGCGTCTGCGGACGCTCCTGCTCGGCCAATAGCGACTGCCCCGGTGGCTACGAGTGCATCCAACTCGGCACCAACGACGGCCAGTGTCTCCCCGAGAAGAACACCGACGGCGTGCGCACCTGTAGCACGGCGCCGGACCTCGAGTGCACCACCGCTCAGGACTGCGCGGCCGGCGAGAGCTGCGTCAATAACGAGTGTCAGCCGCCCGAAGGCAGCGAATGTCAGGCCGATGGCGACTGCGCCAGCGGCGAAGTCTGCCGCAACTTCGACTGCGTCGCCGACACCGAACCCGAGTGCACCGACCGAAACGACTGCGCCAGCGGCGAAGTTTGCATGGACGGCAACTGCGAAGCGGGCACCGAGTCATGTGTCTTCAACAGCGAGTGCTCCGACGATGGCAAGTGCATCAACGGCCAGTGTCAGTCGGTCTGCTCGGGCGATGCCGATTGCGGCTCGAACGAGTCTTGCCGAAACGGCGTCTGTCGCGTGCTCGAGTGCCGCCGCACCGCCGACTGCCCGGCCGGCGACGTCTGTGTCGATTCCAACTGCGCCTCGACGTGCTCCGTCGATAGCGAGTGCGACGCCGGCTACGTCTGTGACGAGCGTGGATTCTGCAAAGAAGACCCCGACGTCCAGTGCCGCACCACCGCCGAGTGCTCGCGCGATGAAATCTGCGTCGAGGGCAACTGCCAGATGCCCTGCACCTGCAACCAGGACTGCCCGCAGGGCGACGTCTGCAACCTGGACAGCGGCCTGTGCGAAGACGCGCCCGCCGATGCCCCAGATAGCTGCGAAGACAGCTGCGACTGCCCCAGCGGTCTGAGCTGCAACAGCGGCACGTGTGAATAACGGCTAGCAGCCTCGATTCCACCGATCGCCGGCGGCCTCTCATGAGGTCGCCGGCGTTTTTTTTTGCGCGTGTGCTCGCAGCGGTTAGCGGTTAGCGGTTAGCGGTTAGCGGTTAGCGGTTAGCGGTTCAGCGGTTCAGCGGTTCAGCGGTTCAGCGGTTCATTACGCTAGAGAAGCCTGCAACCGCTTAACCTCTAGCGCAGCGCCAAAGGCGCAAGCGAAACCGCTCAACCTCTAGCGCAAGCGAAACCGCTCAACCCCTAGCGCAGCGCCGCAGGCGCAAGCGAAACCTCTTAACCTCTAGCGCAGCGCCGCGCGCTCAATACCCCACCGTCCGAAACGCCGCCCAGAAAAACGGCGCCTCGGTCCCCGACCGCTTCAACATGGCGATCTGGGCGGCGCGAAGGGCTTCTTCGGGACGCTTGTCCTGGCCGAGCTCGGCGTACACTCGGGTCATGAGCTCGGCGGTCGCGCGGTCTCCGACGTCCCACGTGCTCGCGATCACGGTCGACGTGCCGGTGTACAGCAGCGCGCCGGCGAGGCCGAACGCGCCTTCGCCGAGCGCCCGCCAGCCCCGCCCCGTCGAGCATCCCGACAGCACGGCGAGCTCGGCCGACGTCTCCAGCGCGAGCAACTCGGCGAGCGTCAAGAGGCCGTCTTGCGGGCTCTCCCGGTCGATGGACAGGAGCAATGCCGGTTGTTGAAAGCGAACGCGTGTCCGATTGGCCGAGCGCAGCGACTCCGCGTCGCTGATCCCGTGCGACGCGATATGCAGCCAGCGATACGTCCGCAGCTCGGCCGAGGTAAAGCGATGCTCGGTCGCTTCGCGTCCTCGATAGACGTCGACCGACTCGAATCCAACCTGTCTCCCAGCTCGCCTCACCGCCCGAACCTCGGCGCTCGTCGAGACCAGCGGCGGGAACGCATCCTCCAGGTTGAACGCACCATCGGCGGGCAAGTTGGGCGCGTAGGGCAGCAGCCCCGTCGCCTGGCGATCCAGATCCGGGTCGCTCAGCACCAGCGCACGGTTGCCCTGGGTCGAGGCCCTCTCGCGCGAGCGGAGCAGGGCGAGCACGCGGCTCGAGGGGACGTAGGAGAGCGTGTAGTCCTCCACGAGCCACTTCGGTGCCGCCCGGCGCATCGGAATTCCCAGCGCCTCGAATGACAACTGATAGAGCAGTCGATCCGGGGCGATGATCAGGCGATTGCGATCGACGACGACGTCCTCAATCGGGCCGATCAACTCGACGTAGAGCCGCTCTGCGAGCCCGTGGAGCCGCTTTTTCTGGGCGCGACTCAGGCCCGGCTCCGCCGTCAGCGCCACGAACTCCTCGACCCGCGGCTCGATGTCCTCTCGACCGGCGAGCCGCCGCATCTCGATGCCCTGGTCGGTGATGACCCACACGTAGCTTCGACGCGGGGCCAGCAGGTATTCGACGACCGCGGTGTTCGGGCCGAGCTGCGCCGGAATCGAGCGCAGTCGTGCGGAGCGATGGAGCCGATTCGCCGGTTGTTCGGGCGCCGTCCACTTCTGAAGGTTCTCCAGGACCATGTCGGAGGTCGCCAGGGGTGACGCGTGAGCTCTCCAGACGGTCGCCTGCCGCTCGGTCGCACGCGAGGCTTCGATGTCCCCGACGAGCAGGTCGAGCAGACCCCGTGCTTTGAGTTGGTTGGCGAGCGCGAGCGCTTCTTCGTAGTCCTCCTGGGCCAGGTTGGGGGTGTCGATGCCGACGTAGAGGTCGACGAGCGCCAGGTACAGCGGGCGCTTGTCCGCGAAGAATTGTTGTCGAAGCGCAGGTGTGGCCAGCGAGCCACGCATCTGCTCGACGAGTTCGACCCCGCGCCTCAGATACCGGCGAGCATCCCCTCGATAGCCCTGTTCCTTGAGTAGCTCGCCGGCCTGATAGGCGAGCTTCCAGGAGTCGCCCTTGATGACCTCCATATTGCGCACGGCCCGCAGCCCCTCGACGAGCTCGCGCGGCGGCCGGATGGCCGATGACGCATTCCTGCGCAGTTCTCGAATCGTGTTGGTGAGTGCGGCGCGCCCGCTGCGCGTCCGGAGCTTCGGCGCGACGTCGAACCGCGAGGTCTGACGGGCCTCCTCATCCGATCCGAGCACCAGTGGCTCGAATTGCACCCACCCCTGCACCGCAAACGCGGCGTCTTCGAGTCCGGCCAGCCGAGCGAATCGGGCGAAGAGCGCGAAGTTTTCATCGAGGCCGGCCAGGTTCTCCGAGGCACGATCCAGCGCGAACGCCTCGATCAGATGCGCGATCGCGACCTGTAATTCACCCAGCTCCAGGGCCCACCGAATGCGCGTTCGGTCTACGTGGGGCAGCGCGTTCATGCGCTCCAGGCTGGCGTATTCGAAGTCCGCGATATCGAGCAGCATCGGGCGTGTCGGGCGGCGATCGGCATGGTCGGGCGGCGGCTCCAGGCCCCGCTCGACGGCTTCGGCCACCAGATACGGGAAATCGCCGGCAAACGGATCGGTGCGCGGCCCGTGGATCGGCATCTTCGACCAGCGCCACATATGATACGCGCGGTCGGCCAGCTGCTGGCCTCCGGGTAAGTCGAACTCCGTGCGCGCGATGGCGTGCAGCAGCAGTATTTCGATCTGGCGGCGGGTGTCGGCCGTGGACTCGAAGAACGAGATCGCGGCCGGCGCCAGTGACTGGATCAACGTCCAGTCCTGCGATCGCCAGCCGCACCAGGCGCCCAGCCACGCCTGCTGTCCGGTCGCATGCTCGAAGTCGGTACAGTCGGCGCGCGAGCCGGCCCGGTCGATCGCGTCTCGCATCTGCACCGCCCGTCGCGGTGAGAGTTGCTGCGGCTCGGGGTTGGTCGCGGGGCTCGGGTTTTGCGTTTGCGCCCCATGGCGCGGCCGCGCGCAGCTATTGACCAGCACCAGACACGCCAGCGCGACGAGTGCGGGGCCAAACCGTGATGTAGCGAAGCGTCGAGTCGCCATAATGAGTTGCGCAGGGGTGCGAAGTGTCTCCAGCATATCCCAAATGCAGGGCACACGCACGAAATGCCTCCGCGACGACGCATGGCCACCGTCGGACGAATCCGCATACAGGATGCCCGATGGGAGCCCGGGCGATCTTTCGGGCGACCGAGCGTGATCCCGACACAGATCATCGCATCCGAGCCCGGCTTCATGTCGGGGGGCCCCGCTGTTCCGAGTGATCCTCGGAACGCAGGGCTTTTGAAGCGGTGACTCCAAGATCGGCGCTGAATCACCATTCAGCGGGGGTTTGGCGTCTTTTTTCGAAAAAATTTACCAAAGTCCGACCGGTCTGCGTATCAAGTCCACGAAGCGGAGAAGGGTACGTTTCGGAGGTAGCTTTTGACGAATATAAAGGTACCTCGGAGATGTGTGAGGATGTAAGGAAAACTGACAGAAAGCACACCTTGTTGACTCGCAATCGCCCGATCCATATAGTTCGCAATCTCTAAGGATGGGTTAAGTGCGTCACCTCACTACACAATTCAGCAGTGGCGCATTCCTAGCATGGGGCCTCACTTTCTAGACCGGCCTCGGCTTTTAAAGAGGCCTCAGAACACAGCGGAGTAAATTATGAGAAGATGGCAATGGCATCGATTAAGTGCGGCCCTGGTCGCCGTGTTGGCACTCAGCCTCGCAGCAATAGGTTGCAGCGACGACTCGGGGTCGGGAGATAATAATTCCGACGGCCCGATTAGCGGAGCCGAGTCTCCGACGATTTTCGCGACCTTTGAAGGCTTCAGTGGCGTGTCTCTCGGGGAGAAGCAGAGCCGGACGCTGACGATCCAGAACCTCGGTCAGGGAACGCTTCGTATTCGGGAGATGACCCTGGTCGAGTCCCAAGACGACGAGAACCGAGAATTCGGCGTCGAGGGGTGGACCCCTGGCCCGCAGGATATCGAGATTCCCGAGGGTGGCTCCGAGGACTTCACGATCACCTATGAGCCACAGGATACCGTCGAGGACCGCGGTCAGATCGTGGTTCGAAGCAACGATCCGGCGAATGACCCCGAGCGCATCCCGATCACGCCGAGTGCACCGGGCGCAGAGATTTTCGCCAGCCCGAGCTCGGTCATCTTCCAGAGTGTTCCGCCGAACTCCGATCCGGAGTGGCGAGGCGAGCCGCGCATGGTCACCATCCAGAACGTCGGTGAGGCGCCGCTGCGTATCTCGCAGATCTTCGTCGCCGACAGCGACGTCTTCAAGGTCACCATTCCGCAGCCGTCGGAGGACGAAGACGGCAATACTGTCTACGACCCGGCTGACGACCTCGACGCAAGCGGTGAGGGTTGGCCGTCGGCACTCGAGGAGGGCGACGAATTTCCGGTCCGCGTCTGGTTCAAGCCGGTCGATCGCCTCCCGCAGGACGGCGTGCTCGTGCTCAGGAGCAACGACCAGACCAAGCAACGCTACGAGGTTCCGCTCTCCGGAAACAGTGGATCGGCTTGCCTGAATACCAGCGTCGACGAAGTCGCGTTCGGTCAGGGCTCGATCGGTCAGACCACGCAGAAGACCGTGACCATCGAGAACTGCAGCCGAAGCGAAGACCTCGAAGTCAGCGAGATTTCGCTGACCGAAGACGCCGGCGGCACCTTCGAGGTTGTCGAGGACAGCCTTCCGGGCGACCTCAACTCCAGCCCGGTCACCATTGCACCGCGCGAGCAGCGCAACTTCGTGGTCACCTTCTCCCCGACGGGACAGGAAGACTACTCCGGTACGCTGGTTATCAAGAGCAACGACCCGGCCGACAACGAGCGCGAGCTCCCCGTCACCGGTAGCGGCACCGACAACGAGTGTCCGATTGCACAGGCGAGCGCGACCCTCCAGGGAACCAGCCGCCCGCAGACGGTCATCAACACCGTGCCGCTCAAGACCGTCGAGTTTGACGGTTCGCAGTCCACGGACCCCGACGGCGACGACAGCCAGCTCACCTACGAGTGGGTCATCGTCTCTCGCCCGCAGGGCTCCACGCAGAGCATGCTGCCGAACGCCACGGTCTCCAACCCGCGGCTGTTCCTGGACATCGCCGGGACGTATGAAATCGAGCTGAAGGTCTACGACGCAGAGGGCGCTGCCAGCTGCGGCGACCCGGCTATCGTCACCATCAACGCCGTGCCGGACGACGAAGTTCACGTCCAGCTCGTCTGGGACACGCCGGCCGATCCCGACCAGACTGACTCCATCGGTACGGACCTCGACCTCCACTACCTGCACCCGCAGGGACTGTGGGACCAGGAGCCGTGGGACGTGTTCTGGCGCAACCCGAATCCGGACTGGGGCGTCTCCGGCGACTCGTCGGATGACCCGAGCCTGGACATCGATGACACCGACGGTGCTGGCCCCGAGAACGTCAACCACAGCGGTCTCGAGAGCCTGATCTACCAGACCGGCGTCTACTACTACTCCGACCGCGGCATGGGGGCTTCGTACGCCACCGTGCGAATCTACATCCGCGGCGTCCTCGAGCTCGAGCTCGAGAACAAGTACCTGCCCAGCACGGGCAGCTTCTGGCGAGTCGGCTTTGTCGAATGGCCGAGCGCGAACGTCCAGAGCACCAGCCGCATCTACAACGGCTTCCCGAATAACTAATTCGGAAGGCCGGCCACTCCGCTGTGGCCCTTAGAGCGACGAACCCCGCGAGCTTTCGAGTTCGCGGGGTTTTTCGTTTGGCACCACCTCGACGCTGTCCTATACCTGCCCCATCACCCAAACCCATTGAGGAGCACAGCCATGCCTGACTACCCAACCGACGACGTCATGATTCGACTGCGCGTGGGCGCCGAGCAAGCCCACTATGCCGGCGATTTGGTCGACGGCGCGTGGGTGCTCAAGCTCTTCGGTGACGTGGCGACCGAACTGCTCATCCGCCACGACGGAGACGAAGGCCTGTTTCGTGCCTACGATGACGTGGAGTTTCTGGCGCCGGTCAAGGCGGGGGACTACCTCGAGGTCGTGGGCCGAATTGTGTCGGCGGGCAATACCAGCCGTAAGATGACGTTCGAGGCCAACAAGGTCATCGAGCTGGCGCGTGACCCCGAGCAGCCCTCCGCGGCCGACGTCCTGGACGAGCCCGTGACTGTCGTGCGTGCGTCCGGCACCTGCGTCGTCCCCGGCGAGCTTCAGCGAGGCTAATATGACCGAACCGCTTATCATCACAGCAGCCGTCGTCGGTGCGGAGACCATGCGTGAGCACACGCCTTACGTACCGTACACGCCCGTCGAGATCGCCGAAGAAGCCCAGCGGTGCCGCGAAGCTGGCGCGTCGATGGTGCACGTTCACGGTCGGCGTAAGGACGGTACGCCCACGCAGGACCGCGAGACGTTCGGCCGCATCCTCGAAGAGGTTCGGGCGCGTACCGACGTGCTCGTGCAGTTCTCCACCGGGGGGGCCGTGGGCATGTCTGTCGAGGAGCGTATCGAAGGCCTCGACCTGCAGCCCGATATGGCCACGCTCACCACCGGCACGGTCAACTTCGGCGACGATGTCTTCATGAACTCGCTGCCGATGATTCGTGAGATCGCTGAGCGCCTCCAGGAGCTCGACATCACCCCCGAGATCGAGATCTTCGATACGGGCATGGTCGATACGGCGATGCGCCTTGTCGACGAAGGCCTGCTCGAGCCGCCGTTGCACTTCGACTTTGTGCTCGGCGTGCCCGGCGGTATGGGGGCGCGCCCCGAAAACCTCGAGTTTCTGGTCGACATGATTCCCGGCGGCAGCACCTGGTCGGTCGCCGGGATCGGCCGCCACGAGCTTCCGCTTGCGAAAAAAGCCATCGAGATGGGGGGCCACGTCCGCGTCGGCCTCGAGGACAATATCTTCATCGCGAAAGGTGAGCTCGCCCGCGGCAGCTGGCAGCTGGTCGAGCGAGTCGTCGAGTTCGCAGAGGACGCTGACCGAGAGCTCTCCGACCCGCAGACTGCCGCCCGGCAACTCGGCATCGACTAGAAAGAGTGATGTGTGGCGCGTCAATCGCCGGTTTAGGGTGAGTGGGCTGATGATCATATACAAGTCTGAACTGGCGATTGGGCGGGCCTCGCGACCCGCCCGAATCAAAGTCACCTGATCATCGCCCTGAGCATTAGACCGACACGCCGCAGCTTGTCCTGCTGCG
>JBNJFZ010000069.1:0-11003 GCA_051747295.1 Myxococcota bacterium
ACCCCAGTCCACGTCGTCGCGCTGTGCGGCCAGCCGCTCGCCGGCATTGCAGAATAAGAGTTTTGGGGCCTGGTGGCCGGCGGCGCGCGCTTCTTCGAATGCCGCGTGCCACTGCTCGAGTAGTTTGAACACCGCATCGCCCTCGCCTGCCGACCGTCGCAGGTCGCGGGGCAGCCAGTCGCGGAACATCCATGGACCGAAGCCCTGCTCGAGCGTCGTGGAGAAGAGCAGCGATTCGCGAATGACGCGCTCGTCCGTCTTACGCATCACCAACGCGGTCATCGTGTCGCCGAATTTGTCGGAGGAGCCGGCGAGGAGCAGCCCGCCACTGGTGAGCGGCTCGGCCCAGTCATCGTAGGCGTCGAGCGCCGTGGATGGATGGTATTCGCGGAGCACGTTCATGGCGCGTACCAGGCGCGCGGGCCGTCCGACGCTCGCCGAAAGCGGAAAGCCGCCGGTGACGAAGTCGATGTCGGGGTAAGCGTCGCGGGCCCGGTCGACGCGGTGAGGGTCGGCTTCGACGCCGATGATCTCGAGACCGGTATTGAGCTGGCGAAACCGCCGCGCCATCTCGGCGGTCGTGTATGCGTGCTCGCCGAAGCCCACGTCGACCACGACGCCTTCGCCGCGCTCCAGCAGTTGCCATTCGCGCAGGATCAGGTAGCGGTCGAGCAGCGCGAGCCGCTCGGGCTGGGTCTTACCTCGGGTGATTTTGGTGTCGGGTGTCACGTGGGTTGATTCACCTGTGTTGGAGCTTCGCAGGCGCTTCATTCTGTATAACGTCGAGGCTCGTGACAACGCTGACACGCGAGCGGCGCGCACCGAGTGCGGTTGTGCGCCTCACGCAAGCGGCGGCTGGAAAGCCGCCGGGCGAGCTCGAAAGCTCGCGCACCGAAAACAACGCGCTCCGGTGCGCGACGTTTCTACGTCGCCGGCGGGCTTTTAGCCCGCCGAACGTGCCGCCAAAGCCAACATCACCTCAAAAAGAACGCGCCAAAATTACGTCCCTTAATCCCGTGTCGGCCGATGCCGTCGAGCGCCGTCTGGGCAAAACGCCGCTCGATCGCCACAAACGCGATGTTGTCGCGAATCGTAATCAGCCCAATCGTGTCGTTCGGGATACCGACATCGCCGGTCAGCGCCCCGACGATATCGCCCGGTCGCAGCTTGTCGCGGCGCCCGCCCTTGATGGCAACTGTCTTCATCGCCGCGGGCTCCGGCGCCTCCGGACTCGCGTCCAACGCGGCCGCCGACTGCAGCTCGCGCCCTTCCAGCCTCTCGTCGAACGCCTCCAGGTCGCGGTCCCTCGCGCCGTCGACCAGGCTGATCGCCACACCCGCACCTCCGGCCCGACCAGTGCGCCCGATACGATGGACGTACGCGTTGGGGTCGCGCGGCAGCTCATAATTGATGACCGCGTCCAACGCCTCGATATCGATGCCTCGCGCCGCGACGTTCGTCGCCACCATCAGCCGCAGGCTGCCGTTGGCGAACATCTCGAGCACGCC
This sequence comes from Myxococcota bacterium, assembly GCA_051747295.1. Lineage (GTDB taxonomy): Bacteria > Myxococcota_A > Bradymonadia > Bradymonadales > Bradymonadaceae > JBNJFZ01. The sequence goes on from JBNJFZ010000069.1 coordinate 1,509, forward strand.
GTCCCGGTCGCGTTGGTCGAGTCCACCGTGCATCGACTGCGCCGAGTGACCGACATCGCGCAGCGCCACGACCACGTCGTTACACGTCGCGCGCTGGTTGCAGAAGATGATCGCCGATTCCGGCCGATGATGCCCAATCACACGCTCCAATGCCTCGATGCGCTCCAACTCGCCGATGTCGTAGACGAGTTGTTCGATATCCGGTGAGGCCTCGTCGTCGACGACCGACACGAACTCCGCGTCGCGCTGAAAGCGGTTGCTCACCGCCCTCACCTCGTCGGGCACCGTCGCCGACATCATGATCGTCTGCCTGTCCGCCGGCACGTGGCTGATAATCTCGGCCACGTCGTCCAGGAATCCCATATCCAGCATGCGGTCGGCCTCGTCGAGCACGAGCGTTCGTACCTCGGACACATCCAACGTCTCTTTTTGCAGGTGGTCCAGGACGCGCCCCGGCGTGCCGACCACCACGTCGACGCCGTGTGCGAGGGACTTCTTCTGCCGGCCGAACGGCCGCCCACCACAGATCGTCATGACGTTCGTATTCGGCAGCGCCCACGCCAGCCGCCGCAGTTCTTCGGCCACCTGGTCGGCGAGCTCGCGCGTCGGACACAGCACGAGCGAGCCAGGGAGGTCGCTCGCCGGGGTAATCTTCTGCAGGAGTGCCAGCCCGAACGCGGCGGTCTTGCCGGTGCCCGTACTCGCGTGCCCGAGGACGTCACGCCCCTCGAGCAACGATGGCAGCGCCTGCGCCTGAATAGGCGTCATCTGCGTATATTCGAGGTGATCGAGGTTCTCGAGCCATGCGTCGCCCAGCCCGAGCGTTGAAAAATCAGTATCTGTCACGTGGTCTACCTGGCCGGAAATCGACCGTTTGGAGGGACTTCGGGTACTTACAGCCCGTGACTATCACGAATTCGGCACACGATATACAGCCCGACGGAACTATTCGCATCACACGCTGTCCAAACCGGTGAGACCCAAATTCACGCGGCAGCGGAGGCGCCATGCTGGACGATCGATTCGACGCAGTCTCAGACTCATTCGACCCGGAAGCGGTTGCAGCACTCAAGCCGATCTCGGGTATGGACACCGATTCGATGCCCTACATGGGCATCAGCACGGTGCTGCACGCGGCGTTTCTTCTGGTCGCGATGATGGTGCCGGCGGCCGCAGCCGACCTCGAGCTCGACGACCACTCCGCGCAGGACCGCTTCGTCCAGCTCCTGCAAAAGCCCGACAAACACGAGACCACGGCCAACTTCGCGATGCCCGAGGCCAGCACTGGAGGCGGTGGCGGTGCGACCGACGGCGACCAGAGCGACCAGACGGCACAAGCAGCCGAGGGAGCTGGCAGCGCGACGGATATCGAGGAGCCACCAGGCGCACCAGACGCTCCTTCGGACCCTGTTCGCGATACAGAAATTGCTCGAGACGCGGGTCTGGTCGGCGTTTTCAGTGAAAATACGACGAATATGTGGTCCAACGACGCGAACTCGGTGGGCGCGGGCGCGATGGCGGCCCTGAATAGTATCGAGGGCGACGGTGCGATTGGCGACTCGGAGGTTGGCGGACTCGGCATCCGCGGAGACGGCCGCGGAGACAGCGACGGCGACTCGATCATCGGTGGGGTCGATCCAGATACCGGGGCCGGCTGCTGCGGCCCGGGCGGCGAAGGCACGGGAGGACCGCCGACGGCCGACCTCGGGGACAAAGAAGAAAAGACACGCGAGATCGACGTCACGACCGACGGCCCGGTGGTCTGTGGCGAGGGCCACGACGGCCGATGCCCGCTCGACAAGGAAATGATCCGGCGCGTCGTGCGCAAGCACCGCCGCGAGCTCGCTTACTGCTATGAGAAGTCACTGCAGACGCGACGCGGCCTCGAAGGCACAGTCACCGTCAACTTCAGCATCGCGGCCGGCGGCCAGGTCATCGCAGCCACCGTCGAGAAGAGCTCGCTCGGCTCGACACAGGTCGAGAGCTGCGTGACCGGTAAGATACGCCACTGGAACTTCCCGCCACACGGGATGGCGCTGGCCAAAGTCCGCTATCCATTCCGATTTACGCCGTCGGGTCGTTAACCGCGTCGTCGACGAGCCGGGCGACCAACTCGGACCGGGATCCTACATCGAGCTTCGCGAGTATGGCCCGGACCTGGTTCGACACGGTATTCGTCGACGTGCCGCGGCAATCGGCAATCTGCGCGTCGGTCGCGCCGTCGAGGATCTGCTGGCAGATGTCCCGCTCCGACTCGGTGATCCGAGCATAGTCGTCAAGGCTCGGGACCGGAGCACTGAAGACGACGTACTCTCTGCCATGCAGCTCGAGTCGGGGCATCTGAACCTGTCCTTCTGAATCGCGCTTATCGGTCGAGTCGCTCAAAATGCCTCCTACAAGTGTCCGGATACGGCAACACCAGGCGATTGCTCTAGTACCTCGGTCCATAAGTATGACCCCACTTGGGTGGCTCAGCGCGAGGAGCGCAAGGAGACGTGCGCAGGCGATGTGTACCATCGCCGAGCACACGTCGACACAGCGATCGTCGGGCTGGATGGCTCAACTGGGGTCATACTTGCGGACCGAGGACTACCGGCGTTGAAGATTTTGGGCCTTCCATGTGAGAATGACGCAACACGTAAAGAATACCAAGCCGATCCGATGGGAGGGCCGCTCTAGAGCAGTATCTGCGCACTCTCCGAGGATATTACGGAGGCGCTGATGGAAGCTCGCGCGTTTGACCCAATTGCGGTGGTCGAGGCCGCATACACATTCGACGTCGATGAAGAGACCTGGCTATCGGGCGTCGCCGAGCGCGCGCGCCCATTTTTCCCACCAGAAGGTTGCGTCAGCGGGACGATTATGGACCTCGGCGATGACTTTCATGTCATCAGTGCCATCTCCGACGACCCGGACCACCAAAACAGCAACCGAGTTCACGCATTCTTCGAGCTTGCCGATGAGCTGCCCGAACTGTTCGACCAGCTCTATTCAGGCACCAGCCTGATCGCAATTAGTGACCTGCTAGGCGCGTCTCCACGAGATCACCCTGCGTTTGCACATATGCAGTCGGTCGCGTGCCGTGACTTCGCGGGCGTGGTCGTGTGTGAGCCGAGTGGCTGCGTCATCCAGCTGGGTGCAGAACTCCCGAGTGTCTCGCCCACCAGCGAGAATGACAGGCGTATCTGGAACTGCCTGACCTCACACATCGGGGCAGGCTTCCGACTCATGCGCAGCGTCAGTGACGCCTCCCTGGACTCGGCGGATGCCGTCCTTTCCCCCAACGGCGAGCTCGAGCACAGCAATCATGATGTCACCGAGAAAGACCTGTGGCGAAGGGCGCTTCGGGAGGCTGCGTTCAACCTCGAGCGTGCCCGCAGTTCCCTGCGTCATCGCCGACCATACGAGGCGTTGCAGCTCTGGAAGGGGCTCGTGCGAGGCCGGTACAGTCTCGTGGAGACCTTCGACACGGACGGGAAACGCTTTTACGTCGCTCGCAGGAACGACCCGAAGGTCGACAGCCCCAAACCGCTGAGCCAGCGCGAACGGCAGGTCGCAGCGTACGTTGGCCTCGGCCTCGACAATCGCTGCATCGGCTACACGCTCGGCCTCTCGGAGTCCACCATTGCGACCTATGTAAGCAGGGCCATCCGCAAGCTCGGACTGAAGTCTCGCAGTGACCTTATCCAGCTCGTGCGCCACGCAGGCCCGCGCGACCACGACGATGACTTGTAGATGAATTAACCATTTACCGGGCGGATGACTTTTCGGATCCTGAGAGTCAACGAGGATAAATTTGGTTCCGACGAACAATTTGGTGCGTTCTGGGGCTCTTCACCATGTCTGCAATACGCTGCTGCGCACGCCTTTTAGCGTCGCACCACACAGCTTGGTCTCGAAACGGAGGGGCGTTCGTGCTGCTTCTGTCCACGCTGCTCTTCGCATGCAGCCCCGACGGATCCGTTCGAGAGGAGGATACCGGCGGGGCTCAGTGTGACGGTCGGAACGTCGACGCAGGCTCCTCCTGTCCGGACGGGTCGCTCCAGACGCAAATTTGCACACGAGCCGATGAAAATACCTATGCGCATATTGCCGTTGGCGACTCGCACTGGTGTGCAATCACCGAAGCCGGCCAGGTCGTGTGCGGAGGTGATGCGGCGAATGGAAAAACCGCTGCCCCTCCTGGAACCTATGTGGACATCGCTGCGGGCAAAGAGCACACATGTGCGGTTGAAGAAGGGTCCTCACACGTCGAGTGCTGGGGCGATGACAGTCGCTCGCAGGCATCGCCTCCGCCTGACCTGATGGCCTCTACCATTGACGCGGGGGCATGGCACACCTGTGCTCGAGCAACAAACCAGCGTGTGCGTTGCTGGGGCGACAACGGGTATGGCCAGTCTTCAGCCCCGGATTCGCGATTCGCGCAGGTATCCGGCGGCGCGTACCACACGTGCGGTCTGGAAAACGATGACGAGCTCGATTGCTGGGGCTGGGACGGCGGTGTCTACGGTGTCGACCCGCCGGCGGGCACGTACGAATCCGTGTCTGCCGGCGCGCGGCACTCCTGTGCGGTCGACCGCCGCGGGCTCCTGAACTGCTGGGGCAGCAATTGGTCCGGCGAATCTGCGCCGCCCGGCGGCCACTATCAACGCGTGATCGCCGGAAGAGAACAATCCTGCGCGGTCGATTCCGACGACAGGCTCCAGTGCTGGGGCGTGGCTTACGACGACGAGCCCACGTTTAGCTGCGTGGAGTTCGACGAACTCGCGACCGGCGGCTTCTGGTGTGCCTTGACGAGCGGTGGCGCTCGTCATTGCTGGTCGACGCGGGGTCGCGTGCCGCGATAGAAATATTGACTCCTGTGAAGAGACACGGACCGAGTCAGACCGAGATGATTTTTGCGAGATCGATGTCGTCTGAAGAAGGCATAGCCGGAGGCTACGTCGATGCAAGACAACGCAGAACTCGTGAAAATCAGCCGGTCTGACGATGTGGAGGGTTTCTTCTCAGGAGTCAAATACTGAAGAGCTGTCATAAACGTCAACTTCATGTAGGAATCATCGCAGCGCGCTCCCAGCCCTTTGCGACCACGAGCCATGCCGTTCGAGCTGACATCCCAGCGTCTACGTACCGCCCTCTACGCGACCATATCCGGTCACCCGCTCGCCGATATCGGTACGGACCACGCGCTGCTTCCAATCGCAGCGGTGATGACCGGCCGCGTGCCGAGCGCCATCGGCATCGACCGCGCGGCAAAGGCCCTCGGCGGCGGCCGTGCACGCGTCGAAGAATACGGCGTCGGCGACTCGGTGGAGTTGCGGCTGGGCGACGGCCTCGAGCCGCTTCGGTCCGATGACGAGGTTGCAACCGTCGTGATGGCCGGGGTTGGCGCAGCGGGGCTTATCCGAGCCATGCAGACACCTCGCCTCATCGAGCTCGGCGTGCGCCGGCTAGTCCTGCAACCCAATAAAAGCGAGATCGACGCGCGACAGGCCATCTACGAGACCTCTGGCTGGCGGCTTCGCGACGAGCAACTCGTCGAGGAAAACGACTACTTCTACGTGGTCTTCTCGGTCGACATCGACCCAACTGCCGAAGGTCTGGCGCTCGACGACGTGCCGCTCGAAGCACAACTGCTGGGCACGCACCTGCAGCGGGCTCCGGCGGAGCAATTCCGACGCTACGCCGAGAGCCTGCTCGAGATGTTGGAGGCTCACCTCCAGCGAGCCGACCTCTCGCGCATGCCCGAGTCGGTCCGGAGACGCCTCGAGCGGCGGCTCGCGATATTCGAGCGGGCGGCCTCGTAGCTGTTTGTCCGAGCGGTCAGCTCGAGGGCGTTATCCGTTGCGCCCAGTGGGCAAATTGCTATCTTGAGCCCGCTCCAGACTACCTGCTGACGAACGGTCTAAGATATGCGTATCGGCCTCATCGCACTCCTCATCTCTGCCCTTTCCCTGACCGCCTGCGGCGGTTGTGACGGAAACGACGAACCAACAGATGACGCCGGAATGGCTGACGCCTCCGATGCCTTGGACGGCGAAGCTGATTCTACGGACGTCGACGCCGACGCCGGCCAACCGATTTCCCCGGATAGCTGCAATCCTGTCGAGTCGTCGGACGGCACGACGCCCTCAGACTTCGACGTCAATGGCTGGTCGATTCGAATTATGGCCGACGGAGCGTGGACGCTCACCGACCCGAACGACGTCGAGGCCCTGACCGGCCCCGGTATCTGCGAGCAAGGTGAAGACGGCGCGATTCCATTCGCGCGCGTCGCCCGCGGCGAGCCACATCTGCGGTCGGTCTTCGGCGCTTTTCAGATCCACCTGCACGGCAATCAAAGCGATCTCGAGTGGTTTGCGCCGCGCGGCATCCCGCAGGTCCAGCAATCCGACGGCACTGTACGCATGACCTGGGACCTGCCCGAGGAAGCCGGCGCCGATACCACCGCATCGCTCACCTTCGCCCCCGAGAAGGACAGCAACCTCGCCGTCGCCCTGGAGACGAGCGCCGACGACATGAATACCGGCGAGCTCGCGATGAACTGCACCGCGGACGAGGCGTTCTTCGGGCTGGGGTCGCAGGTGACCGGCATGGACCTTCGCCCCGGCAACTATCCGCTCTGGACGCAGGAACAGGGCAACGGAAAGCCCGAAGAGAACAACCGCTTCCCCATCAACAACATCCCGGAGGCCGCGTATGCGCCGATGGGCGTGTGGCATTCATCGAACGGCTATTCGGCCATCATCGGCCACGACGCCTACTCGGAGCTGGACCTGTGCGAGACGCACGATGACCGCGCCTGGCTCAGGTCGCATCAGGCGATGCCGTCGTTCGTCCTGGTTGCGGGTGAAACGCCGCGCGACCGCCTCACCGAGATCACCGAATACACCGGGCGGCTCAGCGTGGACCCGCCGGACTGGGTCTTCAGCACCTGGGTCGACGCGGTCGACGGCGCGTGGCGCATCGAGGACGTCGTCTCAGCGCTTCGCGACAACGAGATCAGCGCGTCGGCGGTATGGACCGAGGACTGGATTGGCTCGGCTCCGACCACCAGCGGCTTCCGCCTGACCTACGAGTGGACGTGGGATCAGTCGACCTACCCCGACCTCGACACCCGCATCCAGGGGCTGCACGACGACGGCCTGGCCTTCCTCGGCTACTTCAACCCCTTCGTGCCGGACACGGTTTCGCACTTTCAGGAGGGCGTGGACAACGGCTATCTCATCACCGACGAGGACGGCGAGGTCTACACATTCAAGGATCCGGCGACGCGCGACGCGAGCCTCGTCGACCTGACTAATCCCGAGGCCGTCGCCTGGCTGCAGGGCTTCCAGAAGACCGCAGCCGACGACCTCGGCATCGACGGCTGGATGGCCGACTTCGCCGAGTGGCTGCCGGTCGACGCGCAGCTCGACTCGGGCGTCTCCGGCTGGCAATTCCACAATCGTTACCCGCTCGCCTGGCAGGACGCCAACCGCGGATCGCTCTCCGAGGTGCACAGCGGGGGCGACGCCAACAACTGGACGTACTTCGCCCGAAGCGGATGGGCGTCGGTCAACGGCGGCACCGCTGGCATCGTCCCGGCGATGTGGGGCGGCGACCAGGACACCGACTGGGCGTATGACGACGGCTTCCCGACCATCTTCCCCATCGGAGCCAACCTGGGCATGGCGGGCGTCGCGATCTACGGCAGCGACATCGCCGGATACAACTCGATCGCGACGGTAAATACCGACAAGGAGCTGTTCTTTCGCTGGTCGGCGGCCGCGGCCTTCCACCCGCTGATGCGCACCCACCACGGCGGCGACGAGTGCGACAACTGGTCCTTCGACCAGGATACCGAGACGATCCAGCACTTCCGGCGCTACGCGGCGGTTCACGCCCTGCTCTACCCGTATTTCCAGGCACTTCTGCCCGACGCAAAAGACCGCGGTTGGCCGATCACCCGCCATCCCTATCTGGTCGAGCCGGACCGCCCAGCACTGTGGGGCGACGACGACTACGAGTGGTTCGTGGGCGACGATATCCTCGTCGCACCGGTCCTGGAGGAAGGGTCGACCGAGCGCGTCGTGACCTTGCCCGCGGACGACTGGTGGCCGCTGTTCGGGGACGCCCCCGTCGACTCCACCACTGAAATCAATGGCAACGCGGTCGAGGCGACCGTCGACGCGGACGTCACCGAGACCCCGGCGTTTGTCCGCCCCGGCACCGCGCTGCCGCTGCTCTCGCGCGCCGTCGACAGCTTCTACGGCGTGGCAAACCCGCAACTCACCGACCTCGGCGATGTCGACGGGCAAGCGCGCCTTGCGCTCTACCCGGCGGCGGACGGTTCGGTGTCCACCGTCGAAAACGCTCCCGTCTCGGCGACCGGAACCGGCTGGACCGACACGTCGAGCCTGGACGTCACCACCGCCGCCGTGGACGGGCAGGACCTCGAGGCGTGTGGCTCGGCCGGCAATCCCGACTCCTGTCACCGGGAGTCGACGCGAACCATCCGGGTCGAGGTCGATGGCGAGACCACCGTCAGCGTGGGCGGCGCCGAGCTCATTCTGGACGCAGCAACGCCCACAACGGTGACGTTTGGCGTCGGCGGAGACGCCTGGGCCGGATGGAACGCACCCACGAACTACTCCGGACCGAACCCCGATGCTCCATCGTGGTGCGAGGACGCGCCCGCCGACGAGTAGAGCCCGGGCGCTTCGGCGTTTGCCCGTGCGAGTCTGACGGCGTAAGATGCTGACAAGCGAGATTGCGAAAACGACATTTGGAACCGCCACTCCGACGGAGAACCCGATGGCTGAAGAGATCGTTTGTCCTGTTTGCGAGACTGTAAACGCGGCGTCGAATCAGACGTGTGTGGAATGTGGAGCCGATCTGAGCTCACAGATGCCAGTCGAGCACGACGACCCGTCCATGGCGGATACGCCGGCGGGCGGCAGCGACTACATCGAGGACGAAGTCGATTTTGAAGCGGCCGAAGACTTCGCCGCCCAGGACTTCCACGAAGATCCAGGCGACGTCGAAATCGAGGGCAGCCCCTCCGAACAATTGGTCAACGAAGAAGCCGACGAGGACGTCGACGACGATGAATTCGACGACGACGAGTTTGCCGAATTTGGTGATTCGGCCGATGTCGACGAGGGCGAGTTTCCGCTCGACGATGACGAGTTTGACGACGAAGAAGACCTGTACGAAGAAGGCGCGACCGAACAGGAAATGGAGCCGCTCGGCGTCGCAGAAGGTGACGAGAGCCAGGCCGACGAGCTCGCCCAGGAAGCCGCCGACGAGTATGTCGAAGACGAGTTCGACGACGAGTTCGGGGAGTTCGACGACGAAAGCGACCCGTACGACGAATTCGACGACTTCGCGGACGACGAACACGTCGACGACGAGTTCGACGACTTCCAGGATGACGAAGAAGCAAACGACTTCGAAGACCTCGCCGACGAAGCATCCGAGGAGCTCGAGCAGGACGAGTTTGCCGAGTTTGAC
>JBNJFZ010000069.1:11103-25915 GCA_051747295.1 Myxococcota bacterium
TTCGACGACTTCCAGGATGACGAAGAAGCAAACGACTTCGAAGACCTCGCCGACGAAGCATCCGAGGAGCTCGAGCAGGACGAGTTTGCCGAGTTTGACGAGGGAGACGACGTCGACGAGGACGCCCTCGCAGAGCCGTCCGAACCGGAGCCAGAGGACCCACCGGAGCTGGCGGTCATCCTGAACCCGCAGCGAGAGGGAGCCGAAGACCTGGCCGACCTACCCAAGCCAGGTCCTCACAAGGAACCTGCGACTCTGACCCTCTTTTCCAATCGCCAGCACGTCGGCGACCTCGCTGTCTCGGCGAATATCCTCACGCTCGGGCTACCGCAGCCCTCCGAGGCCCCCGAAGGAGCGGCCGACGAGGATATCGACGAAGCGCCCGAGTTCGACGAATCGCCCGAGGACCCGGGTACCATGGAGCTCGAAGATGAGCTTATCGAGGAGGTCGAACCCGACCCACTCGACGATGAAGAACTCTACAGCGAAGACATCAGCCTTCAGGGCGGCGGCGAAGCGCCGGCCGAGTTCGAGGCCGAAGAAGAGGACATCGAGGACGAATTCGCCGATTTCGAGGAGGCGTCCGAGGCTTCTGAAGCCGACATCAGTGAGGCGTCCGAAGCGTCTGAAGTCTCCGAAGCGTCCGAAGTGGAAGATTCGGGCGAGCCGGTCCTGGTCGACCTGGGTCAGTATGCAGACGCGGATGCGTTCGCAGGAAAGCACTCCTATATTTTCCGGCAGAATAAGAACTACACGCTCTACGTGACGTCCGACGCCGGCACGCAGCTCAATGACGAGATGCTCGACCTCGGGGAGCACCGAGAACTCGAAGACGGTGACGTGATTGTCCTGGGCGGCACGCTGGCGATGCGCTTCAACATGCCGGCATAACGCCCCCTGGCCCTAAAGCCGAAAACCCCGCCGCGCGAATCGCGCGGCGGGGTTTTTCGTTTTGCATGTCGTCCGCTTTCGCGGAGATCGGTCACTCGTCGTTTTCGGCTGACTCTCGAAGTGCTTCGTACGCCACCTGACCTTCGTCGATAGTCTGGCGAATCTCCGCATCTCCTCCACTGAAGTCGAGTACCGCTTCTTGCGACAGATTGATAGCCGCACCGGGGAGGATGCCGAGGTACAGAGACAGAACCGCGCATACGCCGAGCGCCCAACGAGCGCCTTTGTCCTCGAGTGCAAAGAAGTCGCGCACCGAGTCTTTCATGTACAGATGCACGAGCACGCGCAAGTAGTAGTAGACGCCCGCGACGCTCGTGAGCACCGCCAGAATCGTCACGCCGATGAAGGCCATCTCGCCGGTCTGTTGGCCGACATCGACCGCAGCGCGGAAAATGTAGAGCTTGCCCATGAACCCGGCGGTCGGAGGAATGCCGGCGCTCGAGAACATGAAGACGCCCATCATCAAACCGATCGCCGGGTACTTGAATCCGAGTCCGTTCAGATCTTCGTAGGTCTCGGCCGACTTGCCACCCTTGCGTGCGAAATACGCCAGCACGCCGAACGCGCCCAGCGTGCCGAAGGTATAGGCGATGAGGTAGAAGATGACGGAGTCATTCTTCAGGAAGAATTCCGGCGCGGCTCCCGCGGCGACGAAGCCGAGCAGGATGTAGCCCGCGTGTGCGATACTCGAGTAGGCGAGCATTCGCTTGACGTTGTCCTGGGCGATGGCGACCAGGTTTCCGAGCACCATCGAGGCTGCGGCGACGACCAGCAACACGTCGACCCAGCCGAGCCCGAAGAACCCGCCTCGCAGGTCCGGTGCGTCGAAGGCCAACGTGAAGACGCGAATCATCGCGGCGAACGCGCCCGCTTTAACCGCGGTGGCCATAAAGCCGACGCCGGGGGTTGGCGAGCCGGTGTAGACATCTGGCGTCCACAGGTGAAACGGCACTGCCGCCACCTTGAAGGCAAACCCGGAGAGAATCAGGAGCATCGCGAACACGATCATGACCGTCGGACCGCCAGACACGATCATCGCCGGGGTTTCGTAGAACTGCGACAGCATGCTGCCGATGTACTCGAGGTTGGTGGTGCCGGTCACGCCGTAGATAAGCGCGATGCCGTAGAGCATCAGCGCCGCCGAGAACGCACCCAGGATAAAGTACTTCATCGACGCTTCAGCGCTGCGCTCATCCTTTCGAAGGAAGCCGGCGATGACATAGATCGGAATCGACATCACCTCGAAGCCCACGAAGAACGTCAGCAGATCCGCCGCACCCGCGATGAAGATGACACCCGCCACACTGAACAGCACGAGCATGTAGAACTCACCGCGGTCCATGCTGTGGTGTCTCAGGTACTTCGGGGCCATGAGCATGGCCAGGATGCCCGATGAACACGCCAACGCCGAGAAGATCAGCGTGAACTTGTCCAGATACAGCATCCCGTGGAAGGCCGCACGGTCCAGCGAGTCACCCCAGAGCATGTAGCAGCTCAGGATGGCCACACCGAGACCGATGGAGCTCAGGTAGGCGAGGTATCCGCGCGACGTATCCACCTTGTGGAAGACGTCGACCAGGATGACCAACAGTGCGGTAACGCACACGATGGCACCGGGAACCAGCGCCCCATACTCCGCCATTTGCGGCGGGGTCAGGAGCGCCAGGAGTGGTAGGGCTTGTGATGCAATTGCATTAAGCATGACGTTGCTTGTCCTTACTCGAGCTTGCGGGTGAAAGCCTCCGCCCTCGAAAAATTACTCCGCGTCAGCGTCTTCGCTGCCGAGAATCGGTTCCGTCGGGATATAACTCGGGTCGGTCTTCTCGGTGTTCACCGCGCCGCCCGGCCGCGCGTTCGCCGTCACATTCTCAGCCATATAGTTCAGGAACTGGTCGATGGACGGGTCCATCCGGCTGAGGAAGAACTGCGGAAACACGCCCATGAAAATCGCCATGAGCACGATGGGAAGCAGGTACGTGACCTCGCGTGCGTTGAGATCTTTGAGGTTCTTATTCTCTTCCTTCTCCAGCGGCCCGAGCATCACGCGGCGGAACATCCATAGCAGATATCCGGCCGCCCAGATGACTCCGGTCGCAGCGATAACCGCGAAGACCAGCGCCGTGAACTCGGGGCCTGCCTGGTCGGCGTTCGGCAGCGGAAGCTGCTCGAACGGCACGCTCGTCAGCTCGAACGCCTGACGCGTGCCCTCGACGACCTCGGGCTGGGTGAAGACCAGCGCCGAATCACCGGCCCACAGGAAGTGGCTCTTGGCGGTACCGATCAGCGCGAGGAACTCACCGACGAAACCGTTGAGGCCCGGCAGTCCAGCCGACGCGAACACGATAATGCCGAAGAAGGCCGCGAAGACGGGCATCGTCTTGGCGAGCCCGCCGAATTCTTTGATTTTCTTGGTGTGGCGACGCTCCTTGAGGATGCCGACGCACAGGAAGAGCCCGCCCGTGGCGATACCGTGGGCGATCATGACGAAGAGCCCACCCGCCATCGCCATCGGCGTCATCGCGATCAGGCCCAGCACACAGAAGCCGAGGTGGCTGACCGAGCTGTAGGCGACCAGCTTCTTGACGTCGTCCTGAACCATCGCCACGAGTGCGCCATAGACGATGCCGATGACCGCAAGCGTCGCGATGTAGGGCGCGTACGCCTTGACCGCGTCGGGGAACATCGGAAACGCGTAGCGAATCATGCCGTAGGTGCCCATCTTCAGCAGCACACCGGCCAGAATGACCGAACCAGCGGTTGGGGCCTGCACGTGTGCGAGCGGCAACCATGTGTGGAACGGGAACAGCGGGACCTTGATGGCGAATGCCAGGAAGAACGCACCGAATAAGAAGACCTGTTCGGTGCCCGTCAACTGCACTGCGAGCATGTCCGTGAACAGAAAGCTGTACTCGGCTCCGCCCCCGCCCGTCTTGAAGTAGACGTACAGGATACTCACGAGCATCAGCAGGCTACCGACCATCGTGTACAAGAAGAACTTCACGGCGGCGAGGATTCGCTTCTCGCCACCCCAGACACCGATGATCAGGTACATCGGAATCAGCATCATCTCCCAGAAGATGTAGAACAGGAAGACGTCCAGCGAGACCAACGCACCGATCATACCCGTCTCCAGAAAGAGCAGGCAGATCATGAATTCTTTGACGTTGTCTTCTACGGCCGAATAGGTCGAGAAGATGACAAACGGCATCAGGAACGCCGTCAGGATAACCAGCCAGAGGCTGATTCCGTCGACGCCCATCGCGTAGTGAATGCCGATGCTCTCGACCCAATTAATCGGGCCCTCGGACAACTGGAACGTAAACGCCTCGCCGGCGGTCTGTGCCGCAGCGGGGTCGAAGTTCAGCAGAATGCCGAGGCTGATTACGAAGGTGCCGATCGAGAAGAAGAACGCCGTATTGCGCAGCGCCCCGACCTGTTCCTTCGGCATCAACATCAGGGCCAGGACCCCGATCATCGGCGCGAACGTGGTCACCGTCAGCCACGGGAAGGACCCGTCGGTCAACGGTGCAGCGAGCGTCACCATGCTCGTCAGCGCGCTGATTAGGCTCGTCGCTTCAAACATCTGTTAACATCCTCGAGAGAAAATAATCGTCGCAGTTACTCTAGCCAGCCGGGCCGCTTAGCCCATCGGCGTGCAACCACTAAAGAGTATCGCCAGCAGAGCCAGCACGATGCCCAGCGCGATGTACGTCGCGTAGCGCTGGACGTTACCGCCCTGCAGGGCGCTCAGAATCTTTCCAAATTGCTCGGCCAACCAGCCGACACCGTTCACCAGAAGGCCGTCGATGACGTACTGGTCGAAGTAGTACATGGCACGACCGGCCCCGAGTGTGCCCGAGACGAAGGTCATGTCGTAGAATTCGTCGACTTTGTACTTATTGGAGAGCACGTCGTAGAGCGTACGGGCGCGCTCGGCTATCTCTTTGGGCAGGCCCGGCTTCTTCAGATACATGTAGTACGCCGTGGCGATGCCGCTGGCGGCCACGATCACGCTCACCGCAGCCGAGATCCCCTCGGCAGTGTAGGCGTGCGTGCCGTAACGGCTCAGGACACGGTAGTGGTCCGAGACGAAGAAGACTTCGTCGAGCCAGTGCTCGAAGGCCAGCATGTAGTCTGCAGCGGCTTCCGGAACCAGAAAGTGCGGCCAGCCGGTATAGCCACCGACCAATGCGAGTGCGCCGAGCACGACCAGCGGAAGCGCCATCTCGAAGCCCGACTCGTGGACGTGCTTCTCGGTTTCCTCGTCCATCCGGCTCTCGCCCTCGAACGTCAGGAAGTAGAGGCGGAACATGTAGAAGGCGGTCAGGCCGGCGGTCATGACGCCGAGCAGGTAGAAGATCCAGTTGAACGTCACCGCCCATCCGGCGATGTCGACAGCACCCTCGCTCACGATTTGAGCGGCCTGCGTCGTAGTCAGCAGCCCCATTTCAACGCCGCCCTGAATCACTTCAGGCACCGCGAGGACGTGCGCGTTCGAGAGCGCCTCCCACAAAATGAGGTCCTTGGAGAAGAAGCCGCTGAACATCGGGATGCCCGAAATAGCCAGGCACGCGATCAGGAACGTATACGCCGTGACGGGCATATATTTTCGGAGACCGCCCATTTTACGGATGTCCTGCTCCTCGTGCAGGGCGTGAATCACGCTACCCGAGCCCAAAAACAGCAGCGCCTTGAAGAACGCGTGCGTCATCAGGTGGAAGATGGCGGCGGTGTAGGCACCGACGCCGACGGCCATGAACATGTAGCCGAGTTGGCTGATCGTCGAGTACGCCAGCACACCCTTGATGTCGTTTTCGACCAGCGCCATCGTCGCGGCGAAGAAGGCGGTCAAACCACCCACCAGCGCGATCACGATGCCGATCCAGGGGTCCAGCGAGAATATCCAGTTGAGCCGCGAGATCAGGAAGACCCCGGCCGTGACCATCGTCGCCGCGTGAATCAGGGCGGAGACCGGTGTCGGACCCGCCATTGCGTCGGGAAGCCAGGTATAAAGCGGAATCTGTGCGCTCTTACCGGTGCAGCCCACGAAGATGAGCAGCGCCGCCGGCAGCGCGATCGGCATCAGGTGAATCGCAGTCGAGGCGGTCGTCGCGATCTGCTCGAGCTCGACGTAATCGAAGGTGCCCGTCTCGTAATAGAGCAGGAACAAGCCCGCGAGGAACGCGAAGTCACCGACACGGTTGACGATAAACGCCTTTTGACCGGCCTGCGCCTTCGCCTCATCGGTGTACCAGAACCCGATGAGCAGATAACTGCAGACACCGACGCCCTCCCAACCGATAAACGTCACGATCATATTCTTGCCCAGTACGAGCAAGAGCATCGCGAAGATAAACAGGTTCAGATAGGCGAAATACTTCCACTTACCCGGGTCGTCGGCCATGTAGCCGAGCGAGTAGATGTGGATCAGAAAGCCCACGCCGGTGATCACCAGGATCATGACGGCCGACAGCGGATCGAGCAGGAACGCGATGTCGATGGACATGCCGCCGCTGTAGATCCACTGATACGCCGTGTAGGTCAGCGCACCGTAGTCCCCCTCCGGTCCGGTCGCGTTCGCGACCAGCGCCAATGTGGCGGCGACGGACGCGGCGAACGAGAAGAAGATGGCCGCGATCGCGATGGTATCGGACAGGGTCCGGGGCAACTTGGAGCCCAGCACACCATTGATAATCGCCCCGATCAGCGGGAACAGGACGATGAGTCCCAAGATAAATTGATTCGATGTAAGCGGTTCCATGTCAGCCAAACGCTTGAGAGCAGTCAGTCAGCACATTCAGGCCATTCAGTCAGTATCTAAGCTCATTGGCCTCGTCGACATTGACGCTCTTCTTGTGCCGGAAAATATGGAGAACGATGGCCAAACCAACCGCGGCTTCTGCCGCGGCCACAGCCATCACGAAGAAGGCGAAGATCTGTCCATCCAGGTCCACGCGGTATTTGCTGAACGCGATGAACGTCAGGTTCACCGAGTTGAGCATCAACTCGATGCACATGAACAGGATAATGGCGTTTCGGCGCACCATGACACCGACGAGGCCGACGCTAAACGTCGCCGCCGCCAGTAGCAGATAGTGTGCGAGTGTAGGTTCCCAGGACATTGCGTGTGACTCCCTCTGGGGTCTTCGAGCGAAATCTCAGTCCAACCGCTTCTTGGCGATGATGACGGCACCAACGATGGCCGCCAGCAACAAAATCGCGGTCAATTCGAACGGAATGACAAAGCGATTGACGAGTAAGATGCTGATGGGCTCGACCGTCCCGAACAGGCCCCCGCCTCCGCGCTTGTCGGACAGCCGGGTGTTCAGGTCGTCGACACCCTCGGTGTCCGACTTGACCAGAGCCGGGGGCAAGGCCATCGGCCTGGTGGGGTCGAAGCGGTCGTATTTCTGGTCTGCGTAGTCGGAATCGCCGGCCTGCCAGCTATCGAGCTTGGCGTCGTACTCCTGGATCAGCGCGTCCTCGGACAGATCCGAGTAGAGCCCGGGAACCTCGCTGGGGGTCTTGACGATGTAAAGCGGCTCGGCGTCGCCCTCTTCGGCGTCCTGAGCCTCGACGGCCATCTGGTAATCGGTCACCGCATCGGCGCGAGCTTCGGCGGTCTTCGTCTCGTCGACCATCGACCATATCGCCGTCGCCGAGAAGACGAACACGCCGATCCCCACGCCCACGGCGAGTATGTGGTGCAGGCTGAATCGTCTGGGGCCCAGGTCCGCGTCACTGAGGTTCAGCAACATGATGATGAACACGAACAGCACCATGATGGCGCCGCCGTACACCAGCACCTGCGTGACGGCCATAAAGTGAGCCGACAACAACACGTAGAGCCCGGCGAAGCAGAAAAAGTCTGCAATCAGGCTCAGAGCGCTGTACAGGGGGTTGCGAAACAGCAAGACCGCGACGCTAGAGGCGAGTGCGCCGACGGCAAATATCCAAAAAAATAGGGGTTCCCAAAAACCCATGTAAATCTCTCCGTCAGAGACTCGAGGCGGCCCCAATCGGGGCGTTTGTTCGGCGCTTTCTACATCGAGAAAGCGTGTCCTTGGTCCGGCCCGAAAGGCTCGACCTCGGCCAGTCGTCTCGGCCTACTGAAGTCTTAAAAACTGATCCTTCGGGCGGCATCAGGCTCAGGTCTGATAGCGCATTTGATAGGTCAGGTCAAAGGACCATCGCCCCCTCAAATGCGCCTGGTTTCAGCCTCGCCGCGCGCCCGAAGATTCGTCATGCGACCTTACGGTCGGAATCGGATTCTTTGCCCCACTTCGGGAAGGAACAACACCCTTCATCAATGTGGCGGCGGAACTCGTCTTCGAAGGTCTGGATATAGCTGCGAACCGGGATGGCGATCGCGTCACCCAGTGCGCAGATCGTATTGCCCTGGATGTTGTTACACATGTCCAGCAGCAGGTCGAGATCCTCGTGGCAGCCGCGGCCGGCTTCGATGGCCTCCAGGACCTTCGTGGCCCAACCGGTGCCCTCGCGACACGGTGTGCACTGGCCGCAGGACTCGTGATGGTAGAAGTGCGCGAGTCGGGCAGCCACCCGCACCATGCAGGTGCTATCATCCATGAAGGTAATGCAGCCGGTCCCCATCGTGCTGCCGGCCTCGCTCATGCCCTCGAACGACATCGGGGCGTCGAGCTTGTCGGGCGTCAACACCGCGCAGCTCGAGCCGCCCGGGATGAATGCCTTGAGCTCGCTGCCCTCCTTCATGCCCCCGCCGTACTCTTCGAGCAGCTCGCGAACGGTGATGCCGCACGGAGCTTCGTAGACGCCGGGCTTGTTGATGTGGCCGGACAAACCGAAGAGCTTCGGGCCGCCATTTTTCTCGACGCCCATCGACGCAAACCACTCACCGCCACGCTCTGTGATAAACGGCACGGCGGCGATGCTCTCCACGTTATTGACGAGGGTCGGAGCGCCAAAGACGCCGACGACCGCCGGGAACGGAGGCTTGAGGCGTGGCTGACCGGGCTTTCCTTCGAGACCCTCGATCATGCCGGTCTCCTCACCGCAGATATAGGCGCCCGCGCTGGGATGCACGTACAGGTCGAGCTCGAAGCCCTCGCCATCGATATTCTCGCCGAGATAGCCCTTGTCGTAGCACTCCTGAATCGCGTCTTCCAGACGTCGAATCGCGTGCTGGAGCTCGCCTCGCACGTAGATATAGGCGTACCGAATGTCGAGCGCATGGCAGGTGATGATGCACCCCTCGAGGAGTCGATGAGGGTCCTTCTCCATGATCTCCCGGTCCTTGAACGTGCCGGGCTCTCCCTCGTCTGCATTGACCACCAGGTATTTGGGGACGTCCGACTCTTTCGGGAGGAACGACCACTTGACGCCTGTGGGGAACCCCGCGCCACCGCGGCCGCGCAGGTTCGACTTCTTCATCTCTTCGATGATGGTCTCGCCGTCCATATCGAAGGCATTCTTCATGGCCTTGTAGCCACCGTTTGCCTCGTAAACGCGGAGGGTGTGGGCGTTGGGGACGTCGAAGTGACGGCTAAAAAAGAGCTCTTCCATGGTGTCACGGCTGCTGGTTACGGTAGTAAAACTGTGCGTCGACTGCTCGCGGCCACAAACGCACCGCGCAGGCACGCTCAGTGCATCTCTTTGGGAGCGGGTAGTTCTTCGAGCTTCTCGTTGAGTTCATCGAGCAAGCTGTCGACGTCGTCGAGGCTCAAGTTTTCGTGGTACTCTATCTCACCGTCAGAAAACGTGAGCTGGAACATCGGCGCCGTGCCACACGATGCGAGGCACTCCACCTCGGTGATCGTGTACTTGCCGTCCGGGGTCGTCTCACCGGGCCGAATCCCGAGGCGGTCCTCGAGGTGGTCCATCAGTTCGTATCCGCCACACATCCCGCAGGTCAGCGTCGTGCACACCTGGATGTGGCACTTCCCTATCGGCTGCTTGTTATACATGGTGTAAAACGTCGCCGTGCTCAGCACCTTGGCCGGGCTCAGCTCGAGCCGCTCGGCGATGTAGTCCATGACTTCGACCGAGATCCAGCCGAATTCGGCCTGCGCCATCAATAGCGCCGGTAGAAGTGCTGCGTGGTTGGTCGGATATCGCGTGACGAGGTCCTGAAACTTGGCCTCAGTCTCTTCAGAAAATGCAAGTGCCATGATTGATGGCCTCTCTATGGTACTTAGAAGGCGCGCGGCGCCCAGAAATGCCGGGGCGAAGCTAGTTGCACTCGCCGCTCGATGTCAAGATCGGAGCCCGGGATTCCGCGGGACATCGATCGGAGGGGCAGCGCCCCGTTCTGGGATGGTCGAAGACCCGCTCGAGTTACGTGCTTTTTAATTGGGGATGGCCCGCTCTGATGCAAGCTATTCGCCATCGCCCGTGCGCGCTTTCTTGCGCGAGGCGACGCTCGGGAAGGACTCCGGATCGAGCTGTGCGACCAGGAGGTTGTTTCGGCGCGAGGAGCAAGCCCGCTCCAAGACGATCCAGCACTTCTCCAAGACCGTCTCCGGCGGGATATCCAGGGGCGGCACGATCACAGCACCGCCAGACACCGTCGCATAGGTCCCGCGTCCGTCCTCCGATCGGAACGTCTGACGCTGAAACAACTCGATGAAGTCCTCGATCTTGCTGCGCACGGCCTGGCAGGCGTCCGCATCTCCACGCCTGACCACGAAGAACATGTCGTCGTGTCGGAAGATATTCTCTCGCCCTCCGACGGCCACGCTCAACGTATCAGCCAGCGTACGCAATACCGAATCACCGAGCCCCCAGCTGTAGCGAACGTTCAGCAGCGAGAGATCATCGATGTCGAGGCCGACCACGAGCAGATTCTCCCCGGTCGATGCAGCCGCCGACATCTCCGCGGCGATGGTATCGGGCAGCCCCGCAGGTCGACGTACGTTAGTCAGGCGGTCGTGCTCGAACCGCTCCCTGCCCCGCTCGACATCCTGCAAGAGCAAGTTCACCGCGCGCCGCAGGTCGCCGCCGGACACCGGTGGCTCGACGGCCAGATCCCATTGATCTCCCGTCGTTGTACTACTCTCTTCGAGTTGCCCGTCGTCGTCGGCCTCACTGTCATCGTCGGTCTGGCCGGGTATGCCCAGCAGCCTCGCGCGCAGGTGCGGCCGCTCCCTCAGGAGTTGCTCGGCGAGCGCCTCGGCATCGAACGCCCGGCTCCCACAGTCGAACAAGATGATCTCTGGAGCCGCCTCGTCGAGATACGCCAGGATCCCCTCCAGCCGACGTCTTACATCGACGACCATACCCTCCGACCCGAGGACGGTCTCGATGGTTCGAATCAATCCATTGCGCGAGGATACGACCAGAACACGGCCCTTCAAGCCGGTCTCGTCCGACTCAAAAACGGTATCGAAGAGGTCCTTCGGCGTGGCGTCATAAGCCAGGACATGATCTGCCCCCAATATCTCGGAGACAGGACCGCTTATGCCGTCAGCATCGGGCTCCAGGAAAACCACACGAAACCCGGTCGTCATATGGCGCTCGCGCAGATAACCGACCAGACGCCGCGCATCGTCGAAATTCTCATCTATCTCGATCGCGACCACCGACAGCGACTGCGCTCCTTTCGGCCATACAACGTCGTTCGGCGAGTCTCGGAGGATGAGCTCGACCCCGCGCGATTCGGACTGTGCAGCGAGGCCTTGCCGAAACTCCATGCGGTCGCCGACGTACATCAGCCGACGAACGAGTCCCGAAAAGTGACCGGATGTCGATGGATGCCGAAAGCCGCTGTCGGGCACGATAAAGCGGGGTTGCTCCGGCGAATCGGCCGTCTCATCGGCGCTGGCTCGACTCCACTTTGGGACCCCCGACAGCTCGCTCAAGATCTCTTCGGCCGATGCGTCCCGCGTAAAGACCAGGCTCGCCTCCATCTCTACGCCTTCGCGCTGGCCGACGAAGCACAGCAGCGGAGTCCGTGACATCGAGTCGATCACGGGGATCAACTCTTTCATCGTCGCCTCGACGTCGAACTCCGGCGCATTATCCACGATGACGACATCGATGGACCCGGCATCGAGAATCTCCAGTGCCCGCTCCAGATCGTCGACGAGCTCCAGGCGCACGTCGAAGAACTCACCTGCGGCGTCGGCGAGCCTGTCGCGAAACTCACTTCGACCGCTCAGAATCAGAATGTGGCGAACAGAATTCATAAAACCTGCGGTGTTGCTCAGAGGTATTCTTCTTCACCCATCCGATAATAAAAGCGCTCGCGACCCAAACGATGGAAGCCCATCGTTCGATAGAGTATCGATGCGGGCGTATTACCCTGATAGGCCTCTAGATCGATGCCTCGAAAGCCGTGTTTCTCGGCAAAATCCAGCACCAGATCGACCAGCTCACGCCCGAGCCCGCCCCGGCGGTGTTCGGGCGTGACGTACAGTTCCTCGATCCACAAGGCCTTGCCGCCGAACTTCAAAGACCAGTTGAAGTTTGCGAGCACCACGCCACACGGCGGCTCACCCTCCTCGGGTCGAGCAACCCAACAGACGCAGCTCGGGTCGTCGCTCTGGATGTCCTCGACGATTTGCTCGGCCAAATGCTCGAGTTCAGCCAGGCTGACGTCCACGCCGAGGTCATTCATATCCTCCAGGAATAACGCGGCGATAGCGTTGCAATCAGCCGGTTGCGGGCGCCCGTACATCATATGAGTGGTACCTCATGTATGACTCGAGGCTTCGCAGATCAGCGCGACCACGAGTCGAACTTCATTCGATTTGGAGCGTTTACGTTCTGCGGAGCAGCATACAATAGTGCGCTTTAAGCCACAACGGCCCGACGATAAAAAACGGGTGCTCGGTTTGATGGGGGAGCAGGCCGCGAACGGTACCCTGTCAGCGTGGGCGGCAACTGCGTCAAAGAAGTGTTAAATCCGCCGCATTTCATCGAGCAGTTCTTCGCGCTCGTCTGAAGACATGCGCCCAAGCACCGAGTCGAAGAGTTCGGTCTCGCTCTCGGTATGCTCGGCGAGGGTGACCCTCATCTGATGGATCACCTCGCGGATCTCATCGGCCTTCTCTTTGATCTCGGTCGGCGACTGACCGATCTGGCGGTGCAGCCAGCGCGTGCGCTCACACATCATCTCGTGCGCCTCGGAGAGCTCGGCGATCGTATCGGACACCTCGGGAAAGCGCTTTTCGATCTCGACGAAGAAGACTTCTTCTTCCTGATTGAAGTGATGCAACATTTCATCGAGGGCGACTTTGAGATCACCGCTGGCGCTCTCGACGACCTCCAGATGCCGGGACCGATCCATATCTCCCGCCGCCAGCGCGTCGAACGTGTCCTCGATGTCATCGAAGAGTTTGACCAGGTGATCGTGTTCGTGATGCACCGTATCGATGAGATCGGATTTTTGCTCGTGCGCTGTCATGATGGGTCATACTCCGTGTGAAGCGCCACCGAGGAGGGGCGGGTCGAACTCATTCAGTCCACCCTGAAAAGATAGACAAGTCCCCTCTCAATACGCAAGCGTCCGACGCCTCTCGACGTCGAACGAGTGCGCACCGGAGAGCGCCTTCGGTCGGTCAAGACGCCGGTCGGATCGTGAGTTTTGGCCGGCCAGACTCGACGCGCACCGACATCTCCCGGCGTGCTTCCTCGTGCGCATCCGCAGGCCGCTCGCTCACTCAGAGCCACTCCCAATTGCCGGCTTGCGCGCTCGTGGCGATCAGAGCCACACTCGGACGGTAAAACAGGAGACATCGGTGGCACTGCTCAATCACAAAATATTTGGCCAGGGAGACCGGCTATTCGTGGGCTTACACGGGTGGAATGGCTCGTGGGAGACCTTCGAGCCACTTGTCCCTCATATGCCAGACGATGCTCGGCTGGTCTCGCTCGATCTACCCGGTTACGGAGACTCACCCCAACCCGCGAACTGGACGCTCGATGCAGTGGCAGACGCGATCCTCGAGACCATCGAGGCCATCGCCCCCGGCGAGCCGTTCACGCTCGTGGGTAGCTGCAGCGGTGCAGTCGTCGGCCTGTACGTCGGCCGCCATGCCAAAGCCCGGATGGAGCGCTTCGTCATCCTCGAGCCGTTCGCCTACGTGCCGATCTACCTGCGCATCCTGGTCTTCCCCTTCTTCGGGCGCCTCTTCTACTGGACCGCCTTCGCCAATCCAGTCGGCCGTTGGATCGCCAATACGGCCCTGGCCGGCAAGCGCAAGGACGACACGGACATGATGGCCTCGTTTAGCCAGGGCTCCCCGTGGGTGCCCCACCGCTACCTCCAGCTCTTCGACAGCATCCCGGGCGCCCAGTCCTTCGCATCTCTGTCGATGCCAAAGACCATGATAGTCGGTGAGTATACGTTCGACGCAGTGCGCGACTCGGTCCGAATCTGGTCGGACTTGTGGGGCGAGTGCGAAGTCGAACAACTCCCCGACACCGGGCACCTCATCCTCGACGAGTCTCCGCAGGCCGTATCCTACCTCATCTTCAAACATAGCCCCGCGATCACCCGCCTGAGCGCCTGAGCTCCAACCGATGAAAATCTCGGGGCGCCTGCTGCATCTAATAAAACGTGAGCCGACGACTACCAGCACGGAATCATCATGAGCGAGCGCGCACACCTGAGATTTCTCCCCGAGCGCTTGCGCGAGCGAGTCCGCAGCGACAGCGACCCGCGCGAGCCAACGTCCGGCGAGTTCGTGCTCTACTGGATGCGGACGGGCGTCCGCGCCCACGAAAACCCTGCACTCGACGTCGCTCTGGCCGCCGCGCGCGAACGAGATATCCCGGTCTTTGTCTATCACGCGGTCTCCGAGGCACATCCGTACGCGTCTGATCGCATCCACACGTTCATCCTCGAGGGCGCGAGATCCGTCGCGGCCGAGCTCCACGA
>JBNJFZ010000070.1:0-25673 GCA_051747295.1 Myxococcota bacterium
CGCGCACCGACAGGGTGCGGCCGGCCAGGAGAGGACCTCTGCGTCCTCCGCGTCCTCTGCGGTAAACCCGCCGTTCGGCACCCACCACAGCCACAAGCCCATGGAAGCATGGAGAGAGAGGCCAGGGTGGTTCAGGAACCACACGCCTGGCCCCTGCCGCCTCACGGCGGCTTCCCCACGGCTGGCGCCGCAGGGAGATGATCCGGCGTATCCAACCGCATACGCTTTCCGGGTCGGGCTGCCGACCCCCTGGAGAGCGTTGGGCGTGCTGTCATCAGCGGCGAAGCGACCAGGAGAGCACTCCGTGAAACTCTGTGTACTCCGTGGTGAAACCCGCCGTTCGGCCCCACCAAAGCCTCGCGAGCCAAGACCCTCACGAGCCTGCCAGGCTGCCAAAAGGTCGTTTTACAATTCTCAGGCGACGTTATGACCGCCAGGCGCGTCGTCCGGGCGACGATGAGCGCGGACTGGCTGCCAGGAGGCGCCGCTACGACGCGAATACGCTCGCCTGTCGGCCAGGTCGTTCGTCGTGGCCGCAAGAAGTCGTACCTGGCAGCCGGGCAGGTCTGGTGGCTCTGCAGCAAATGCCGAATCACCGCCAAACTGCCATTCGAGCGGGGGGAACGCCGGCTCTGGGGGACAGGCTCTCTTCGTGCGCCACTTCAAGCCTTCCCTGACAGTCAGGCTTCTGGTATCTTCCGGTCTCACACCCTGAAAGACGTACATGAGGGGGTTCGTTCAGCGCGACTGCGGGTTCGGCCCGTGTCGCGCTTTTGTTTTCATTGCCCTTGGAGGGAGCAGCATGGACAGCACGATTGGAAGGACCATCAAGAATCGCATTGGATGGGGACGCTGGGTTGCGGCGTCCGTCGACACGCATATCGACCGCATCGCCGTCGAGCTCGCCGGCACCGGTGGGCTGGACGAGGCCGAGTGGACGAAGGTGCTGGCGGGCCAGCGAGACGATATCGTCGCCGCCAACGAGTCGCTGTACGCGGCCGAGGCGAAGTTGGCCAAGGAACGGGCCGACGATGGCCGATGGCGCATCGAGCGAGACGAGGCGGCGTTGGAGATGTACGGGGGCATCGTGCGTGCGCGAACGCTCGTCGAGTCGTCCGACAACGCCGACACGACGCGGTTCGGCATGCCCGGAACCACACCCCAGGTAGCGTCGAACCTGCTACCCTACGCCCGCAATGCCGTCGAGAGTCTGCGAGATATGGCGGAGCCGCTCGGTACGCTGGGAGCCAGCATCGCCTCGGAGGCTATCGCCGATGACCTGCAGCCGTCGCTCGACCGACTGCGCGCAGCCGTCGAGGCGATGGACGCCGAGGAGCGCCAGGCCGAAGCGGCCATCGTGGCCCGCGACGTGGCGCTCGACGACTGGGAGCGCATCTACCGCGCGGTCGCCCGTGTCCTCGAGGGCCTCTACCGGCGGGCCGGCGAGGACGAGCTCGCCGACCGCATCCGCCCGACGATGCGCCGCGCCAGCGGCGTGGACGACCCGGAGGACAGCGAAGACGACGTGGAGCCGGTGGTGGGTGGCGGCGACGAGCCCCTAGAGCCGGCCGAGCCTGTGGAGCCCGTGGAACCGGTCGAGCCTGCCGAGGACGACTCGGACGAGGATGAGCCGATTGTGGCGGAATGATATAACGGCGCGGTCCCCGTGGCTCGACAAGGCACACGTCGGACCGCGCCGGGCATCGGCTCCGGCCGCCACTCGAGAAGTTCGAACCTCCAGCACGTACTGATGAAGCATTGGAAACCACTCAAAATTCATCGGCTAAGCGATGAGCGAAAGCGTCTATTCGAGCAGAATTCGAAGACGCGCGCGATTCGACACCGGCCGATCGGGGGCATCGATATCTCGGCGTTGCCCTCATACGCTCAGAATCCGAAATACCTGTATCGGCAGGCTGGTACCGAACAAGTCGCGCGATTCGCGCAGGTCGGGGACATCGTTTACGCGGGCGAATTGGACTTCGGGGAGGTCATCGACGATGTCACTCGTGGGAGCGTCGAAACACAAACGGTAGCGCTCCGTGGAGGCGGCCGAACGGTCTTCTCTATCGAGGAGCTACGTGTGTTGGATAACAATATTGGCTCGGGCGTGCTGAGTCCGGGACAACAGGAGATGATTGACGAGAACTTGCTCGAATTGGAGAGCATCGCCGAAATCGAACAGGCCCTCTTGCTCTTTCAGCCGGGTGGTGAAGAGGCGTTTCGGAGCGCTTCGTCGTTGAATGCTGAAACGCTTAGAAAAGCGCACAAACAGATGTTTGCGCGGGTGTTCCCATGGGGCGGCGAGTATCGAAGCGAATCAGTCGAGGTTGGCCGAGAAAACTATCCAACGCCCGACCCCGGTTGGCTGCTGGATCATTTGACGGAGTTGGATGAATTGATGAAGAGAGTATGCAGCTCCGACGAGTTGGCCCAAACATCCGCGAGCGATGCTCGATTGTGGTACGCTGCAGCGCGCATCTATTTCGAAATTTGCGTCGTACACCCGTTCAAGGACGGGAACGGCCGCGTATCCAGGCTGGCGGTAGAATGTTTCCTTCGCTCAGTGCTGCAGGACGACTTGCCGCTGCTCTGGAACGATATCTCGCGAGTTGGGGCAAAGACCCGATGGGCATTTCGAAGAGCCAGAGATGAGAACTACCTGGCTCCGCTAGCCACACTGCTGTTTAAGGCTTTTCGGAAAGCAAAGTTCAGCAAGAACGGGGAAGTGATCGACTGTCCGGACAGACTACGGTCCGACCTGTGCGGCACGCTCTAGATACCCGTTCAGCGCTCCGTACTAGATCCTCTAGGGTCCTTTTTGGGATCGTTCGAGCGGTAGGCATACAGCGGAAGCGAACCACCCTCTATTCGATCCGAGCCTCGTCGCGAGCGCGCCCGAAGTTCCTCGTCGGACAGATGTTCGCGCTCTCGTGGTCGGTGCTTTTTCGTCGAGTCTTTCATGGCGGTATTGCTCGCGAGTCTTTCGCGTGGCGGTACGCATAAACCGTCCCGTCGGTGCCTCGTGAACTCTGGGACATGTGTAAAACTACGGCGCATCCCTCTGAATTTCAACTTCGACTCAGCTATGGGGTCCTTTGATAGTTACGAGAGAGGTGATCTCTCCGCGATTTAGGACGTCGGTCCTTGGGTGGTCGACGGCTTGCTCCAGTGTTAAGCTCACCGTCACGAAACCCAAGTCGTAGCAGGGGGCCACGGGCATGAGTCGGCAAGGCGATTCGGCGGATCAATACGGATGTGAATGGCGAGCCCTGGCTCGATGATGACCGGGTAGGGCAGGCGGTGAGCACGTTTCGCCGGCTGCCGAGCATACCGGGCATTCCGGCGAGGCGACGGTGCGCTACATGGACTTCGCGTAAGTTGTGCGGCGATCAGTCTGCGGCAACATCACAAGGAGCCTCGCCCCTGGCCGCGCCACCTGGTGTTTTCCTACGATAGCCAGAACCACGCCGCGGCGGGTGCGGAAGACGTAACGTCAGCGATACCGGGTGCGTCGCGATGGACACACCCGGCACGTAGCCTAGGCGACGCCGCGGCCGCATTTCGGGCATCTATCCGGGGCTGAATTCCCGGGATAAGTGGCGGTGTGACCGCATGGGCAGCTCAAGATGGCTTTTGAAGCCTGTCGCTCGAGCTCAGCGAGTTCTCGCTTTGCCTTGCGCTGGGCCTGCTTCATCTTGCGCTGAGCTCGCTTGAATTCGCGTTCGGCACGTCGTGCGTCCCGTTTCATCTTGCGAGCCTGTCGCTTCAGTTTGTTGGCCAGATGGCGATAGTTACTCATAATGGTTCCTCGAACCGTTATGGAAGGCGCAGCGGCGAGGACGATTGACGGATCCAGCCATATGGCGGATGTTTACGAGGCATGAACGCGCTCGTCGTCTCAGGCGATGAGCCACTGCAGTAATCGAGGTCATCGACGGTGTAGTAGCACCGTTCCTCCTCAAACTGCTGGGCCGCGACTCTTCTGGAGCGCGGCCTATTTTTTTGTGTGTTTGGGGTGTCTCACGAACTCACCTTCGCCCGAAAGCCGGAGAGGACATCCTCGGTGATCGCGAGGTTCGCGTCCGCAATCTTTTCGGCGTTGTCGATGGCGTCGTCAGGCGAGAGCCCTCCGCACTCGACGAGCTCGAGCATGAGCTGCAGTCCCCAGCGAAGATCGACTCCGCGTTCTGTACATTCTCGTCTGAGCCGCCGGTCGTTCGTCACACAGATGGCGTCCAACGAATCGGCCACTTCCAGGCAGAGAAGATCGTAGAAGCTGAGGCCACCGTCTCCGTCGGATGCTCTCGTGATTTGTTCCAGGCTGGGGTCGAGGCATTGGATGTTCAAAGCCTCGCATTCGTCGGTGCTCAGGTCGTCGACTTCGTCAGTCACAACGTCTCGAACGACCGCGACATCGCCGACGTGCTGCGAGAAGAGGACGAGTACGTGCAGATCCGCGTGCTGGTAGTCGATCAAGATATTCGCATCCAACAGATATGTCGTACGACTAGAAGCCAAGGTCCTTCTCGCGGTGCCATTCGTTGACGAGTTCTCGCGCCTCCGAGAGCGGGAGCTGCAAATACTCGCTGACTTTGGACAGCGAGATTAGCTCCTGGTCGAAGGCACGCCTCACCAACGACCGATATCCTTCCTCGACAAAGTGCATCTCCGAGAGTTGGTCCGGTTCGTTGGAGCGGGCGACCTCAGAAAAGGCCGAGGGGGCCAGTGGTTCGGGCTCGAATTTCTTAGAACTGATGGT
Organism: Myxococcota bacterium; assembly: GCA_051747295.1. GTDB lineage: Bacteria > Myxococcota_A > Bradymonadia > Bradymonadales > Bradymonadaceae > JBNJFZ01. Next base: position 4,763 of record JBNJFZ010000070.1, read on the forward strand.
GGTGCCGAAGAATCGCTCGTAGGAATAGGCCCACAGTTCGTAGACCCTGGTCCGATTCGAGTGGTAGTCACCCTCAGTACGATTCTCTATCAATCGACGCAGGACGGTTTGATAGCTCACGCCGAACATGCGCTTCAGCTTGAAGACGCGGTGAATGAATCCTACCCCCTCGGTTTGCTGCCATTCCTTGCGGAAGATCTCATCTGGCATGAGAAACGCGGACGCGAACCAATTTGCGTCGGCCTCTTCGGCGTCGTCTTCGAGAATCTCTTCGCGGTCGAAGCTGTCCTTATGGAGAACGATGTGCCCCAGCTCGTGCGCTGCGGTGAAGATCCATCGCTCCACCGAGATCTGTGGATTGGTATTCACCACGACGGCCGGGCCACCGTCTTCTTCCCCAACGGAAAGTCCGAAGAAAGCGTCGGTCGCGCTCTGATATGGATAGAGCTTGATTCCGTTCGAGCTCAAAAGGCCACAGATGTCACGAATCGGCTCAGTCTCGGTCAAATCGAGGTGTCGGCGCACTTCGCTTGCAGCAAATTCGCCGCGCTCACGTGCGTTCTCAAACTCTCCGGGCGGGTTGAAGTCGCGCAGCCACTCGACGAACGGTTGGACGTCTTGTTCGCCGAGCAGGTCCAGGAGTTCGTTGTATCCATCCAGCCAGAGAGAGACCTGTGCGAGGATGTCGTCTCGCTTCTTCATACCCTCTTTGTTTGCGCGAAAGCGCGCGCTCTCGAGGCGCCGCACTGGCTCGAGTAGGTCAGCAATACGAACATCGAACGCCTGCGCGAGCTTTCGCAGGGTGTCGAGCTGCGGGTTGGTCTTTGCCTGTTCGAGCTTCAAGTAGGTTCGGTAGCCGATATCTGCGAGATCGGAAGCTTCGGTTTTCGACCAGCCTCGTTGGTTTCTGAGCCTAGTAATGTTCGCCGCGATGGCTTCGGTGTTGAGTTGTTCGTCCATCGGTGCCCTCCGTTTGGTTAGCTGTTTTGAATAATAGGCCCTTTGGTGCACATGTCAATATAAAGCTGATTTATGTGTACCGTGCTGCCTTTAGTTTGGGGATTATGAGGTGTGAGGCGATGCGCCGCAGAGCGACGCATCACGGATGGCTGGCGGGGCGAGGGGCTGAATGCTAGCGTGGTGGCCACGAAACCCAAGTTGTAGCAGGGGGCCACGGGCATGACCGGACGCCAGAGAGAATACGAAGAAACAGAGAAATCATTCTGCGAGCAGCTCGTCGAGATGGGCTGGGCGTGGATTGAAGGGGACAGGTCCGACCCGGCGGTGACCGAGCGCGAGAGCTTCGGGCAGGTGCTGCTGGAAGGCAGGCTGCGGGCGGCGATTCGGCGGATCAATACGGATGTGAATGGCGAGCCCTGGCTCGACGATGACCGGGTAGGGCAGGCCGTGAGCACGATTCGACGGCTGCACGCCCACAAGGTCATGGAGGCCAACCAGGAGGTCTATCGGCTGCTGCACGAGGGCACGCAGGTCGCTGCCAGCGTCGAGCATACGGGCCATTCTGGCGAGGCCACCGTGCGGTACGTGGACTTCGCCGAACCCCAGAACAACGACTTTCTGGTGGTGAACCAGTTCCGCGTCGACCGGCCGGGCTCGGGTAAGGAGTTGTACCCCGACATCGTGCTCTTCGTGAACGGCCTGCCGATGGTCGTCGTCGAGTGCAAGGCGTCGAACGCCACTGCCGACCCCGTCGAGAAAGCGCTCGAGCAGCTCTTTCGCTACGAAGGACGCCATCCCGACAAGCCGAGCATCCCTCGGCTCTTCCACTACAATCAGTTGATGGTCGCCACGAGCTTCGAGGACGCGGTTGCCGGCGCCATCGGCGCGCCGCATCGGTTCTTCCTCCAATGGAAGGACGTCTGGCCGGCCGACGAGGAGCAGATACGCGACGAGACAGGCACGCAGTACCTGACACCACAGCACAAATTGGTCGCGGGCATGTTGCGCCCGTCCAATCTGGTCGAGCTCGTGCGCAACTTCGTGTTGTTCGATGACACGGGCAGCGAGACCACCAAAATCGTGGCGCGCTACCAGCAGTTTCGCGCGGTCCAGAACACCATCCGGCGCCTGCAGAACGGCGAATACGGCGACGCAGACGATCCGATCGACCGGCGAGGCGGGATCATCTGGCATACGCAGGGCTCGGGGAAGAGCCTGACGATGGTCTTTCTCGTGCGCGCCATGCGGCGCGTGCCAATCCTGCAGCGCTTCAAAGTCGTGGTCGTCACCGACCGGAAGTCGCTGCAGAGGCAACTCGCGCAGACGGCCAGGCTCACCCATCAGCCCGTCGAGGTCGCCGATGATACCGCCGAGCTCAAACGACTGCTCGAGAAGCGCGGCGAGGGGCTGGTGTTCGCGATGATCCAGAAATACCAGGAGCGCTCGGAGCTGCCCGAGTCCGACGACGTGTTCCCGGAGCTCAACGACTCCGAGGAAATCCTGGTGATGATCGACGAGGCCCACCGCTCGCAGACCCAGAAGCTCCACGCGAATCTGTTGCGGGCCCTGCCGAACTGCGCGCGGCTCGGGTTCACCGGTACGCCGATTCTCATGGGCGACAAAAAGCGCACCCACGAGATCTTCGGCCCGTATATCGACAAGTACACCATCGAGCAGTCGGTCGCCGACGGGATGACCGAGCAGATCTACTACGAGGGGCGGTTCGCAAACTGGGGGACGCGCAGCGACGAGACGCTCGACATGCACTTCGATGCGGCGTTCGGGCACCTGTCGCAGGACGACCAGGACGAGATTCGAAAACGCTACGTCACCAAGAAGGCAGTCGGCGGCAGCGAGGATCTGATTCGGGCGAAAGCGCGTGACATGCTCTGGCATTATATCGACACGGTGCTGCCAAACGGATTCAAGGCGCAGGTCGTGGCCGACAGCCGCGAATCCGCGGTGCGCTATCAGCACTATCTCGAGCAGGCGAAGCAGGAGGTGCTCGACGAGATCGACCGCGCGGACCCGGCGGTCGCCGATCTCGACGCGGAAGAAATCGACCAACTGCCGTTCGAGACGCGGCGGCTGGTGCGAGCGTTTCACCACGCCGACGTGGTCGAGCGACTCGAATTCGCGGCGGTCATCTCCGGCGACCAGGAGGACCCGGAGGACTGGAGCCGGTGGTCGAGCAACGGGCGCGTCAACGCGCACATCGGGCGATTCAAAAAGCCGCTCGTCCACGAGAAGGCGTCCAAGCGGGATGGTCTCGCGTTCTTGTGCGTCAATTCGATGCTGTTGACGGGGTTCGACGCGCCGATCGAACAGGTCATGTACATCGACCGCTCCCTGCGGCAGCACAACCTTCTGCAGGCCATCGCGCGGACCAACCGCACATACGAGGGCAAGACGCACGGCCTGATCGTCGACTACTGGGGGCTCGCCGAGGAGCTCAACGAGGCGCTCAACGTCTACTCCCAGACCGATATCGAGGGCGCATGGCGAGAGGTCGGCGACGAGCTGCCGCGGCTGGACGACCGGCATCATCGTGTGGTGTCGCTGTTCACGACGCGGGGAGTCGACATCGCCGACACCGAAGACTGCGTGATGTTGCTGGAGGACGTGGCGCTGCGGGCTGAGTTCTTGATGCGCTACGAGGACTTCCTGGAGAGCCTCGACATCGTGATGCCGCGGCCCGAGGCCTTGGATTACGAGAGAGATGCTGAACTTCTGGGACTCATCAATCAGAAGGCTGCGAAGCGATTTCGTGATGACGAGCAACGCGACCTGCGTGGCGCCTCGGAGAAGGTCCGAACGCTGCTCGACGAATACGTCCGCTCGCAGGGCGTCGAGCCGCGCATCGAGCCGGTCTCGATCATGGACGCCGACTTCGAGGAACACCTCGATAAAGAGCGATCACCGCGCGCCAAGGCCTCGGAGATGGAGCATGCCGCTCGCCATCACATCGACGTTCACTACGACGAGGACCCGGTGCGCTACGAGGCGCTGAGCCAGCGTCTTGAGGAGATTCGGGCGCAGGCCGAGGGCGACTGGGAGCGGATGCTCGAGATGCTAAAGGAGCTCAAAGAGCGCATGGAGCGGCCACCAGAAGACCCGGACGACACCGGGCTGGACGGGCGGCGCGAACTCCCGTTTTATCGCGTCCTCAAGCAGGAATTGCCGGGGGAACCAGACGAGTCGGTACGCGCCTATATCGACGCGCTGGCCGAAGAGACCCAGCAGCTCGTCGAGATGATCTCCTACGAGGTCGCGCGGGTGGACTTCTGGAAGAACCCGCATTATCAGGAACAGCTCCACAAGGAGATCGCGACGCGCATCTTCAACGACTATGACACGGACCCCGCCCGGGCGCAGGCCATCGCGACGCGGCTGGTCAATGTGGCCCGCGAGAACAGACACCGATTCTCGAATTGAACGAAACACTGACCATAGGCGAGCTGGAGTTCGAGCTACGACGCAGCGCGCGGCGTAAGACGATCGGCATTACCGTCGACCGCGACGGTTCCCTTTTGTTGCATGTGCCCACGGATTGCCCTCGCTCGACGATCGAGCGCGTGGCCGAGACCAAGCAGGTCTGGGTGCACACGAAACTCGCCGAGAAGGAGATGTTGAACGCCTCGGCGGTCCAAAAGGAGTACGTGGCCGGCGAGAGCTTCTACTATCTGGGGCGGCGGTATCGGCTGAGGTTCGTGGACGACGAGGATGCGCCCGAGTTGGGGCTCTACGGCGGGTATTTCGAGATGCGGTCAGACGTGCGAGACGAGGCGAGCTCGGTGTTCGTTGACTGGTATCAGCGGCACGCGAAGCCGTGGTTAGAGAAGCGCTGCGAGCGATTCTTCGGGAAGATGGGCGTCGACGAACAGGAACTCGGCGTGCGCGACCTCGGCTACCGCTGGGGCTCGTGTGGCGTTCGGGCCCTCCACTTTCACTGGCGCACGATTCTGCTGCCGCCGCGCATCATCGACTACGTGATCGTCCACGAACTCGCCCACGTCGACGAGCCGAACCACGACGAGGCGTTCTGGAAGACGGTCGAGCGCGCCATGCCCGACTACCAGGAGCGCAAGCGCTGGCTGGCCGAGAATGGTGCGCGGTATGTAGCTTGAAGCCTCGTACGTGCCTCCCGCGCACACCGATCCGCGCGATCTGTCTCAGTCTTCGTCTTCACCTGTTTCTGGCACGTGGTCCGGTGGCACGCCGGTGGCCAGGTCGCGTCCCTCAGATGCGCCTGCCCGGCCGGTCGCGAGGTCGTGACCTTCATTCGGGCCGCTCTTGCCGGTCGCCAGCTTTCGGTCGCCTCTGGGGTTCGGGGAGTTTACGACCGAACCACTCTGAGCGGGGCGTCCCGGGGACTCTGTGGATAACTCCGGCTCTTCGACCGGCGGCTCGCGGTCGCTGACCGGAGCGGTTTGCTCGTGCGGCGGCACGGTCTTGACCTCGGGCGCCTCGAAGAGCACCTCGAAGTCCTCGGGGAGCCGCTTCTCGATGAACACGCGGTCCTCGTTATCGAGTTGTTCGGCGAGCGCCTGGCAGACTGCCTGGGCATGCTCCATGCCGAAGCCCATCGCGACGCCTTCGCGCTTTGCCACCCGGGCATAGAACGTGTCGAGATCGAAGTCCTGGCCCGCCTCACCTCTGGTCAGGGCCGCCTCCAGGTCCTCGGGTAGCTTTTTCTGGATGTGCTTTCGCGCCTTCTGCGGAACGATCTCGCCGAGCGTCTGCAGAGTGGCCTCGGCCGCTGCCATTGCTGCGGTCTCGTCTAATCCTGTGCGGCCGCGAATCGATTGGAGAAACGGTTTCGTTTTCATCGTGCATCCTCCTCGTAGCAAGCTCGGTGAGCCTCGACTGATTGCTACGGGAGAAATTAACCACGCCCGCCTGACATCAAATCAGGCGGGCGTGGCTTGTGCGAGGCAGGTTGCGGTGTGTCTACTTGTACTCGAGCACATCGTCGGTGCTCAGGTTGACGCAGACGCGGACCTGGGTGATGCGCTCGGTGTCGTTCTGGACGTATTGCTTCTCGCAGGACAACCCGCTCGGGCAGGTCGAGTCGCTGCAGCACGTCGAGATGCACACGCCCAGATCCTTCTCGCAGAAGCCGCTCGCGCACTGGTCATTCGACGAGCAGGCGTTGCCGGCCAGACGCGTGCCTTGCCCGCCGACTTCCTTGATACACATCGGAGAGCTCGTGGTGAGCCTCCAGACGCATGAGCCGTTGTTGCAGATCCCGCCTTCGCCGGTGCAATCCGAGTCGGTGGTGCACGAGGACGCCGTCTCCGGGCCGTATACGTAGCTCGTGTCGACCTTGTCGCCGAGCATGCCGCAGGAGAAACCGCCCGGGCAGTCCGACTCCTGGCAGCACGCCTCGGTGCAATATTTGCTCCCGGTATTCGGGTCCGTCATGCAGAATCCGTGGTCGCAGTCGCTGTCGGACGAGCAGGTGTCGCCGACGGCATTGGCCCCCAGGAAGGGGCCGCCGTCGGGCCAGCAGCGCCCATCGATCCCTGTGTCAGGATCGGTGGTTCTGCGCAGGCGGCAGGTCGCGTTGGAGCCGCAGTATGCGTCGCTGGAGCACCAGTCGAGGCAGTACTCGGTGTTGCAGCCCGGGCCCCGGCAGAGTTTGTCGCAGTTGAGGCTCCGGCACTCCGAGTCCGCACTGCATGTCTCGCCACCGAGCTTGGTGCCCGGCACTTCCTCGCGGACCGCGCATCCATGGATATTCGACGAGCGCAATAGGTCGTACAGGCACGTCTGGTCGCTGCCGCAGCCGTCGCCGACTCCACCGGTGAAGCTGGCGTTGCAGAAGGGCGTACACAGGTAGTTTCCGTTGCAGCTTCCCGAGGCGTTGACCTCGCAGCCGCAGATCATGTCGTCCTGGCAGACGTCGGACTCATTGCTCGGGTCGCTATCACCATCGAAGTTACACGGCTCCGACACGCCGCAATTCGCTCGCGTGTAGACGTTGCAGTCGTTGTCGACCCCGTCGCACTGCTCGGGCGCGGTCGGGTAGCGCGAGGCGTCGTTGTCGTCGCAGTCGCCGTCGCATTCCGAGTAGCCATCACCGTCGACGTCGTCGGTCGTGCACGGATCGCAGCCCTCGTCGATGTAGCCGTTGCAGTTATCGTCGATGCCGTTGCCGGTTCCGTCGGGGCCGCAGTCCTCGGTGGCCCCCGGGTTGACGTTGGGGTTGCTGTCGTCGCAGTCGAGGACCGTCGGGTCTTGAGAGCAGACGCTGTAGCCGTCGCCATCCTGGTCGAAGTCCTCGTCGATCAGCCCGTCGCAGTCGTCGTCGACGCCGTTGCAGCGCTCCGCGGCGCCCGGATAAACCGAGCCGTCGGATTCATCGCAGTCCTCGCACTGGTTGGAGCCGTCCAGGTCGTTGTCGACGGTCGTGTCGCAACACGTCGTGTCGATCTGCGTCTCACAGGTGTTCGCTGACTCGTTGCAGATGCCATCAGCGCAGGGGTCGCCGCTCCCGAAGCTCGAGCAGTCGCGGCTCGAGCCGGTGCAAGAGCCCGACTGGCAGCTGTCGTTGACCGTGCAATAGAGTCCATCGCTGCAGGATGACCCATCGGGTCGGTCTTCGGTGATGCAGGACTGCGCGCTCTCGTCGCATACGCCGCGCTCGCACTGAGTATTCAGGCTGCTGCAGTCCAGCTGCGTGCCGTCGCAGGTGCCCGACGTACACGCGTCATTCTGCGTGCAGAACAGCCCGTCGTCGCAGCTCGTACCGTCCGTGACCGGGACTGGTTTGCACGAGTCGATGCTGTCGTCGCACACGCCGGTGTTGCACTGGTCATCGAACGCGGAGCAGTCACGAGACGAGCCGTTGCAGGTACCGCCGCTACACGTGTCGTTGGTCGTGCAGTATTCCGTGTCGTCGCACGTCGTGCCGTCGGGTTTGGGGGAGGCGATACAGGCATCGCTGCTCTCGTCGCAGATACCGTCATTGCACTGGTCGCCGGCCGAGCCGCACGGGCGCGTCGAGCCGCCGCAGGTCCCGGACGTGCACGTATCGGAGACGGTGCAGAACAGGCTGTCGTCGCAGGTCGTGCCGTCCGAGACCGGTCGGCCCTCGCACTGGTCGGCTGTCTCGTTGCAGACGCCGGTGTTGCACTGGTCGGTCTCGCTGGAGCAGTCGCGGTTCGAGCCGCCACACGAGCCCGACGTACATACGTCGCTGATCGTGCAGAATCGGTTATCGTCACAGCTCGTGCCGTCGGCCACCGGCTGGGCGGTGCACCTATTCAGGTTCTCGTCGCAGGTGCCTTCGTTGCACTGGTCGCCCGCGCTCGAGCAATCCCTGGGAAGTCCGGGGCTGCAGGTGCCGGCCTGGCAGGAGTCGTCGATCGTGCAAAAGGAGCCATCGTCGCAGGATGTGCCATCGGGGACCGGGTCCCCGGTGCAGGTATCGTTGGCCTCATCGCACGTCCCCGTGCGGCACGAGCCACCGGCTGCGCCGCACTGTCTTGCGGGCCCGGCGGTGCATGTTCCCTGCTGGCAGGTGTCGTTCGTCGTGCAGTACTGACCGTCGTCGCAGGATGTGCCGTCGGCGATGGGCTGAGGGACGCATGCGTCGGCATTCTCGTCGCAGACGCCCTCGTTGCACTGGTCGCTCTCGCCGGAGCAGTCGCGCGCGGTACCGCCGCAGACGCCGTCGGAGCAGGCGTCAGCCACGGTGCAGAAGGAGCCGTCGTCACAGGTCGTGCCGTCGGAGAGGGGTTGAGGGACGCACGCATCGGCGTCCTCGTCGCAGACGCCCGTATTACACTGGTCGCCTTCGCCGGAGCAGTCGCGCGGCGAGGTCTCGCAGACGCCGTCCTGGCAGACGCCGTCGATGGTGCAGAAGTTTCCGTCGTCGCAGCTCACTCCGTTTTCCTCGAGCACCTGCACGCACGAGCCGTCTTTCTCGGCGCATTTGCCGATCGTGCATGCGCCGTCGAATTGCGAGCAGTCGACCGGCTCGCCCGCCTCGCAGCTCCCTGCGTTGCAGGTCTCCTGGCCGTTGCAGAGGATGCCGTCGTCGCAGAGGCTCTCGCCATTCTCGTCGGTCTCGCCGTCGCAGTCGTTGTCGACGCCGTCGCAGACTTCAGCCTCACGCTGGACGCCGCCCTCACACGCGCTCCACTCGCCGTCGACACACGTTTGCGTGCCGATCTCACAGGCGCCCACGTCCGTGCCGCACTCCTGTGTGTCGCCGTCGGTACACGCCTCGCAACCGTCGTCGACCGTCCCGCTGCAGTCGTTGTCGATGCCGTCGCCGCAGGTCTCCATGGCGTCCGGGTTGATCGACGCGTCGGCGTCGTTGCAGTCGACTGCGGTCCCGCAGCCCTCGGCATCGAAAAATCCGTCGTTGTCGGCGTCGACGCACTGCGCCTCACCATCTGCACCGGTGTCGGCCTGTCCTGTATCGGAGCCGTTATTCGTTCCAGTTTTGGAATCATCACAGCTTCCACAACCACTGGTTGCCAGGGCAACGACAAATAATAAGGTACAAAAACGGCGCATTTGCTCTCCAGGCTCTATTTTTGGGCGGAGGATGGTCGGGCGAGGCGGGTCGCGACGGGGCCGACCGAGTTGGGGCAGACACTCGCTCAGAATGTAGCTTTCCGGCCGCACCGGCGAACGTGTTCGACCGGCGCTCACCATAAAATAAGTGGCGGTATTTCGGCGTGTTTATGCCGATCTACCGCCTCTTAACCAGCTCCTTAACTATAGAAAATACGTTATCTCTTGAGGGGCCGCGTGGAAACCCTGTGCGCCAGAAAGCGTATTCATTTTGAATACGCGAATTCGCATGCGGGCTAAGGTGTTGGTTTTTATCGGTTTTACCGGTCGGTTATATTCGTCGCGAGCGCGGCGAATGGCGTGTTTTGTTCGGTGGCGTGAATACGCGAGGGGCGAAAATGCCGCACCGCGTCAAAATCTCGCGTCGTCACCCGAATGATCGAGCCGTTTCAGAGCTCAAAGTCCGTTGCAGATGGGCTGGTCGGCGAAGAAGAAATTGAAGCACATCTCGTCTTTGGTGCCCGTCCCGGCGGTCGTCATCTGATCTCGGTCATTGAAGTACGTGCACCTGGTTTTGATCTGGTCGCCGGGATACAGGGTCATCGGCGTGTCGTAGATGAGTTGTGCCTCGAACGACCAACCCGTCAGGGAGATGAGGGTCTCTTCGGTGCCGTCTTCGCGGACGATGACGCTCTCGAACTCCGTTCCGATCTCGTGCATGTGCGGCCAACTGGCCACGATATTCGTCTCGGTCTCCACATCGCAGGTCCCGGTGAAGCTGCGCTCCTGGCCGGGCCCGATCGCAAAGAACAGCACGCCGGTCTCGCGCATGTAGTAGCGCGTGCCTCCGGTTGGCGTGTGGTGGATGCGGACGCCGCTCGAATCGGCCACATCCTCGGCACCCGCGCCGTTATTGTAGTGGATTTGCAGGACGAATCGGTCGCCGGGCTCGATTAGCATCCCGCCGTCGTCGAATTGCACCGGCAGTTGGCCGGGCCCCCACGCGTACAGATAGGAGTCGCCCGGCGGGAATCCGCTACAGCCGAACTCGCCGCTGCGTCCGTCGCCGCCTTTATCGAGCGCGAGGATGGTGTGGTGGAGCACGCGCGAGTCGTCGACGACCGGGTCGATTCGTTGGACCAGCCGCGGCTCGCTGATGGGCGCATCGACGGTGAAGCAGCGGTATGAGTCGAGGGTGGTTGGGCTGACTGCCCACTCACTGGCTGTGACGTCGAAGGACTCGGCGTTTGCGGGCGGCTCTTCGGGGGCCTGCCAGGCGTCGTGGCTGGCCTGCAATCCATCGGAGTGGTCGGCATGCTGCTGTCCGCACGTCGTCCACTCGACCAGCGTGTCCAGCGCGACGTGGTCTGGCTGGGGGCTTCCCGCAGGTGGCATCGTGCCATCGAGCAGCCGCACGGCCATGCGGTCTACCTTGCGCTCGCCCTCGGGCCCGGCGACCAGGTCGTTGTAGCTCGTCAGCGAGTAAGGCGCGCCGAAATCCGGAGTGTCGCCGTGGCACTCGCCGCAGTACTCATCGACGTAGGGTTTCGTGTTCTGGTTCCAGGCTTCTTCGCTGGGGACGCAGTCGGGCGCGGCGACGTCAGATCCAGTGTCCGTGCTCGCGGCATCCTCGTCGGCGACGTCCGCCTCAGTGCCGGTATCATCGCTCGAGGCGTCGTGCTGGGTCTGCCAGCCGCCCGTGTCGGCACTGCCGTCGGGGTCGTGGCACGCCGCAAGGCTTGCGGCACAGGCGAGGGCGATGGCAATGCGCTGGACGTTCATTTGGTCTCCGACCGTATCGTTCGGCCATAGTTTGTCGGGCAACGCCAGTACCTTAGCACGCCCTGCCGGTCTTGCGGAACGCTCGAATGAAGCCGCTCGTGTTGAAGTGTGCTGCGCCCATCTTGGGCGCAGCGACGGCGTGCGGCCAAGATGGCCGCACGACGACTCTTGGGTCGTGCGCATCGGGATTGCAGCGACGGCGAGATTGAATTATGCCTCAGTGGTCCGACGGATTCGTCTCCCATCGCTCTACGGAAAGACTTATGGCTGCTCGCTCACTGTTGATGATTCCCGGCCCCATCGAGATATCTCCTGCCGTCCAGGAGGCGTTCGCGACGCCGCCGCCGTCGCACGTGGCGCCGGATGTGATCGAGGCCTTCGGAGCGTCGGTCGAGCGGATGCGCAGCGTCTGGGGCGCGGCGGAAGACAGCCAGCCGTTTATCGTCGCGGGCAGCGGTACGCTCGCCATGGAGATGGCGGTCGTCAACCTGCTGGACCCGGGCCAGAACGCGCTCGTGGTCAGCAGCGGCTACTTCTCCGACCGGATGGCCGACATGCTCGCCCGCCGAGGCGTGAACGTGGTCGAGGTCGGCGCCGCCGTCGGCGACGTCCCGAATCTCGACGACGTCGCCGCGGAGCTCGAAAAGCAGGACTTCGACGCGCTCTACGCCACGCACGTCGACACCTCGACCGGCGTGCGCGTAGACGCCGAAGCGCTGGCCCGGCTCGCGCGAGAGCACGACGCCCTGTCGATCTTCGATGGCGTCTGCGCGACGGCTGCGGAGCGCTTCCGGATGGAAGAGTGGGGTGCCGATGTCTATTTGACCGCGTCTCAGAAGGCGATTGGGCTGCCACCCGGCCTAGCGCTGCTCGTGGCGAGCTCACGAGCGATGGAAGCTCGCCTCGGGCTCGAGACGCCGCCGCCGAAGTCGATGGACTTCCACGAGTGGCTGCCCATCATGAAGGCCTACGAGGCCCGCAAGCCCAGCTACTTCGCCACGCCCGCGACCAACCTCATCAACGCGCTCGCCGTGGGCCTCGAGGAAATCCTCGAAACCGGATTCGACGGCGCGCATGGCGTGGAGGCGCGCTTCGACCAACATGAAAACGCCGCCGACGCCATGCGGGCCGCCTGGGATGCGCTCGGACTCGAGTTGCTACCGAACGACCCGGCGAACGCCGCGGATACCCTCAGCGCCATCCTCTACCCGGACGGCGTCGACTCGGCGCTGCTCGGTTCCATTAAAGAGCGTGGTGTCATCGTGGCCGGGGGGCTGTATCCGGGCCGCAAGCAGGACTACTTCCGCGTGGGCCACATGGGCTACATCATCGAGCTCGGCGACCAGTTGCGCACCACGGTCTCCGCCGTCGAGGACGCGCTCGCCGAGCAGGGATGGGACGTGGAGAAAGGCGCTGCGGTCGCCGCCTTCGACGAAATCTACAAGTCCACGTAATCGGGTCGCCCCGATACGCTCGATGAGCATGAGTAAAGCCCGTCACGCTCGCTTTGACTGAGACCGCTTCAGCCGCAGCCTCCAGTGCACACCCGACTCCGCGTCGACGCACTCGAGTCGCCCGGATTGTTTGGCCATGAGCTTGTGGGCGATATAGAGTCCAAGTCCGTGGCCCCCATCTCGGCCTCCGGACAGCGGAGAGAAGAGCGAGCCTTGGACATCGTCGGGCAGCCCCGCTCCATCATCGCGAATATGCAGGTCGACACAATCGGTCGATCCGCTGCTGTCGACATCGACCCACAGCCGCACTTTGCTCGCGCTGCTGTGCTCGGAGATATTCGATAGGAGATTATCGAGGACGCGAGAGAGCGACATCTCGTCGGCTATCACATACAGCTCCGGCTGCTCGAGACGGAGTTCCAATTCGACCCCGGCAGCCTCTAGCTTGCCGCGATGTCGCTGAACGGCGTCCTTTACTATCCCGGCGAGCTCTACCGGTTCGGTCATGATGCGCTCCGACTGGGTCCGGGCGGCGTCCAGCAAGCTCTCGGCGAGGTTCGAGAGCCGCCGGCTGTCCCGGAGTGCGCGTTGGAGCGTCTCTCGATATTCTTCGGCCGAGCGTTCGCGTCTGAGCGTGACCTCTAATTCTCCCTGCAGCGCGGTCAGAGGCGTGCGTAGTTCGTGTGCAGCCTCCGCGATGAATCGACTCTGGACCGTCAGCAGTCGCTGGAGTTTCTCGACCAACGAGCTCAGAGCGTGCGCCAGGTGTGCGATCTCGGCCGGAGTCCGGTCCGAGACATCGAAGAGCTCCCCGGGGTTTTCGACCTTTAGAGCCGTCGCCTTCGACTCGAGGTCCGCGGCGGACTTGCTGAGGCGCTCGACTTCACGTGTCAGCCCTCTGGCGATGAAGAAAGCCAGGGCGACAACCGCGAGTACGAGTAGAATGCCTCCGCCCACGATCGCGCGGCGAGCCTGTGCGACAGACTCGTCGATGATGGCGTGGTCGATCGCCGAGATGAACACCAACTGTTCCTCATCTGGCGAGGCGACGGCGTACGATACAGCGCGCAGGCGAACGTCGTCGGCTTCCGTCAGCGCGGTCGTGTCAAAGACGTGCGTGCCGCCGGAGAGTCCCTGCTCGCACAAGTCCGCTGGCAAGGTGTCGACGTCGACGTTGTGCGTCGCCGCGAGCACGCGGCAGTTCGGCCCGAACACCAGCGCGTATTTCTCGGCGACCATGTCCTGCAGCGCCGGCAGGTGGACCGATGTATCATGGACGTGCAGTCCCTGCTCGTATTCTCGCAATACGCCGTCGGCCTCGGTGCGCACCACCTGCGCGAGCATCAGGTCGGTTTGCTCGTGCGCCTGTTGGTCCACCACGTAGATCAGCGCGACGGAGCCGACGACGACCAACAACGAGAAGACGACCGCGATTCGCACCACGATGACGCGCTGTAGCGTGGGCCGAGGTTCAGGCATCTTGCTCCTCCGGCCCTTCTCTGAGGCGATACCCGGCTCCGCGCACGGTTTCGATCACCGAGTCGGCCGGGCCAGTATCTGATGGGTCGAGTTTATCCCTGAGGTAGCGCACATACACGTCTACGACGTTGGTCATGGGATCGTGCGCGGCGTCCCAGACCCGGTCGAGGATCCGACTTCGACTCAGCACTTCCCCGCGGTGTTTCAGGAAGAAGTCCAGCAGCCGGAACTCCCGATTTGTCAGCTCGTAGGCCTGCTCGCCACGCCGGACTTCGCGTTCGCGCAGGTCGACACTCGCCGTGCCGATCTGCGCGAGCCGCGAACCGGAGCCCGATGATTCGGCCCTCCGGGCGTGAGCTCGGACCCTGGCCAGGAGTTCCTCGAAGCTAAACGGCTTCTCTATGTAGTCGTCGGCGCCTTCGTCCAGCGCGAGCACCGTGGCCTCGACCCCCGTGCGGGCGGTGAGCATGATGACCGGGCTATCCATGCCGCGATCCCTCCAGCGGCGCAGGACCGTGAGTCCGTCCAGATCGGGCAACATCCAGTCGAGCAAGACGACGTCGTAGGGTTGTGCGACACCTTGCCGTATCGCATCCTCGCCGGTCTCGGCGAGATCGACGGTGTGCCCTTCTTCGCGGAGGCCGCGCGTCAGGAATTGCGAGACGCTCGCTTCGTCTTCGACCACCAGTATCAGCATGACGTCGTCCGCCGGGATCTCATGAGGAGGCGGAGAGTCACCGCCGCAATGCACTCGACGTCGTTCATACACGGTCGGTCGCCTCCTCGTCGAGTTCGTCGGGGATGAACTTTGCGTACAGTGATGGAATGACTACCAGCGTCAACAAGGTGCTGGTGATGAGTCCGCCGATGACGACCGTCGCCAGTGGACGCTGCACCTCCGCGCCCACCCCGACTTGCAACGCCATCGGCAAGAAGCCGATTCCTGCGACCATCGCGGTCATCAAGACCGGGCGGAACCGCTCCTTGGCGCTACGCCTGGCGGCGACCTCGGCGCCATGCTCGCGCTGGATCTCGCGCGTTCGGT
The DNA here is from genome assembly GCA_051747295.1 of Myxococcota bacterium. GTDB lineage: Bacteria > Myxococcota_A > Bradymonadia > Bradymonadales > Bradymonadaceae > JBNJFZ01. The sequence continues at coordinate 20,012 of JBNJFZ010000070.1, forward strand.
TGAGCATCACGAAGCCGTTCATCACCGCGATACCGAACAGGGCGATCAGCCCGACGATCGCGCTCATCGAGATCGGCAGGCCCCGCAGGTACAGCGTGATCAGCCCGCCCGACGCGGCGACGGGGACGTTCAGGAAGATCAGCAGCGCGATACGCCAGTTTCGGAACGCGACGTACAGGACCCCGAGTATCAAAAATAGCACCACCGGGACCGTGATGGCCGTTCTCTGTGCGGCGGCCTGTAGCTGTTCGTATTTTCCACTCCACTCGATCCAATAGCCGTCTGGGAGATCGATGTCTGCCACAGAAGCCCGGGCGTCCTGCACAAAGCCGCCGACGTCGCGTCCCCGCACGTTGGCTTCGACGATATAGCGTCGGCTTCCGCTGTCGCGCTCGATGATCGACGGGGTCGTGGTGCGTGTGACGTCGGCGACCGATGACAGGGGTACGGAGCCGCCACCCGGCAGGCTGATCGGGAGCGCGCCCAGCGGCTCATCCTCGTCGTAGTCGAGCTTGATGACGATCGGGTCGCGAAATTGGCCGCGCTGAATGGAGCCGATCGGCGTGCCGCGGCGGACCCCCGCGACGACATCCATGACCGCCCGGGCATCGAGCCCGTAGAGCGCCAGCTTCGAGGGGGTTAACTCGACTTCATAGCTGGGCTGGCCTTCAATCGTCGGCGGCGCCACGTCGGCGGCCCCATCGATAGCCTCGAGCTTCTCGGCGACGTCGTGGGAGATCCGCAGGATTTCGTCGAGCTCCGGGCCGTAGACCTTGACGCCGACGTCGCTGGTGATGCCCTCGAGCATCTCGTTGAATCGCATCTCGATGGGCTGGGTGAACGTCAGCTCGGTGCCGAGGTCGGCGGCCTCGAGGCGACTCGAGATCGACGCGACGATCTCCTGCTGGCTGGCGAAGCCCTCCCATTGGTCGCGCGGTTTGAGTTGGACGAATATATCGGACTCCTCCAGCCCCATCGGGTCGGTCGCCACGCCCGGCGCGCCCGTTCGGCTTGCGACTCGTTCGACCGGCTGGAATTCGCCGATGATGCGCTCGATGCGCGTGGCCTCCTCGAGTGCCTGCTCGGCGCTGATCGAGGGCACCCGAGCCGTTTGCACGACGATGTCACCTTCCTGGAGCTGCGGCACGAATTCAGTGCCGCTGTCAATCGCCAGCACGACGCTCAAGGCCAGGACTCCGATGGCTGCACCCACGGGGAGCAGCGGCTTCTGCATCGCGTAGTCCAGCGCGGGTTGGTAGATAGCCTCGAGCTTGCGCACTAGCCACGTGTGTTTTTTTCCCTTCGGCTCGACGACCCACGACGCGATCGCCGGGATGTATGTGAACGAGAGAATCAGCGCGGTGCTCAAGGCGAGCAACACGGTGAGCGCCATCGGTCGAAACAGCTTCCCCTCGGTTCCCGTCATCGTCAGTATCGGGATGTAGACCAACAACAGAACGCCGACGGCGAAGAGGACGGGCTTGGCGACGGACTGCGTCTGTTCGATGATCTGCTCGCGCTTATTTGCACGCTGGACCAACTCCAGTGCGACGATGCTCTCGGCCACGACGATCGAGCCGTCGACGATGAGCCCGAAGTCGATGGCCCCCAGCGACATCAGGTTTCCGCTGTATCCCAGCGCGTTGAGCCCGAGGAAGGCGCCGAGCATCGAGAGCGGGATGACCGAGGCGACGAGCAAGCCCGAGCGTACGTCTCCGAGCATCAGCAGTAGCACCAGGATGACCAGAGCGCCGCCTTCGATCAGCGACCGAGAGACCGTGTCGAGCGTGTTGCCGACGAGCTTGCCACGGTCGTAGATGACGTCGACTTCGACGCCGTCGGGCAGTGATGCTCGCACCTCCTCCATATTGTCTCGGAGCTGGTCGACCGCTCCGAGTGCGTCTGCACCCCGCAGTAGCTGGGCAACGGCGAACATGACTTCGCCCTCGGCTTGGGCGGACCCAAAGCCCACGGTCATCGCCTTCGAGTCGTACACCTCAGCGACGTCACCGAGAGAGGTCGGCGTGTCGCCGCCCCGAATGAGGATCGCCTCGAGTTCTTCGGGCTCGGTGGGGTTTGCGATCGCCCGCACCAGGATGCGCTCGGGCCCCGTCACGATCGATCCGCCGGACTGCAAGCCGACCGACCGGCCGAGGGCGTCGCGCACGTCCTGGATGCTCAGATCCCGGGCCGCGAGGGCGAACGGATCGACCTCGACATCGAGTTGCGGAGCTCCGCCGCCCCAGGCGTTGACCTCGACCACACCCTCGGCAGTCAGCAGCCGCGGCGCGATGTCGCGGCGGAAGATGCGGTCTAACTCGGCGCCGGTATGGCGATCGCTGGAGACTGTAAACTGGAAGACCTCTCCGAGACCGGTGGCAGGAGGCCCAAGCTGGGGCGTCCCGGCTTCTTTCGGGATGGCGTCGCGGGCGGCGTCGAGCTTCTCCTTGACCATCTGCCGGGCGTGCCACATCTCGGTGCCGTCCTCGAAGATGACCACGATCGACGAAATGCCGGTGCGTGACAGGCTCCGCATCTCGCGTACTTCCGGAATGCCGCCCAACTCGCGCTCGATGGGCAGCGTGACGAGGAGCTCGGTTTCCTCGGAGGCCATACCCGGCGAGGCGGTGACGACCTGCACCTGCGTCTTCGTAATGTCTGGGAATGCGTCGAAGCGTGCCTGGGTCACGCCCCAGGCCCCGAGCGCCACAAACGCGAGCACACCCACTGCAACGAAGAGGCGGTTTTTGACACTCGCCTCGATAATTTTGTTGATCAGCCACATACGGCTGCTCCTGTCTGTCGTGGGCTATTCGAAGGTCAGTACGCTCTTGAGATAGAAGGCACCGCGTGAGACGACCGAGTCACCCGCTGACAGTCCGTCTCCGGCGACCAGCAGGTCCTCGCCCCGCTGGCCATGCGTCTCGACTTTAACCGGTTCTTGTGTGTCGTCGCCCGTCTTTTTGAACACGTGGTCGCGCCCCTGAATACGGGTCACGGCGAGCTTGGGGACACGAACCAGCCCCTTCCGTGCATCGACGTGGAGCTCGATTCGGCCAGATGAACCCGGACGAAGCTGGCCTGAATCTGCTCGCGCACCGTCTGGGTCCGGTCGGAAGAAGTGCGCCTGTGTTCGGCTCGTCGCGTCGAGCGCAGGCGCTCGGCGCGCGAGGATCATCGGCAGGCCCTCTTCGGTGTGGAGCTTGCTCGCCGTGTGCCACGTCGCTGTCGTCTCCGAATCGACCTGCTCCAGGAAGCGCTCCGGCACCGGGACGCGCACTTCGGCGCGGGCAGGAGTGTTCAACCGGAAACAGCTCGCGCCGGCAGCCAGGAGTTGCCCGGTGCTGCATGTGATCTCACCGATCGTTCCATCCGCGGGCGCGACCCAACTCCACCTGTCTCCGTCGCGCTCGAGCTGGCCCTGCGTTCGCTCATCGAGCCGACTGCGCGCCGAGATCAGCGCTCCTCGCGCCTCCGCGAGGCTCGCCCGGGCCTCGTAGAGCGACTGCGTCGATTGAAAGCCTGCCTCGACGGCCTCTCGTTGTTCCTCGACGAGCGCTTCGCGCTCCCGGAATACACGCTGGGCTCGGCCGAGCTGGCTTTTGAGGTCGCGAAGGTCCGGGCTCGTGACAACGGCCATCTCATCGCCCATTTCGACGTCTTGCCCGGTGCTCACCTTCCAGGACTCCACGCGGAAGCTGACCGACAGGCCCCCCTGGACGGCCGCCTCCGTGGGAATCACGACTTCGGCTGGCAACATATACAGATCCATCAATGATCCGGCCTCGACCTGTTCGTATGCGACACGATCGGTGCCGGCCGAGCTTGTACTGCCTTCACTATTCGAGTCGCTGGTCGCTGTCTGGGCCTGCTCGTTGCAGCCGGAGAGGGCTACAAATAGAGCGGCGACTGACACTATGAGTGTGAGTTTATTCATCGTTCTGCACTCCCGGGAGGCTCGAGCCATGCTTCGAGGGCGTCGGCTCGCAAGTGATGGGCTTTGATTTCGGTGTAGAGCGACACGACGCGGTGGAAGGCCTCGTGGAGGTCGCGTCGCGCACGGATGAGGCGGTCCATCTCGATATGCCCCTTCACGAGCGCCTGCTCGGCGAGCTCGACGCGCTGCCGCATCGACTCGAGGAGCTCATCCGAATACCGCGCGTAGCTGGCCAGGAGCGCTTCGTAGCGGTCGGCTCGCGCGCGGAGCTCGGCACGGCTTCTCTGGATCATCCAGTCGATTTCGTGGTCAGCCGCGCTCGCTTCACTCGACCTCAGGGCGGATTCCATCGAGCCGGGCCTGGCCAGCGGGAGGGCGAACCCGAGCGTGCCGATGAGGAAATTCTCCTCGAAGCCGACGCTTCGAAAACCGCCACCAACGGACATTTCGAGGGGCTCCGAGGCTGTGAGCACGCTCGCTTCTGCACGCATTGCTTCGGTGCGCGCGCGCCGAGCCTGGACCGCCGGAAGCGCCTCTACCTTTTCGATGGCGTCTCTCCATGGATTATCCCGGCTATCGAGCGATGGCATTTCTTCGATGTCCAGCGGTTCGGTATCTACCTCGGTGAGAGCGCAATCGCGCCCGAGGCGTGCCAACAACGTGGCACGTGCAAACTCGGAAGCGCGTCGTGCGTCGGTCAACTCTGCTCGGAGTCGGGCGGTCTCCGACTCGAGATCGGCGAGGTCCAGGTCGGTGACGAGGTCGCGCTCGTGGGCTTTTCGGACCGGCTCGAGCTCCTCGGTCGCCTCGACGAGGAAGTCCTCGAGGTGGCGCCGCTCGAGCGCGGCAGCCCGCCATACGACGAATGCCTCCTGAACGCTGTAGACGTAGGATGACTTGTCGGCGCGCGCCTCGGCATGGATGGCGCGCTCCTCGGCCTCGAACCTGGCGTGTCGCTGGCGCTGCAGTTGACCGAGCTGAATCGTCAGCGTCGCGTCAGCGATGTACTCGTTGATGGCCGATTGGCCTTGGGTGTTGAACTCCCCGGCGACGGAGCCTTCGAGGGCCCGAAGGCGACCCGGGACCGCATTGTTGGCACGCTGCGTGCCCGTCTTGCGGGTCTCCCATGCCTGTCCGGACGTGTCTTCCCAGATCGAACCCGCGACTTTCGTGACGTTGCTCCAGTCCAGCGGCACCTCGGACGGACAGGTCGTTGCCGCGGCTTGCGCCGAAGTCAGCATGACGGCCGCGAGGACTGGTGCGAATGTGAGGCGTCTCATGGCGAGGCCTGCATAGGGTTGTCGAACCGAGTGGCGAAACACGTCGTCTCGCCGACTTCGATTCTGAACCTAAGCGTCGGGTGCCCTCGCGTCTTGAGAGAGGCGATTAGAATTTTCTAATGGTCGCTCGCTCGCGGTATCGCCGGCTGCGCCGGCTCGCGGTATCGCTCGCTGGCGCTCGCTCGCTGTATCGGCTTGCTGCGCAAGCCTCGCGGTATCGCTCGCTGGCGCTCGCTCGCGGTATCGGCTTGCTGCGCAAGCCTCGCGGTATCGCTCGCTGGCGCTCGCTCGCAGTATCGGCTTGCTGCGCAAGCCTCGCGGTATCGCTCGCTGGCGCTCGCTCGCTGTATCGGCTTGCTGCGCAAGCCTCGCATCGTGAACGCGCCCTCCATGCTCCACGCCTCCGCCCCTCCGTGCGAGCGAACGAAGTGAGCGATACAGCGAG
>JBNJFZ010000071.1:0-18732 GCA_051747295.1 Myxococcota bacterium
AGGGTAATCGCGAACAGCAGCGGCGACCACAGGTTCACGCGTCGCTCGCGAGTTGCTGTCGCGCCCTCACCGGCTTCACCAGCTTCGTCCTTGCCGAGCCATGCGTCCAGCGCTCCCTCGGGCAGAGGACCGAGTTTCGACTCCTCGGGTGCCACATTGACCGAGAACGCGAGGCCATCGAGTCGATTCCTCGGGCTCTCCGAGTCGCCGCGCGGCTCGTCGGAATCGGCCCAGACCTCGTAGAATCCCACGGACTTCGGTGTGAACGACACCATACCATCGGCCGGCTCCAGTATCGCGCGCTGGTCGTCGGGCCCGGTCACCACGGCTTGTTCTCGAACCAGCCCGGTCACCTCCAGCTCCAACGGCTCACCGACGACCGGCTTCTCTCGCCCGGTCGAGGTGACGCGTCTGGCCAAATACTGCACAGCGCGGCGCATCAACGGCAAGAACGCGGTCCGAACCGGGAAGTCGGTCCACTCACGGTCCAACGTGGTCGTCAACAACATCACACGCCCATCCCCCACATGTCGTTCGATCAAGGCCGGCGAGTCGTCCTTATAACTCAGCACCGTCTCGGATTGCTCGGGGGGGGAAGGCTGCAAGAGCATGTAGCTAAAGACCTGGACGGACTGCAACGAGGCACCGCCGGGTAAGTCGAAGACACGAAATATCGGGTGGGAGCGCTGTCCCGGCCCAAAATGTGTGATCTTGACCGGTGCATCCGGGTCATCCTTCTGTGCGAGCCGCTTCAGGCCCCGCAAGGGCTTGGGGAGCAACTCCGCCATCGTCTTGTTCCATGCGTCGACGTCGACCTGGTCGCCCATCGACACGAGGAGGCCGCCGCCCTTGTTCACGAAGCCCTCGAGTCGGTCGGCCACAGCCTTCTTGACGCTCGAGACGTTCGCCAAGACCAGGACGTCAAAGCCCGCGAGATCCCGCGTCGCGAGCGCATCGGGCGTCGTCGTGACCGGCACGATGGTACTTTCACCGGAGTTTCCACCCGGGTTGAGCGCGCGAATCAGGAAGTACAATTCGTCCGAGTACGCTACGCTGGTCGGCTCGCCATTGACCAGGAGCACGCGAACCCGGTCCTTGAGTCGGATCGTAAAGTAGTAGCGGTCGTCGGCATCGTAGGCATCGCCGGACTTGGCGCGAACGAATGCTTGCTTGAGTCCGCTGCCTTCGAACCTGTGTTGAAAGGTGTGCGTGGCGGTCTTACCGGCTGGAATATCGACCAGACCCGTCGCCACATTGGTATCGTCGATATGCAGTTGAACCTGAACTTCACCAGCATCCTCCTCGCCGAAGTTGCGCAGGGTCGTATTGATCTCCCAGACCGCCTCCTGCCCGGCGTTTCGCTGGCGATAATCCACCCCGACGACCCCGACATTATTGGGGGTGTTCTCGTCGTCGCGCACGTTGACCTGTTCGACCGTATGCGACACCACCTCTGACGGAGTTTCACCGAGCGGAAAGCCGCCTCGAGCGAAGTCACTGACCAAGACGATCCGTTGGCTGGGCAGCTGCGAAGCGGCCAGCGCGTCCTGCGCCGCCACCAGGGCGTCGGTCAGGTCCGATGTCTGACTGCCCGGCTCTATCTCCTCGAATGCATCCCGCACCGCATCGTGTGCGTTTTTGGGTCGGCTGACCGGACCGTTCAACTGAGACGTGGTGATCAGGGCGACTTCATCCCACGGCCGCAGCTTATCGAGCCGCGAGTCCACCTCATCCTGCGCGTTTTCCCACCAGTCGTCGGTCTTCATCGACGCGCTGTCGTCGACCACGAACACGACCGCCGTCGGCAGTCGCTCAGACGCGGTGACGCCCTCTTCACTGAGGAAAAACGGCTTTGCGAGCGCAAACGCCAGGAGCGCAACGACCAGAACGCGAAGCGCCAGCAAGAGCCACTGGCGCACCTTGATGCTGGCGGCTTCCTTCTTCTGCGACTCCATCAGGAGCTCGAGCGCAGGAAACGGCTGCCGAGTCGCCTTGCGCCGGTTGATCAGGTGGATCGCAATCGGGATGCCCGCGGCGAGCAGACCGAGCAAAAACAGAGGCTCGACGAAGCTCATAAGCGCCCCCTGAGAAACGTCAGGCACGTCTGCTCGATGGGCTGGGTCGTCGGAAACCGGAAGTACTCGATATTACCTGAGTCACACTCGGCTTTGACGTAGTCCATGTGGGAGCGCATCCGCTCCTGGTAGGCCTCACGCAGGTCGTCGGCGTCGACCAGCAACTCGCCCTCCCCCTCCAGCCCCTCGAACAACGTCATGCCCTCGTACGGGAGCGACACCTCGGCCGGGTCGACGATGTGGAACGCCGCGACATCGAGTCGGCGATGGCGCAACACCTTCATCAGGGTCATTGCCTCTTCATCTGCATCCAGGAAGTCGCTGAAGAACAGAACGACGCTGCGGGACTTCGCGCGCTCGGCCATCGACCGAAGCGCGACATCCATCGACGTCCCACCCTCGCCGGGCGTCTGCTCCAGCAGATACACGAGGTCGTCGATATGCGCCTTACTGGAGCTCGCTGGAAGGAATTGCTGGGCCTCCGTATCGAAGCTCATCGCACCGACCGCGTCGCCCTGGCGCAAGAAGAGATGAGCGAACGTCGCGGCGAGGGCTCGCGCGTAGTCGAGCTTCGAGATGCCGGCATCCTCGCTCTGGAAGTCCATCGATCCCGAGCCATCGACCACCAGGTACGCCCGAAGGTTGGTCTCGTCCTCGTATTGCTTGACGTAAAACTTGTCCGTCTTGGCGTAGACCTTCCAATCGATATGCCGAATTTCATGGCCGGGCGAGTACTCGACATACTCGGCGAACTCGACCGAGCCGCCATGATGCGGCGAGCGGTGTAGACCCGCCAGCACACCGTCGACGAGCGTGCGCGACTGGACCTTCAGGTTCCCGAGCTCGTCGAGAACGGCCGGGTCCAGATATTTTTGGCGGAGCACCTGACTCATAAAATCGTATTTCTAGAGAAACCGCGATGCGCCCATCCCGGGCGCATCGAGCGCATCCAGCCATCACACACTATTCAGGAGCCGCTCGACGATATCGTCGGTCGACAACCCCTGGGCTTCGGCCTGGAAGTTCGTCAACAAGCGATGCCGCAGAATCGAGGGGGCGAGCGCCTTGATATCCTCGGTCGCCACGGTGAGGCGACCGTCGAGAATCGCGCGGGCCTTGCCACCCAGTACCAAGTACTGACTGGCTCGCGGCCCGGCGCCCCACCCCACGTACTCCTTCACGAAGTCCGGAGCGACGCCCTCGGCCGGCCGCGTTCGCCGAACGAGGTCCACCGCGAAGCGCACGACCTCGTCGCTGACCGGCACTTTGAGCACCAGGTCCTGCAGCTCGAGGATCTTCTGCGCGTCGAGCACGCTCTCGATCTCGGGCTTGTAGTTGCTCGTGGTCTTCCGGACGATCAGCACCTCGTCGTCGGCCTCCGGATAATCGACCTTCAGGTGGAACATGAAGCGGTCCAGCTGCGCCTCGGGCAGCGGATAGGTGCCCTCCTGTTCGATCGGGTTCTGCGTCGCGAAGACCAGAAACGGCAACTCCAGGTCGTAGGTCTTGCCGCCCGCGGACACCTCGTACTCCTGCATCGACTGCAGCAGCGCGGCCTGCGTCTTCGGCGGCGTGCGGTTGATCTCGTCGGCGAGCAGCAGGTTGGTAAAGACCGGCCCCTTGATGAACTTGAAGAAGCGCTTCCCGCTGCTGTGGTCCTCCTCGAGGATGTCGGTGCCCGTGATGTCCGCGGGCATCAGGTCGGGCGTGAACTGGATGCGGTTGAAGTTCAGGTCCAGGACTTCGGCCATCGTCGAAATCAGCGAGGTCTTCGCCAGACCGGGCACGCCCATCAAGAGGCAGTGTCCCCGCGAGAAAAGCGCCACGAGCAGGTGTTCGATGAGCTCGGTCTGCCCGTAGATCCGCTTTCGGACCTGCTCCAGGATCGCTTCGCGGGCATGTGCGATCTCATCCACGCTCTCGAGAAGCTCTTGCTCGGTCGCGTCGCTGGATTGCTCGGCCATCGCCTGGCTCGGTTCAGTCGTCATATTTTACTCGTGGCGTCTCTTGGCGTGCGTCAACAAGTCGAATGTGGCTACGGCGCACGATGCCTCGCGTCCCGGAGAGGGTCAAGGACATCGAAATCAGGACACCAGGTCCGCGTATTTTCGGTACTTCTCCGCCTGGTCGGTCAACCCGAGCTTTTCGTAGGCCTCGGCGAGCTTCTCGTGGATCTCGGGGTCGAACGGGTTGATGCGCGCGGCCTCTCGCAGGTAGTCCCGCGCCTGCTCCCACTTACCGGCGGCCAGCGCCGAGCGACCCATCTCGAGCCACCCGGTCACGTAGCCCGGGTAGTCATGACGCACCTCCTGGAGCACCTCGAGCGCCTCCTCGGGCTCGTTGGTCTCTCGCAGACATTGCGCCATCCGGGTGAGCAGGATCGGGTTCTTATTTCCGAGGAGCCGGCGCGCCTTCTGGTACTGGACAAGCGCCGCTCCGTACCTGTCTCGCGCCTGCAACATCTCGCCCAGGTGCATGTGATCGCGAGCTTCGGGCTGCTCGATCTCACTGATCTCGTTTTCGGACTTCGCCTCGTCGCGAAAGACGAGCTTTTCCTCGTAGCCGGGTGACTCCTCGAAATCGACCGGCGGCCGAGTCTTCAGGGACGCGCGCCACTCGCGCTCGAATGCCGCAAAGTCCTTCCCGACGACCTTCGCGACTGCCTCTTGGGCGTCGAGGCCTTCGTTAATCGCGTCCAGGATCTGCACGAAGACCTTCGGCCCGAACTTCTCGCGGAGGTACTCCATGACGGTGTAGACCTCTGCGAACGCCACCCCGGCGTCTTCCTGGCTCGGCAACTTGGCCATCGACGGATGCATTTCCTCGAAGGTAATCAGATCATTGGCCTTCACGCGCTTCTGGAGCATATGCTCGACGGATGGCGACAGGCGATGCTCGTCCGGCCCGCGCCAGCGTCGCTCCAGAAACTTCGCCAGCCCCTCGTGCATCCAGATCGGCACGCGATTCTTCGTCTTCGAGTTCACGACGTAGTGCACGTACTCGTGGATCAGGGTGTCGACCCAGCCGTAACCACGCAAGAGCGCCTTCGGGCTGGTGATCATCAGTCGGTTGTACTTGCACAGCGCGATCGTCCCGCTGGTGCGAATCTCCTGCTCGGTCAGCGAAGACACCTTCGCCAGGGTTGATGTCGTCGGGTAGACCTCTATGCGAATGGGTGTGGGAGGATAATAGCCCAGCTCCTCGCCCAGCGCGTCGTACGCATCGTCCAGTGCCTCGCCGGCAAACGGCACCAGGACTTCGTCCTTGCCGGGCTCCACAAAGATCTCGAATCGGCCCTTCGGCGAGGTGAACTTTTTGTAGTCTTTGGTGACCTCGTGGGTCGCCTTGATAATCTCGCGGGTGTGCTCCCAGTCCGGTCGGCCCCCGCCGTTGCTCAACGCCTGATCGATTTGCTGGAGCGCGTCGGCGTAGTCGCCCTGGAAGAACGAGTAGCGCGCCTTCAGGTACATCACGCTCGGCTCGCCGGGGCTGTCGTCCGACAGATCCTCGATGACCTGCTTGGCCTCGTCCATCTGCCAGGCCGAAAGCATGCCGTTGGCGTCCGAGGCGGTCTGCGCCGCCGCTGTCCCGCAAACGAGCGTCGCCGCCAGCAAGATGGCGACCAGCGCCACATGTCGAATCGCTTTTGTCATGGTCATGGGAGTCATCGAATCACTCCACGATCGACTTGTAGTAACGCTCGATCTCGGACTCGTAGTCCTCGAGCTTCTCTTGTTTCATGCCCTTCATGACGTCCTCGCGCAGGTCGTCTCCGACATTCTCACCGTCGTCACCGGGGATCTCGACGTCCTCGCGACGCGCGCCGCGATTGCCCTGACGGTTGCGCTGCTTCTGCTTGCGCACTGCCTGCTTCATCGACTGTTTGAGCTTTCCGAGTTGCTCGAGCGCCTGGCGCTCGGAGTCGAGCGCGCGCTGCTGATCACCTTGTTCCAGCGACTGCTGAGCCTGCTTCATCGCCTTCTGCGAGCCCTCCATCGACGGCTGGAGCTGCTGCTTGAGCATGGGGAAGCGCTTCGATGCCTCGCCGATGCGCTGCTCGAGCTTCGAACCCTGCTCCGAGATCCGCTTTTGACGCTCGGCGAGTTGCTCCATCTTTTCGCCGCCCATCTGCCCGAGCTGTTTCTGGGCCTTCTGCATCATATCCTCGAGGTCCTCGACCATCCTCTCGCCGCGCGACTCCATGCCGCGGATCTGCTTTTTGGCGTCCTCGAGTTCCTTCGAGCGCGGGTCGGACTCCGACGTGTAGCGCTGTGCGAGGTCCATCGAGTAGCGCATACGACGCATCTTGCGCAGGGCGTCTTCGGCCTCGTCGAGGCTCTGCGCGACGTCCCTTTCCTCGAGCATCTGACGCAGCTCCTGGAGCGACTCGCGTGACTCCTGCATCGACTCGCGCTGGGTCTCGGGGATGTCCTTGCGGGCGATATCGTCGAGCTCGTCGAGCTGCCGATCGACATCCTGGAGCATCTCTTTGGTGAACTCGTCGAGCATCTTCTCGACCTTTTCTTTGCGCTCCTCCGACAGCTCCTCGTTGAGCTTCTGAGTGTCCTGCTCGAGCTGCTTTTCGGCCTGCTGGAGGTCGTTGGCCTCGTCCATCAACTCGCTGACCTCCTTGTCCAACTCGCTGAGGCCCTGCGGTTGCGCGTTGTCGAACTGCTCGTTCATATCCTCGGTGAGCGAGTCCAGCCCGGCGTCCATATTTTCGAGCGCCTCGAGCGCCCCGTCGACATCGTCATTTTCGAGCATGTCTTCGATCGACTGCAGACTGTCGGCCATCTTTTTGGTGTCAGATTCGAGCTGCTTTTGTTTGACGGCCTCCATATTCATATGTTCCTGGGGCAGCTTCTCGAGCTGCATCTGCATGCGGCTCGTCAGCTCCTGCATACGCTGTCGCAGGCGCTTGATCTCGCGCATGATCGCCTTCTTCAGCTCGGGATCACCGGTTTTTTTATACTTCTCGAGAAGATCTTTGAGGCGGTCTTTGAGCTCCTTGATGTCCTCGGCGGTCGCCTTGACCGCCTCCATCTTCTGGCTGGCCAGCAGCTCCTCCATGCGGAGCAAGCCCTTCTCGAGTACGTCCTCGGTGATCGCGACGTGGTCGGCCACATTCTGGGCGGGCCCGCGGCTCAGTTGGCCGCTCTCGACGCGACTCTGGTAGCGCTCGTAGAGCGTGCCACCTTCTTCATTGACGCTTCGCAATTCCTTGTAGAGCCCCTCGAACATCGACATGTCTCGATCGAGCATCAGCGGGTCTTCGGCGAGTCGCGCGACGAGCGCCTCCATGCGATCGAGCAACTCGCCCTCTGTCCCGTGAATGGAGGCGACCTTCTCGACGCGTCCGGCCAGATCGGTCCCCGACGTGCCGGATGTGACGACCTGTCGATAAGGCCCGTCTCCATCTGGCTGACGCTCTCCGACGGGGTTGACGAGGTAGTCCGCCAGCAGCATCAGCAGGTCTTCGACCAACGCCTGCTGACGCTCGATATTCTCGAGGTGCTTATCCTCCGGGCTCGAGACTCGGAGCACCAGCGCCCCGCTCTGACCCACGCCCGGCCCGGTCACGGTGTTGTTATCAGTCGCCTCAATCCGAAAGATGACGACGTCTTTGGGCTGCAGCGCCAGCGGCTCGAGGTCGAATTTGAGCGAACCGCTGGTCGCCTTGGGGCCTTCCTGAATGCCGGGAATTTCGACCGCTTTGCGGGCCGCGTTCTCCTCGTCTCCGGCGAAGAAGTGGACGCGATTGACCGCCTGAATGCCGAAGTCATCCGAGATGTCGAACTCGATCTCGAGCACGTCCTCGGGGCTCACCTCGACCTCACCGGAGTGGGAGGTGATCGTGACGTCGGGGGCCTCGTCGGGCTCGACGTCGACAGGTCGGTCTACACCATCCTGGACAACGGAGCCGTCCGGCAGCCGGGCGCGGAATTGGTACGAGCCGGATTCGAGCGCCACGAATGACGCTTCAACCATCCCCGAGCCCGCCTGCTTCATCGGGAGCTCTTTGACCTTATCGCCGGACTTGTGGATCAACTCGATGGTCTCGGTCTGCATCAGAGGCGTGGCCTTGACGGTGACCTCAGTGCCCTCCACAGCCCGGACCTGCCCGGTCGAAAACGAGTCGAACTTCCGCCCGAGCCCAGTATAAGCCGGGTGTGAATACAAAATACCGATGTCCCCGACGATCGGTTGGATATCGGGCGAGTCTTCCGTGGCCTTCGTGATCTCGGTCAGCGGTGACATGAGCACGTCATGGGTCCAGTCCGCATCCACGGCGGCCGGGACGGCTAGCAAGACCAGGGCCCCGGCCAGCGACATGGCGGGAGCCGTGAAGTCGCGGCGCGGGAACAGGTGTGCGAGGTGCCCGTCGCGCACCTCCCCGCGCACTTTCTCGACCGTGCGGAAGATGTGAGCGCGCGCCATAGCCCGGCTAAAGCCGAGTTGATTCTCGGAGGCGTCCGGGTTCTCGTGGAGCGTCTCGGCGAATTCGAGCGCTGCGACGATATCGTTTCGGAACGATGGCGAATAACGCTGCAGGCGAGAGGCCACCTGGCGCACATCTCCGCGCTGGGCCTCGAAGGTGAACAGAGCCACCAATCCGCCCAGCGTCGCTGCGCCCGCGCCGAGCGTCAGCGTCCAGCGCGTCACCACCGGCACCGAGTCCGGGAACAACAGCGCCACGGCCAGCGTCGAGAGCATCACGGCTGCGAGCGTCACGACGTACCACAGCGCGCCCTCGAGGATCGCCGGGCGCCGCACGCGGGCGTCCGTTTTCTCCAAGATCAGCGCGAGTTCTTCGATCGCTTCTTCGATCGAGGGTCGCGTCGCGCTGGACTGCACCCGCTCGTCCGGGTTCTGATTTTGTTCGGTATGCTGATCGCTCATTCGAGCTTCAATTCATTCGGTAAGATCAGGCCGCGCAAGCTTAACACGCGTCAGGCGGGTAACATAAGTGAGTCGGTGATTTAATCCACAACCAGCGAAGTACCGACATCAACGCGACATTCGACCTCGGACTTGCTCTTGCGTTTAGAACAGTTCTTAATTAGCGTGTCCGCCGACTGATGTTCTCGTAGGACGATGTTCATGATTCGAGGTTCACGACATATTCGCGGCATGCTCGCCACCCGCTGGGTGCGAGTCGTGGTCGCAATATCACTGACCCTGCTGATGCTCAACGGCGTCATCGGGGCGGTCGCACACGTCGTGCTCGTCGACCACGTCTACTGCGAAACCCATCAGGAGGTCGAGCACGCCGGTGATCACGATGTGCGAGACAGTGGATCGACCGATGTCCTGGCACACACCGAGACGCCGATCGATCACGAAGACCCGACATCCGACGACAACCCCTGCGAGCTGCACATGTGGCTCAACGACGCGTCGGTCCCGATGCCCGACGTACACGCATCACTGCTCGACCTTCCGCCCCCGGCCGAAGGACTCGAGCTCGAAGCAACGCCCACTGAGATCGGCACCTACCAGCCGATCGACATCTTGCATGTCTCTCCCGGACTTTCCCCTCCGTCCGGCCTCGTCTGAGAAGTTATCGCAGTTTGTGAACTGATCGCCGCCTCGAGCGGCGGCCCGCGCGGTGCGGGTCAGACGCAGGACCTTCTTACAAATGAAACGCCTACTGGGACCCCTGGTCGCAGTCGTGTGCATCGGCATCACCCCTTTGTCGAGCCATGCGCAGGACGGCGACGCGGACGATTCGTCCGCACGAGACAGTGTTGAATCGGATTTCGAGGCACTCGAGCGCGAAGTTACGGCTGAAGAACAGCCCGAAAGCGAAGACGAGGACGACCAAGAGGACGACCCTGTAACCCCCGGCCGACCGAACGAAGAGAAGGAGACCGGGGGGCAGACCGGGGGCGAGGGTGAGGACACCACCGACGCCGACGACACCGACGCCGAGCTCGCCGAAATCGAGGCGGCACTCGCCGACGATGAGGGCGACGGCGAGCAGTCGTCGGGCTCCGGGGGCGCCGTTCAGTCGCTGAACCCCGAGATCTCGCTGATCTTGGATACGACGGCCGCGTGGTTCAGCAGCGACAACCCGGATCTGCGCGGCGGCCACGACCCCAGCAATATCGGCTTCAACCTCCAGGGCCTAGAGTTGGCCGTTGGCGCCGCGGTCGACCCGTATTTTCGCTTCGACAGCTCGATCCTCTTCTCGCTCTTCGGCGTCGAGATCGAAGAAGCGTACATCACCACGCTCTCGCTCCCATGGAAGCTCCAGGTCCGAGCTGGCCAGTTCAAGACCAAGGTCGGCCGACTCAATCCGACCCATGTCCACAGTTGGAAATTCGTGACCCAGCCGCTGGTCAACGCCAAATTCTTCGGCGGCGAGTCGCTGCGTGGCCTGGGGCTGGAGGTCAGCCGACTGCTCCCGACGCCCTGGTTCTCCGAGGTCCTCGTCTCCGCCCAGAACGTCGCTGGCGACGCGACTGGCCGCTCGTTTATCCCGGCCCCCGACGCCATCGAGAGCCCGCTCGACCTGACCTTGAACACCCGCCTCGAGCAATTCTTCGAGTTCTCTTCCAATACCAGCCTGATGTGGGGGCTGGGATGGGTTGTCGGCCGCAACAAGAGCGGCCGCGGCAACGTCAGCGAGATCTACGAGACCGACCTCTTTCTGAAGTGGCGCGATGCGACACGCGGCGGACGCCAGGAAGTCGGCTGGCAGACCGAGGTCATGCTGCGTCGCCGGCAGGTGCCGCTCGACGTCCTTCAGGATTGGGGCGGATATACCCACGTCTACTACAGCCCCTCCAAATACTGGGAGTTCGGCACTCGCTACGAGTACGTTGCGGGCATTGCGATCGATGATTCCGGTGAAACCGCGGCCGGAGACCCACTCGACCCGGCGTGGACCGAGCCGCGGCAGCGCGGCGCGATCAACGCCAGCTGGATGCCGTCGCACTTCTCGAGACTGCGCCTCGAGTACCAGCTCGATTACCTGCCGTACCGCGATGCAGCAGGCGTCGACTCGCTCGTCCACCAGACGTTTCTGCAGCTCGAGGTCGTCGCGGGCGCACACGGCACGCACGACTACTGATACGAGGAGCGAACCATGACACGCATCACATACACATTGCTGTTCTCGGTCCTCGCCGTGCTCGCGTCAGCCTGCGCGATGCAGGATGGCGAGCCGTGGGGATGGGTCGAAGGCGGCGCGACGGCGTCTGGCTCCATCGTCGAGGAAGGCGGCGCGCCAGGTGCACAGGTCACGATCGACTCGGCCTCCGCGACTCTGGGGGTCCGGCTGGTCGAGACGACGAGCAGCTCGGCCGGGAGCGGAGCCACGTTCGACCCGCAATCGCCGCCCGATGGGTACGGCCTATGCCACAACGGCCACTGCCACTCCGACGACGGCGAGCTCGTGCCCTACGAGGACATTCGTGCCGAGCTCGCCTCCTCGGGCGGCACCGTCGAGCGCACCGTCGCTCGGCTCGCCGGCCAGGGTGGGCTGGCCGCCCCGATTTCGCTCGAGCGCCAGGCCGTCGTCGAACCGGCGACCGTCGACACCGTCGAGGTCGAGTTCAACCTCAGCATCGCCGGCTCGGTCATGATCGACGGAGATGTCTACGCGCTCGAAATCGTGACGGGCCCGTTTCTGATGACCAGCTCCGCCGATCTCGCATTCGGGCCCGACGAGCCCGCCGAACGCACCGTCGGAGTCGACGCCGCCTTCGACACGGCCGACTTCTTCGACGGGGTCGACTGGGCCGCGGCCGAACAGAGCGGCGACACCATCAAATTCACACAGACGATCAACAAGGTTCAGCGCGACGCGCTGATAGTAGCGCTGCGGGAAGGCTCGCTTAGCTTCCAGGCGCATCACTGACGCGACTTACAACCACAACAAAACGAGGAAAAGATGACTCGTACGACCACCAAGACCCTATTCACCCTACTCGTGATCCTCTTTGCCGGCTTCGCCACCGCATGCGGTGAGACGGATGAACACGGCGATGAGGAGGAACACGCAGAGCCAGTAGATGACGCCTGCGAGCACGCTCAGGAAGGCCCGTTCGAAGACGTCACCGCCGACGATGGCACCGGCACGGCACCGGATGTGAGCACCGAACACACCGCCTACCGGATCGGCCTGAACGAGACCGGCGACACGACCTACGGCGGAAGCGTGAGCTTCATGCCCGAGGAAGCAGGCGAATACCACATCTTTCTCGGCACCGACGATGCGACGGTCGAGGTCACTCAGGACGACACGACGGTCCCCGTTGAGATGGAGCAGATGGTCGACAGCGCCGAGCACTGCGCTGAAGTCCAGTATCAGTGGACCTTCGACCTCGACTCGACGAGCGCGCCCTACACCATCGATATCTCGGGGACGAGCGACACCACTGTCCTGATGGCCATCGTCCACGGCGGCGATCACGCGCATGAGGAGTAGTAAAAAGAGCAGTGTGGTGCGGCCATCTCGGCCGCACCCACTGGCTGCGCCCGTCGAGGCGCAGCGCGTTCAGCGTAGCCGCATGCAGCACAGCAATAGCCACCCAGGAGGTCTCCATGACCGACAGATTCACCAAGCTACTCGTCGCCGCGTCGATCGCGATCGGCCTATTCGTGACTCCAGACAACGCCGCGGCCAAGGTCGAGATCGTCGCCACCCTGGGAGATCTCGGCTCGGCCGCCGAGCATATCGCCGGTGAGCACGGGTCTGTCACGGTACTGGCCGCCCCCCAGCAGGATCCCCACTTTGTCGACGCAAAACCGAGCTTCGTCGCGAAGCTCTCGAAGGCCGACATACTGGTCTACAACGGCATGTCGCTGGAGACCGGTTGGCTGCCGACGTTGATCAGTGGGTCCCGAAACCCCGCGATCCAGAGCGGCGAGCCCGGCGACTTCAACGCGTCGGAGTACGTGGTCAAGCGCGGCGTGCCGGACGTCAAGATCGACCGTTCGATGGGCGACGTGCACGCCGAGGGCAACCCGCACTTCACCTACGACCCCAGGCAGATGGCCCGAGTCGGGCTCGCATTGGGTAAGCGGCTCGCAAAGATCGACTCGGAGCACGCCGATTACTACAAGAGCCGCGCCCGAGACTTCGCCAAGGACTGCATCCGACTGGCGCAAAAGTGGGAGTTGGCGTTCGGCAAACTCGAGGGCCATCAACACAATATCGTGGTCTACCACGAGGCCTGGGTCTACGTGGAGAATTGGTTGAAGCTCGAGCCCGTCGCCACCGTCGAACCCAAGCCGGGTGTTCCGCCCAACCCCAAGCACGTCGCCAAAGTCATGGGGAAGATTCGCGACAATGATGCCCGGGCCATCTTGCAGATGGAGTACTATCCCGACTCCGCGACAAAAGTGCTCGCCAAGAAGACCAAGGCACAACTCATTCGCGTCCAGGGACATACTCGGGAGGGCGAATCGTATCTGGATCGCGTCGACCGCCTGGCCGAGTCGATCTACAAAGCAGTTACGGGAGACTGATCATGCTGAAGCTCGAGTCACTCGAATGCGGATATAAGGACACGCTCATCGGGCCGATCGACATGGAGGTCGACGCCGGTCAATTCGTGCTGGTCCGTGGTCCCAACGGCATCGGAAAGTCGACGCTCATCAAGACGCTCATTGGGCTGCTCGAACCCATCGCCGGTAGCTACGAATGGGATGTAACTGCTGACGTTCTGCGATACGTCCCACAGGTGGTCACGATCGACGTCATGATGCCCGCGACGGTGGAAGACGTGGTCGAGACCGGATTGCAGCGCGGTCGTGGTTGGGCCGGGTTGCGCGCGTCGAAGGACACCAGCGATGTGGGCAAGGCGCTCGAGCTCGTCGAGATGTCCGAGTATGCCGACAAGCTCTTTCGCGAGCTATCGGAGGGCCAGAAGCAACTCGTGCTCATGGCACGCGCTCTGCTCGGTTCGCCGAAGGTACTGCTCCTCGACGAGCCAGCCTCCGCGATGGATCCCGATCGGGAGGCGCGTGCGATCGAGGTCCTGTCCCGCCAAGCCGACAAGCACGGCCTGACAATTTTGATCATCGCCCACGGAAGCCAGCCCACGCTCCAGCGAGCCGACGCAATCATCGATATCGACGAAGACGGCTCGGTCGAGCTCATCGACGCGCCCAAGGTCTGACCCTATGTTCAAGCTACTCTTCGATAACTGGGAGCTCTACCAGGATCCGATCCTGGCGGCCTCGATCTCGGGGCTGGTGCTCGGGTTGCTGGGCGTCTACGTGGTCTCGCGGCGGATCGTCTTCGTCAGCGCCGCGCTGAGCCAGACCGCCGCGCTGGGCGTCACGCTGGGCTTTTTCGGGCTCACGCTGATACCCGTGTCAGGGCTGCTCCACGACCTGCTCCCACCGTTTTTGGCCATCGTATTGTGCTTCGCGCTGGTCTTTGCTCTGACCACGGTCGGTGAGAGCGAGTCGATGGGCCGTGACGCCGTCCTCGGCATCGCGTTTATCGTCCCGACCGCCATCGTCCTCATCATCGGGCCACATATCGCCCAGGAGATGCACGAGATCGAGGCGATCCTGCACGGCTCGGCGGTGCTCGTGCGCGAGCTCGACCTGTGGGCGGTCGGCATCGCCGGCGCGCTGGTCATTGCCACGCAGCTCGTGGCGTTTCGCGGCTTTGTATTTGCCAGCCTCGATCCGGTCGTCGCCCGAGTCCAGGGACTGCCGGTCAGCCTGCTGGACGCGGTGTTATTTGGCTCGATCGCGCTGATGACCGGCTTGGTGACCCGCGCGCTCGGTGCGCTCCCGACCTTCGCGCTGACGGTCCTGCCCGCGGTCGGCGCGCTCGGCCTGCGGGTGGGCCTGCGCAACGTCTTTGTCCTGGCCGCTCTCGGGGGAGCGATCGCCGGCGGGGGCGGCTACGTCGTCGCGTTCGCCATGGACTGGTCCGTTGGCGCAACGCAGACGCTGATGGCCGGGGCGGTGGCTTTGATCATGAGAGGGGTGGGGAAGTTGCAGTAAGTCAGGTCTTTGATCGAACCCCAGGTCTCGGCAGCAAAGCTGCCTCAGCCTGGGGCAACACCTTTATCCTGTTGCCGCAGGCTGACCGAGGCGCAGCCGAGGCAGAACTGCGGTTTTGAGGCGACCTACTCGCCCCACCCCATCGCCGACACGGACATCGGCGTCTCGTCGTCACCGACGTGGTTGGTGTGACCGAGGCCGAGCTGACCGTCGGTATTGAAGCCCCAGCAACGGACCTTCCCGGACTGCAAGATCGCGCAGGTGTGGTAGCTGCCGGCCGAAACCGCGAGGGCCGCTTCGTCCAGGTAGACCGTTCCGACGCTCTTGGGCGCCGCCGAGTCACCGACGTTGCGCTTGTGACCATACCCGAGCTGGCCGAATTTATTGTCGCCCCAGCACTGGACCTCGCCGCTCAGGAGCAGTGCGCACGAGTGCAGCCCGCCGGCGGCAACCTGCACGGCCGGTGCCGATAGCTCGACATCACCCGCGGACGCGGGCGTCTCGTCGTCCCCGATATTGTCGGTATAACCGTAGCCGAGCTGACCCTTGTTATTCCATCCCCAGCAGCGCACGTTTCCGTCCTCCACCAGGGCGCACACGTGGCGCCGCCCCACGCTGACCTGCTCGACCGGCGCGCCGACATCGATGGGGTCGACCGCGGTCGGGATCTCGTCATCACCGACGTCGTTTGTGTGGCCGAGCCCGAGTTGCCCGACGGAGTTCCAGCCCCAGCAGCGCAGCGCCCCGTCATCGAGCAGTACGCACGTATTGAACTTCCCGGCCGAGACGGCCTGGGGTTTGCCGCCGATCTGGACCGGGCCGATCATCGCCGGGTACTCGTCGTCCCCGATCGTATTGGTGTGGCCGTAGCCGAGCTGGCCGAATTTGCTGCTACCCCAGCACTTGAGCGTGTCGTCGACCAGAATCACGCAGACATGCGAGGCGAATTTCGAGGCTCCCGCCGCGATCTGAGCGACCTCGCCGCCGATCCTTACCGGCGAGGGAGAGTCGGGGCCGACCGCCACGGCCTTCCCGATCGTGTCGGTATGACCATAGCCGAGCTGCCCGTTCTCATTGGCGCCCCAGCACCGAACCTCGCCGGCCTTGTCCAGCACGCAGGTAAAGCTGGCCTGGCGATCGCCGGCGGCGACCACCTGTTCGATAGAAGTGCCGAAGTCGAGCAGGGCCGCGTCCTCGGCTGACTCATCGTCGCCCACCGCGTCCGTCGAGCCGATTCCGAGCTCGCCGTCTCGATTCGCACCCCAGCAATGAACGCCGCCGTCCTTACGGAGCACGCAACTGTGAAATTTGCCGGTCGTAAGCCCTACGATGCCGTCGGGCGGAAGCGGCGCGAACGGGCTTCGCTCCGCCTCCTCTTCGACGTCGCCGGTATCCGCATCGGCGTCACTGACGTCTCCGTCGCCCCCGTTTTCCGCGTCATCGGTGGTATCCTCCGTGTCTGCGGCGGCATCCGGCTTATCAGCCGACACCAGCGCGGTGCCGCCATCGGGCGCTCCCTGACCGGCGGCGGGCGAGGTCACACTCTCGGTCGGTATCAGATCGGCGCCGAAATAAAACAGCCCGCCCCCGAGCATCGCCAGGATGGCGAGCACACCGATGATCCGCCCCATCGCGCTCTTGGGCTTATCCGACGAGACATCTGGTAGCTCCGATGGCTTCTCCTGCGGTTCGGAAGCGAGTTGAGCGTCCGACTCGAACTCGACGATATCGCCACTCTGGAGCAGGAATGTCAGGTCCGCCCCGCCCGGCCCGACCGCGCCGTCGAAGTCCCGCAACGAGTCGAACCCGACGCGCATGGCCTGCTGGAACTGCGAGACGTTCTGCAACCGATGCTTCGGGTCCGGAGCGAGCGCCTTTCCGAGGAACGCCAAGAACTCCGGCGGCAGCTTCAGGTGCTCGATTTGCTCGAACGGATCGAAGCTCGAGTCCAGCTTTTTAGAGACGATCTCCTTGTCGGAATCGCCGGGGAACGGCCGCCGGCCGGTGACGAGCTCGAACGCCATGACGCCGAGTGCGTACAGGTCCGTCCACGTCCCCAGCCCCGACAGCCCGATCTGCTCGGGCGCCATATAGCTCGGCGAGCCGAGCGGCCACTTGGTCGTATCGCGTCGCTCGACGATCTTGGCGGTGCCAAAGTCCAGGATTTTGGTGTGGAAGGGGTTGCCCGCCACCCTCTGGAGCATGATATTTTCGGGCTTGATGTCGCGATGGATGATGCTCTTGTCGTGGGCCGCCTCCAACCCGTTGAGGAGCTGGCCGAAGATATGGCGAAGCTCCTGGCGGTCGAAGTTCTCCTTGCGCTTGGCCCGGACGTTGATCTCGGAGCGCAGTGTCGTGCCCTTGTCGACGAACTCCATGACCAGGTAGGGCCGCCCCTCGTGGACGCCGTATTTGATCAACTTGACGACGTTCGGGTGGCTGAGCTCGGCGAGCGCTTCGGCTTCCCCCTGGAATTTCTCGAGGAGCGCTTCGGCGAACTCCTTGTTCTCGGTGGGGGATTCGATGAGCTTGAGCGCGCCCTTCAACCGAAACAGCGGCGCCTGCAGGGCGAGGTAGACCTTGCCAAAGCCGCCGGCTCCGAGCTTGCCGACGACCAGGAAGTCGCCGATGAGCTTGCCGATATTGGGATCCGGGCTGCCGTTATTGGTCGTATGCGCCCGCTCCCACAGCGACTTCGGGATGTAATGATACCCGCGCTTCTTGCAGGCCTTGCCCTCGCAGGCATCCCCAACGGGGCCGACGTCGTCGCAGCCCGGGCATTTTCCCTTCAACTTAGCCATGCACCAGCCATCTCTTGACCCGCACAACGCGACTCGCGGGCATTGGACTTCCAAACGTGGGAGCCATCATGCCAAACCCCAACCGCGCCTACAACCGCGCGGTCAATCGCGCATCGCACAATAAAAAACACCCGACGCCGTGAGGCGCCGGGTGAGTGCACGGAAGTCAGACTCGGAGCTTAGTCCTCGCACTGATAATCAGGAGAACACCACTCCTCGGAACCACAGTCCGTATTGGAGAGGCAGTCCACGCATTGTGCGGTATCCGGGTTGCAGCGCTCATCACCGGCGCAATCGGCATCACTGCCGCACTCGCCACAGACCGAGGTGGTCGGATGGCAGACGCCGCCCTCTGCAAAGCACTGCCCACCGGAGGTGCATTCGACGCAGACATTTCGAGAGGTATCGCAAGTACCACCGATGACGCCGCACTCGGCGCCGCCCGTGCCGGTACAGCTGTCGACGCAAGCGCCCCTCGCCGTGTCGCAGACCGTCCCGCCGCTGCAGTCACCGTCCTCCGTGCACTCCACGCAGGTGTTGTCCGGGCTGCAGATCTCGTCGGTTCCGCAGTCACCGTCGGCGGTACACTCGACACACTCACCGGCAGTGCCCGCGGAGGGGAGGCAATACGGCTCGGCGACGTCCTCACCGCCAAATGAGCAGTCCGCGTCGTCCTCACAGACAACACAGACGCTATTCGCGCTGCAGGTCGGCGTATCGGACGGGCAGTCTGCGTTCTCGGAGCACTCCACGCACGCGTTATCGCGACACAACGGCGCATCCGTGGGGCACTGGTTGTCTTCCACGCACTCGACGCAGGCATCACCGCCGTCACAATAGGGCGTCGGATCGCTGCAGCCGCTATTGTCGGCCTCGTTGCA
>JBNJFZ010000071.1:18832-23786 GCA_051747295.1 Myxococcota bacterium
AGGGGCTGATCGGCCGGACAATCGTCGGTGCTCTCACACTCGTAACACTGCCCGGTGCTCGGGTCGCAGTAGGGTTCGTCGGCCGGGCAATTGACGTTCTCACATAAATCGCCGGCGTCCTGTCCGGTATCTGCGCCGGTGTCGGCCTCGGTGTCGGCCTCGGTGTCGGTCTCACCATCGGTCGTACCGCTGTCATCGACATCCATCGTGGTGTCGGCGGCGTCCAGGTCGGCATCCGTGTCGCCGCCTCCGCCATCATCGGTCGCGTCCGCGCCACCGTTATTGCCTCCGGTGCCGCCGCCGGACTCCTCCGTACAGGAAACGGTGCAACACACCGCAAAAACCAGCAAGATCATCCATCCGAGTCGTTTCATCGTACCGCTCCATGCGCATCGTGGTGTCAATTACCGCATGAAACAGCATACGCAGGTAAGCCGTGCGCTACAAAAAACTCGACCGATTTCCGTACTCGTCCAGAGTACGCCTGAGTACAGCCAGGTGCCGCCCCGTCAGTCGGACGGCGCACTGAATTGCGCCTCAACTCACGAACCCTTAAGCTGCCCGGCGTTGGAAGGGACATTCTCTATGGGACAGACTATGCGCGCTGTACGTGGGTTACTTGTCGTATCGCTAATGGTGCTGGCATGGGGTTGCGTCGATGACGAGGAGGTCGACACCTCGACGCCGCTCGACGACTACTCCGAGCTGCAGGAACCGGTCGAGATACGATTCGACAACGTCGGCATCCCGCACATCTATGCGGAGAACGATCTCGATCTGTTCTACGCGGTCGGGTACCAGCAGGCCAAAGACAGGCTCTTCGCCGTCGAGATCAGCCGGCGCAAGGCCAACGGCACCTATGCCGAGGCGCTCGGCGAGCGCGGGGTCTCCACCGATGTCCAGTCGCGAACGCTCGGCTTTCGTCGGCTCGCCGAGCTCACCGTCGAGAAGATGCGTAGCGAGAGCCCCCGCAACTACAACCTCCTGGTCGCGTTCTCTGGCGGGCTCAACAGACGCGTCAGCGAGATCGTGTCCGGTACGGCCGAGATGCCCGAGAAGTTTACGAGCCTCGGCATCGAGCCCGAGTTCTTCACGCCGGTCGACCTGATGGCCATCGGCACGCGCATCCAATTCGGATTCTCGAGCACGCTCGAGTTCGACATCCTCAACACCGTGCTGGCCAAGCTCGCCCCGGGCGCCTCCGACCTGCCGGTCTATCGCCCCGGTGGGCTCGAGTCGATCGTCGGCACGGACACAGCCAGCAGTACCATGATGTCCACCGGCTTCACCCCTGATGGCCTCGCCGACGCCGAGCCCATCCCCGACATCCAGCCCTTCGAACTCGAGGCGCTCTTCGAGGCGCTCGCCCGATACCGAGACGATCTGGACGTGGGCGAGGGCAGCAACTCCTTTGCAATCCACGGGGACCACACCTTCAACGGCAAGCCCATCATCGCCAACGACTCCCACGCGGGTTTCGACGATCCCAACACCCTGTATTTGGCCCACTACAACTCGACCGAGGGTGATGGCACCTGGAACGCCATGGGGTTTGGCTTCACCGGCGTGCCCGGCGTCCAACTCGGCCACAACGACACCTTCGCCTGGGGCGCGACCACCAACTTCGCGGACCAGACCGATCTCTGGGACGTCCCGGTCGAGGACGGCGAGGTCACGTACGGCGAGCAACCCATCGCCCTCGAAGAGCGCGAGGAGACCATTCGGGTCAAGCAGGAAGACGGCACGTTCACCGAGCAAACGCTGACCGTCCGCGAGGTCCCCGGCGTCGGCGTGCTCCTCCCCGACCAGATGCTTCCCCTGCCGGGCGCACTCCTGGCGAACGGGGAGCTGCTATTGGGGTGGCCGGGCTTCCAGGCGATCAACGACTTCGACGCCTTTATCGACCTGCAACAGTCGAAGGACCTCGATGACTTCGAGGCGGCGATTCGCACCCAGCAAACCGGCATGCAAAATTGGACCGGCATCACCGCCGATGGCATGCGATACCTGACGCACGGGCTCGTCCCGGACCGCAACTCCGGCACCTCGGTCCCGGCGGCCAACCAGGTCATGGACGGCTCCGAGGCCGACAACGTATGGACCGGCCAGTATTTGTCCGACGAGCGCCTGCCGTTTCTCGACGGCTCGCAACCATTTATCTCCACGGCCAACAACGACCCGTGGGGCCATACGTTCGACGACGACCCACTCAACGACGACTTTTATTACGGCAGCTTCTTCGCTCCCGGCTATCGCGCCGAGCGCCTCGACATGTTGCTCACGGAGCTCACCAACGAAGGCGGCATCACCCGCGAGCAGATGCAGGAGCTGCAGATGGACGTCCACTCGGCCGCCGCCGAGCGCATCTTGCCGATGCTCAGCGATGCGGTCGGCGCCATCGGCACCGATCCCACGCTGACCGACTACGAGGGCCGCGACGATCTCGTCGACGCGGCCGCCCGACTCGAACAGTGGGACGATAAGATGCGCGCCGACTCTGAGACGGCCGCGCTGTTCCGCATCTGGTTCGCCCTGACGTCCCGCAAGACCCTCGAGGACGATATGAGCGTCCTCTACGACGCCATCGACGAGGCCCAGCCGGTCACGATGGTCAAGTTCACGGTCATGACCTACGAGTTGGGGCTGACCAACCTCACCGACGACGAGGGCAACCTGACGATGGTCGAGGCGCTCGATGAGGCCCTGACCCTCATGGACGTGCGCGGCGAGCCGACCTGGGGCGAGCTGCACGTCGCCGAGTTCGAGCAGCCCGACGAGGAAGTCACGACTGAATCGCGCGGCGGCGGTGATACCAGCATCAACGTCGCCCAGAGCCGGTGTTGGGACGACGACGGCAACGTCGCGGAGACCTGCCGCTCGACCGCCGGCGCGGTCTTCCGCACCGTCACCATCATCGACCGCGACGACACGCCCGTGACCTGGTTCAACTGGCCAAAGGGCAACGCGGGTGACACCCAGGACTGGCTGAGCGGTGATTACAAGCGCTGGCCGTTCAGCCGCGCCGAAGTCGTCGAAGCCACCGCGCAGATCACGACGCTCGAGTAGGGCTCGCTGTCGCTCGCGGTGGTTGAGCGGTCAAGCGGTCAAGCGGTTCGCTCGCAGAGGTTGAGCGGTCAAGCGGTTATCAATGCGCGGTCAACGAGTGGCTCGAACCGCTTAACCTCTAGCGCAGCGCCGCAGGCGCAAGCGAAACCTCTTAACCTCTTGCGAGCGAACGCGAGCGCAGCTTGCCGCCAGGGCCCATCGTCACTACAATGAGAGCGCCGGACTCTCCTTACACGTCAGACTCCAAAACTGGCGCAAGGGAGTGTGGACTCGGTTGCGGTTACGGCCCGCCGCGCCACTTTTCGCACGTTTTTTATGTCTACGCGCCGTGCGCGCGTCAGAAACGTTCGAGTCGTGGTGCGGAGATTGGCCGAACACTCCGCTGGTTCCCGCACCTGTTCACACGATTTTCGACCCCAGGAGAGTTCACCATGGCAACCGCCGAGAACATCGACGATCTGATCGCGAACGAGCCCCCGAAAAAGTCCAAAGCTGCGCCGCCAAAAGAGCGTCACGCACGTCCCCCGGTCGACGAGAGCGCGCTCGCCCATCGCACCCTGCGTGACGACGAATTCTGGCGCGAGATCCCCGCATTCTCCGATGTCAGTGAGGACGACTTCCTCGACTACATCTGGCAGATGCGCAACTCCGCGTACGGCGAGGACAAGCTCGTCGATATCATCGAGGAGGTCGCGCCGGATGACTTCATCGAAGACCTGCGTCAAGGCTTCAGCAAGGTGCCGATGGCCGTGCGCGTCACGCCGTATCTGCTCAGCCTCATCGACTGGGACGACCCCTGGAACGACCCGATTCGCCGACAGTTCATCCCGCTGGCCACCCAACTGCGGCCCGACCACCCGATGCTCACGCTGGACTCACTCCACGAGCAGGCCGACGCGCCCGTCGAGGGGCTCACGCACCGCTATCAGGACAAAGCGCTGTTCCTGGTCATGGACACCTGCCCGGTTTACTGCCGATTCTGCACGCGCAGCTATGCCATCGGGGTCGACACCGAGACCGTCGAGAAGGTCAAACTCCGCGTCGACCCCGACCGCTGGGAGAAGGCCTTCGACTACATCGAGTCTCGCCCCGAGCTCGAGGACATCGTCATCAGCGGTGGCGATACCTACAACCTGCCCGCCAAGCACGTGAAGAATATCGGTGAGCGGCTGCTCGACATGCCGAATATCCGTCGCATTCGCTTCGCGACGAAGGGCCTCGCGGTGATGCCGATGAAGGTCCTCTCGGACGAAAAGTGGCTCGACGCGATGACCGCGGTGCTGCAAAAGGGCCGTGAGATGCACAAGGAAGTCTGCATCCACACCCACTTCAATACCGCCAACGAGATCACCGACATCAGCCGTCGCGCCATGGATCGGCTATTCGAGCGCGGCATGACGGTCCGCAACCAGTCGGTGCTCCAGAAGAACGTCAACGACACCCCCGAGGCGATGACGCTGATGACCAAGCGCCTCAGCCACATCAACGTCCAGCCCTACTACGTCTACCAGCACGACATGGTCCAGGGCGTCGAGGACCTGCGAACCACCGTCCAGACCAATATCGACATCGAGAAGAACGTGCGCGGCTGCACCGCTGGCTTCAACACGGCGACGCACGTGGTCGACGCCCCCGGCGGTGGCGGAAAGCGCGACGTCCACAGCTACGAGTATTACAACCGCGAGACCGGCGTCAGCGTCTACACTGCCCCGTCGGTCAAGCCGGGCAAGTACTTTTTCTACTTCGACCCGCTTTCGGCACTGTCGAGCGATATCCAGGAAGCGTGGAAGGACCCAAAACAGCAGGACGAGATGGTCGAGCAGGCGCTGGAAGAGGCGAAGGCGCGTCGCGGGGCGCGTTGAGTAGTTGGTAGTTGGTAGTTGGTAGT
>JBNJFZ010000071.1:23886-25586 GCA_051747295.1 Myxococcota bacterium
CTTGCCGCTCGCTGCTCGCCGGTGCATGCTACTCGAAGAAGCATGCGACGAGATTCCATCAACAGAGCCACCCTGCAGGCCATCCTGCACGCGCCCCTGTCGGGGCTGGACGAGGAGCTGCACGAGGAGCTGGGGCTGGGGCGTGCCAACCTCAGCGAGAAGACCTACTGGGGCGAGCGCGCGTTCTCCGGCGGACACCACGCCTACAATTCGATCGGGGACCCGGCGCCCAAACACGTCGAGGCGTGGCTGGCCGACGTCATGGAGCTCACCGGCTACTCGAAGGCCTATCTGTGCGGTGACGACGCGGTCCACGCCCTCACGCTGGGGCTGGTTCGCGTCAATATGTGGCAACAATACGGCCTCGAGACCATCGAACAGATGTCGCCGACGGAGCTCGATGAGACACGGCTCGACCAGCTCGTCGGCCTCGACCGCCTCGACGACGACGGCCGAAAGCGCGAGCTCGAGCACAACCTCGCGTGGCTCGACGAACACGCGCACGAGGTTCGGGCGCGCTATCGCTATTCGCTCCCGGCGCGTCGCGATGCCGCCGAGCGACTGATCAACTTCTTGACCTGGCCGGAGCTCCTGCTCGTCATGGCGTGGCTGTGGGAGGAAGGCCCCGACGGGTTTCCGGACCTGCTCGTCACCCCGCCGCTCGCGAGCCCGTTCTTCGCCGAGGTCGAGGCCGAGGGAGAGTCGATCGAGCCGACCTGTCGACGGTGTATGGACTACCTCGTTCACACCGCGGGGATCCGCTGCCGCATCATCCGGGTCCGTGACGCCAACAAAAACGAGTCGTCGTACCATCAGGAGGTCGAGGAGCGCGTCAGAGAAGCCCGAGACCCGCGCAGCCGCTTCTTTTTGACGCTTCGCGACATCTCGAATCGACTGTCGCTCGATCTGCCGTTCTTCGACACCCGCGAGGACGCGATGACGATGCTCGAACAACGCCTCCAGAGCCGTGCAGACGAGCTGCGCGAGAAGGTGCCGACGGAGACACAACAACGACTCCTCGAGCTCTCCCGAAAGGTCGACGCCGACCTGCACGCCCTGCTCCAGCTCACCTTCCAGCGACGCCCGGAGCTCGAGCCATCCTCGGCGACGCAACCACCGGGTGCCCAGATGGACGCCACCATCACCTCGCAACAGGGCGTGGTGGACTGGCTCTCGTCCCACCCGCTGATCACCGGCGCCCTCCTCGGCCTCATCATCGCGATCCTCGCCGCCAGCGGGCTCATCATTGCACTCCTGATCACTTCGTAGCGCATGCCTGCGGCATGCTCGCTGTATCGGTCGCTTCGCGACCTCGCTGTATCGCCTTCGGCTCGCTGTATCGCATGCCTGCGGCATGCTCGCTGTATCGGTCGCTTCGCGACCTCGCTGTATCGCATGCCTGCGGCATGCTCGCTGTATCGCTCACTCCGTTCGCTCGCACGGAGGGACGGAGGCGTGGAACAGGAGCTTGGAGGGCGTGTCGACGTAGCGAGGCTTGCGCAGCAAGCCGATACTGCGAGCGAGCGTCAGCGAGCGATACCGCGAGGCTTGCGCAGCAAGCCGATACCGCGAGCGAGCGTCAGCGAGCGATACCGCGAGGTTTGCGCAGCAAGCCGATACCGCGAGCGAGCGCCAGCGAGCGATACCGCGAGGCTTGCGCAGCAAGCCGATACCGCGAGCGAGCGCCAGCGAGCGATACC
>JBNJFZ010000072.1:0-13925 GCA_051747295.1 Myxococcota bacterium
AAGAGTTTACCAGGAGCGGATGCGCTTGCGTGAGATCTCATGTTGTTTCCTGCTTGTCGACGAGGCGGGCCGGGTCTCCGGGCCACGCCTCGAGTACGTCACGCACGCCGTCGACATCTTCGAGCAACGCTCGGACGTCGTCGGCTTCGGCCGCCGGACAAAAGACTTTGACGTGGGGGCCTGCGTCGATGGTGAAGAAAGCTGATGTGCCCGAGGCGCGTGCCTCGCGGATTCGGTGAATCAAGTCGACTGTGGTGCCGCGCCAGTACAGAACGCCCGGCTCGGCGCCGATAGCGCTGGCGTGCATGCGCAGGCAGCTGCGCTCGGCGACGGCGGCCAGGTGCGCGAAGTCCTTCTGCTCGATAGCCACTCTCGCGGCTTCGATATCGTCGGGCACCGACTCGACCCACGCCGGGAAATACGGCGAGGTTCGCTCGGTGCGATTCATCCCCTCGGTGGAGCCGACGTCCTTCTCGCCCTCGACGGTCACTGCGACGAGGCATTGCAGATCCCAGTGCTCCGGCGGGGCGATGGGCTGCGCGTATGCCTCCTCGCTGGCGACAGCGGGTTCTCCGTGTTCGCCGGGCCGCATCTCGACGAATCCGCCGTAGATGCTGCGTGCGGCGGAGCCGGACCCGCGGCGCGCGATGACGGAGAGCTCTCGGTCGTCGAGTTGCAGGCCGGCGGCGGCCGCGGCTGCGACCGCGAGCGCTGCAAATCCCGATGCCGATGAGGCGAGCCCCGCGGCCGTGGGGAAGTTGTTCGCCGAGACGACACGAGCACGTACCTCGATGCCGGCGCGCTCGCGAATGAGGTCGAGGAAGCCGCTGACGCGGTCGATCCGCGTGCCGGCCTCCACGACAGCGCCATCGAGCTCGAATTGGTCGCGAGTCAGCTCCGGGTCGAACTCGACATGCGTCCGCGTCTCGAGTCCGCCCAGCGTCATCGAGACGCTGCCAGCGGCGGGTAGGTTGAACTCGATGTCGCGCTTTCCCCAGTATTTGACCAGCGCAATATTCGGGTGTGCGACTGCAGTAGCTTCCATGGTGGATTCGTGTGTGGGAGGTGTCGCCGGAATGGGGTGCACAGAGCTCGGGTCTGGGCTCAGTTTTCGCCGCCGATCTCGACTGAAAACGCGCTCCAACCCTCGGAGGCCCAGGCATCCAGAACGTCGGTCGGGTGTTTCGGCGTGAGTGCATAGACACAGCCGCCGCCGCCGGCGCCGGTTAGCTTGGCGCCGAGGGCACCAGCCTGACGGGCGATGTGGCACGCCGCGTCGAGCTCGGCTGTCGAGACGCCGAGCGCACACAGTGCCCCATGGTTCATGTCCATCAGCTCGCCGAGCTTGTCCCAGTCGCCTCGGTCGAGTGCGTCGCTGGCTGACCGGGCGATGTCGCCGATGAGCATATTCAGATACTTGACCAACTGGGGCTCGCGCTCCTCGAGTTCCGCGACGCCGCGTACCATGTCGGCCGTCGGGGCCGATGGGCCCGCCGGACAGATGGCCACATGAAAGGGTGGGGCGTCGATCGGGGCGTGCCTGGCGCCCTGGTCGCGTCGAAAATAGAACAGCCCCCCGGACAGGGCCGCCGCCTGGTCGATCCCAGAGGCATTCCCGTGAAAGACGGACTCGCTGGCGTCGACCGCTTCTTCGATGGGCTCGGGGTCGTCGATCAGGTCTGCGATGCCCCGGGCGAGTGCGGCGGCAAAGGCCGCCGAGCTGCCGAGTCCGGCCCCGATCGGGATGTTGATAGTGATGTCCGCGTCGATCGCCGTGTCCAGTGAGTCGAATGCGCCCAGAATCGCGCGAAGCGAGTCTCCGATAGACTCCTCGGTGTCTTCGGAGTCCGTCATCAAGAAGAGCTCGTCGTTTTGACCATCGAGCAAGCGCAGTGTGGAGATATCACCGTCTGTAGGACGAACCTCGGCCTCGGCGCCCATCGGCAGACCCGTTACGATCGCGGGTTGGCCGTAGACCACAGAGTGCTCGCCGAATAGGATGAGTTTGCCGGAGCCGTGCCCCTTGCCGATCGAGGTCATTGCCTCTCTCCTGGATTCTACAGCATGCCGGGGACGATGCCGCCGGGCTCGATGTTGACCTCGATACGCTCGTCGAGCATGTCGAAGTTCTCCTCGAGGTAGTCCTGCGTCATATCGAAGTTCTGCTGGTCATCCAGACACAGCAAGACATCGCGGATGGTCTCGGAGTGGGGGACTTCTTCGTTGGTAATCCGGAAGAAGAGGTCCAGGAATTTGTCCATCGGGAAGCTCGCCGTCTCGACGCCGACGGCCGGGAAGGCCACCGCGGTGAGGCCGAGCTCCTCGACGAGGTCGTAGGCATTGAGGATGCAATTCGAGATCAGGCGCTCGTCGATCTTCTTGGCCCCGAGGATCGAGACGTGGATGAGCGTCTTGACCGGAAGCTGTCCTGCCTCGGTTTCGATGGCCTCGCCGGGCTCGAGCCGGTTCTTGCGCAGCGAGCTGCGTCGCATGTGCAGCGTCTGCTGGATAAATGGCCCGGCGCGCCGCGCGATCTGCGAGCTGACGCCCCGGTTGAGGATCATGCCAGTATTCGACGGATTGACGATGGCACCGTCGCTGAGGGGCAACAGTGTAATATCGCCCTGAGTAATCGTGAGTGTCTTCTCAGCCATGAATGTCAGTGCTCCATTGGGTATTGGTAAGAACGCGTACGTTTCTAGGATAGAAGCCACAGCGGAACAAGTGTGCTAGCGGATGCGACCGCGTGGTTCACCCTTCACACATCGGTGTGTTTGCTTACAATCCGGGCGTACAACTACTACGTGACTGGACCTACACTCTAAAGAGCTTCGAGGACAACTCATGTCGACGAGAACCGAACACGATTCGATGGGCGCGGTCGAAGTGCCCAGTGACCGGTACTGGGGCGCGCAGACCCAGCGTTCGCTCGAGAACTTCCGCATTGGCGACCATAAGCTGCCGCGACCGATGATCAAGGCTTACGGCCTGGTCAAGTGGGCGTGCGCCGAGGCCAACAGTGGCTTCGGTGATCTGGACGACGAGATCAAAGAGGCGGTCCAGACGGCTGCCGACGAGGTCATCAAGGGTGACCACGACGATCACTTCCCGCTGAAGATCTGGCAGACAGGTAGCGGGACGCAGTCGAATATGAACGTCAATGAAGTCATCGCCAACCGCGCGATCGAGATCCTCGGCGGGGAGATCGGAACCAAAGAGCCGGTGCACCCCAACGATCACGTCAATATGGGGCAGTCGACCAACGACAGCTTCCCGACGGCGACACACGTGGCGGTGGTCGACCAGTTCCGCAGTCAGTTGATTCCGGCAGTCCACCACCTTCGAGACGCCTTGCAGGACAAGGCCGAAGCGTTCCACGACGTCATCAAGACCGGGCGCACGCACCTGATGGACGCGACGCCGATCACGCTCGGTCAGGAGTTTTCGGGGCACGTGGCGCAGCTGGAGAACTCGCTGCGCGCCATCAGCGATTCGCTGCACCTGCTCTACGACTTGCCCATCGGCGGCACGGCGGTCGGCACGGGGCTCAACACCCGAATCGGCTTCGATGAGAAGGTCTGTGAGGCGCTCTCGCAGCGCACCGGCTATCCGTTCAAGCCGGCCGAGAACAAATTTGCCCTGCTCGCCGGCAAGGAAGCCCTGGTGGAGGGCCACGGTGCGCTCACTACGCTCGCCACGGCGCTCAACAAGATCGGCAACGACATCCGCTGGATGTCCAGCGGTCCGCGCTGCGGTATCGGTGAGATCACGATTCCCTCCAACGAGCCCGGCTCGTCGATCATGCCGGGAAAGGTCAACCCCACGCAGGCCGAGGCGCTCGTCATGGTGTGCGCCCAGGTCATGGGCAACAACGCGGCGGTGGCGTTCGCGGCGTCCGGCGGCAACTTCGAGCTCAACGTCTACAAGCCGATGCTCGCGCATAACCTGATGGATTCGACGCGCATCCTCGCGGATGCGTGTCGCAGCTTTACCGACAAGTGCGTCGTGGGCATCGGAGCCAACCGCGAGCAGATCCAGGACTACCTGAATCGCTCGTTGATGCTCGTGACGGCCCTCAATACCGAGATCGGCTACGATAAGGCCGCCAAGGTCGCCAAGAAGGCCTACAAGGAGGAGCTGACGCTTCGCGACGCCATCGTGGAGCTCGGGTATATGACCGGCGAAGAGTTCGACGAGGCGGTCGATCCCGCCGACATGGTCTCCCCCGGGAAGTAATATGCGGGGAAAGATCGTTTGAACGAATGCGGGCCGCCTGCGAAGATCGCGGGCGGCTCGCGTGTTTTATCTGGTGGTCGGCGCGAAACGCAGCCACCGCCCGTTGCGTCTGATATGTAGGAATCTTCGTCGAATGCAGGACCTCATGAAAAGTCCCAGCGCTGACATCCTGCTCGCAGCGTATCGTCAGGGAATTTTCCCGATGGCCCACCCAGAGATGGGTGGCGAGATCTACTGGTACGCCCCCGATCCGCGCGGCATCTTGCCCATCGAGGACTTCCATTGTCCCAGTCGACTGGCGCAGACCGTCCGGCAAGAGCCGTTCGAGATCCGATACAGCACCGCATTTCGTGAGGTCATCGAGGCGTGTGCGGCGCCGCGTGAGATTCAGAAGACCACGTGGATCAGCGCGGGCATCATCGAGTCGTATTGCGAGCTGCACGAGCTCGGATACGCCCATTCGGTCGAAGCATGGCTCGATGACGAGCTGGTCGGTGGACTCTACGGCGTGGCGGCGGGCGGATTATTCGCCGGCGAGTCGATGTTCTTCCGAGAGACCGACGCATCGAAGGTGTGCCTGGTGCACCTCGTCGAGCGGCTCGACGAGCGCGGATACACCTTGCTCGACGTGCAATTCGTCAATGAGCACCTCGAGCAGTTCGGAGCCGTCGAGATACCGCGCGAAGAGTACGAGCGCCGACTCGCCAGGGCGCTAGAATTAGACGTCGAATTTCTCTGAGTCCTCGTGATCCGGAGCGCTCTCTTGAGCTCCAATTCGGACGACAAAGAAGGTGGGAGGCCACCGCAGCCCGGAGTGGACGGGTGGGTCGATGGTGCGCACGATCGTCGCCCGGTCGTAGAAGACGAGCCCCGGGGCCCGGAGTTCGATCTCGGGGGCCCCGAGGAACGACCGCTCGCGCGCAGAGACTCGTGGGAAAAGTGGGCCGAAGAGCGTGACCAGGAGCCGGTCGAGAGCCCGGTTCAGCGCGGCAAGCCCATGGCGATCCTTTCGCATATGAGCGTGCTCTTCGGCGTCCCGGTCTTTTTGATACCGATCATCAAGCGAGACAACGCGTTCGCGCTGCACCACGCCAAGTCGGCGATGGTCATCTATCTGCTGTTTATCGCGGGCTTGATCGCCAGCTTTGCCACATGCGGGCTGGCACTTCCGTTTGCTCTGTTGCTATACGTGCCCGCCATCGTGGGCGTCGTCCATGCCGCGCGCGGCGACCGAGCCGGGCCATGGGCGCTGGGGCATCTCGGCGAGAGGCTCCTGAAGCACGATGTGAACGCAGACGAATCAACGCAACACAAGCAGCAACGAGACCCCCATGAAGAGACAGGAGAAAGCCGACCGAATCGGTGAGATTCTCGACGACCTGTACCCCGAGACCCCGATTCCGCTCGATCATTCCGACGCGTACACCCTCCTCGTCGCCGTGTTACTGTCGGCCCAGACGACCGACGAGCGGGTCAATATGGTGACCCCGGACCTGTTCTCGCTGGCGGACAACCCGTATGACATGGCCGAACTCGAGGTCGACGAGATTCTCGGGGCGATCCGCTCGTGCGGCCTCGCTCCCACGAAGGCCAAGCGCATCAAGAAGCTGTCGCAGATCCTCCTGGACGACTATGATGGGGACGTCCCCGGGTCGCTCGCGGACATGAAGAAGCTGCCCGGAGTCGGCCACAAGACCGCCTCCGTGGTCATGTCGCAGTGGTTCGGAGAGCCCTCATTCCCCGTCGACACGCATATCCATCGCCTCGGTGAGCGCTGGGGGCTGTCCAATGGCAAGAACGTCAAGAAGACCGAGAAGGACCTCAAGAAGGTGTTCGACCGCGATACCTGGAATCGTCGGCACCTCCAGATTATCTTCTTCGGCCGAGAGTACTGTCCCGCGCGTGGCCACGAACCAGATGAGTGTCCCATCTGCGAATGGGCGATGACCAAGAAGATGAAGAAGCAAGAGCGCGCGAAGTAACCACGAAGCATCCCGCTGCCCCAAACTGTCTCTGGAGCGAACCGTGTCCACCCGTCTGATGCTCGTACGAGGCTCGAGGCCCTTGACGGATATCGAGGTCAGGGTCGAGGGCCTCGACGGGCAGTGGCGCACGAATGACGAGGGCACCATCGAGATCGAGCTCGAGATCGAGGCGGGAACCTATGTGCTCCAACTCGAGATCGAGGATGACCTGGTAAGCGTCGAGGCCGCGATCGACCCCGGGGACACGATGATCGTGGTGAGCATCGACGACCCGGAATCCCACACCGATACCGCTGCGATGGGGCTGTCCGACAGCGTCACGATCGGGGAACGCTATCGCATCGAGCGCATTCTGGGGCGCGGCGGCATGGGAGTGGTCTTCAAGGCCTACGACGAGCTGCTGCATCGCCCCGTCGCAATCAAGGCGTTGTCCGACGCGCTCCAGGGAAATGAAGAAGCCCAGCGGCTCTTCCTGGACGAAGCTCGAAGCCTGGCGCAACTCTCGCACCCCAACCTGGTCGGTATTCACGACGTCCTAAGCCAGGACGGCAAGTCCCTGATGGTCACCGAGTTCGTGGACGGGGAGGACCTCGAGGGGCTCATAAAGCGAGAATCCCCGCTCGACTCGATGCGCGTCGCGAGGCTGGGCATGCAGCTATGCGCGGCGATTGGAGTGCTGCACGAAAACGGCTTTATTCACCGGGATATCAAGCCCGCGAACGCGATTATCGACAGCGAGGGGATGCTCAAGCTCATCGACTTCGGGCTCGCCCGGTCGATGGAGCGGTTGATGAAGCGCGGCACTCAGGTCCGTGGGACGCCGGCCTATATGGCCCCCGAGCAGACGCTCGGGGAGGATCTGAGCCCGTCGACCGACGTCTATCAACTCGGCGTGACACTCTATGAAATGGCGCTGGCGGAGGTCCCGTTCGCCGGCTCGGGGGCGGCGTTTAACCATATTCGTGAGGAGATCCCGCCGATTACCGAGCTTCGCCCGGAGCTCGATGAGCGCCTCGCCCGGATTGTGGCGGGCTGTCTGCTGAAGGAGCCGGAGGAACGCCCGCAGAGTGCCTGCGACGTTCGCGACCAGCTCGTGGGGTTGGTCGACGAGCTCGAGAGCGAGGCTCCTGTGGCAGACGCCGCGCCGGGCGCGACGCCGCAGCGCGACGATGCGGTCGAGGACGACATGCATCGAGATCCGGAGATCGTGCATCCTACTTCGGAAGACGCACAAGGCGGGCAGAGTAGGCATCGGTGGATCGCGGTCGTTGCGGCGCTGGCGCTTGTCGCGGCCATGGCGGCCTGGTGGTTGGGTGACGAGCCCCGGGGTCCCTCGAGCGGGCCCGAGCAGAGCTCGCCGGTGATCCAGAAGGCGCCGACAGCCGTAGAGATTGTTGAGGGTCGAGAAGAGCCGTCGTCGCGCAGCGTCGACACGCGTGATGCGGTGCGCGCGGCCAGTGAGACGCTCAATGCTTCGGTGCTCGCCGCCATGCTCGGGTTGAAATACTCCGAAGGTAGAAAAGTGAACGCGCAGGAGCGCGAGGCGCCCGAGACACGTCGGCCCGCGCCGACGAAGCCCGAGGCCAGCGAGCCCGAGAGCGAAGAACCCGGCGAAGCGGTCGAACGAGAACCAGCGAGAGCCGACGAACCGACGCCACGCGTCGAAGACGTGCCAGACACTCGCCCGACCCTGCAGGCCCCGGTTGCGGACGAAGCAGAAGAGTCAGACGACTCAAAAAAGGCAGGCGAGGTCGAGGAGTCAGGCGAGGTCGAGGAGTCGGGCGAGGCAGACGAAGCAGGTGAGTCAGACGAATCAGACGAATCAGACGAGCCGGTCGACGAAACGAAGAATACACCACGAGAGGGTGCCGAGGATGAAAAGAAACAGCCAGAACGGGAGGCCCCACGGATTTTTTAAACGACAGGCCACTCTGAGACGACTGCTGGGCTTGCTCGCGCTCGCTGCGGTCACGAGCGTACCTTCCACGGCGTTCGCGTCGCCCTGGACGATGGACGATGACGAGTTGAGCATACAACTCGATGTCGACTTTCAGTTCGCCGGCGAGGAATTCTTGCTCGATGGAGAGAGGCAGGAGTTTCCGCTCGAGGGTGAATACAATGCCTCGGGGCTGGCGTTGACGACGCGATACGGCTTCACGGACAAATTCGAGATGGGAGGGCGGCTACGACTCAAGCACGTCACATTCGAGGCCGACCCGGTCGTGCTTCTCGCAGAAAACCCGAACACGCCGGATCAGGAAGTCTCGTTGGAGACTGCTCGCGAGCGCACGCTGGATTTCTCGACGAACAACACCGGGGCCGGTGATGTCGATCTGTTCGCGCGGTACAACTTCTTCAACACCGGCGTGGTGTTGCTGACCACCGAGACGCTGCTCAAGCTCCCGACCGGCTACGAGACGCCGAGCGGCACCTTCGAAAACGACGACTTCGCCGAGGCCACCATCCAGGATGACGTGACGCTCGGGGATGGTCAGACAGATCTACGGCAGAGCTTGCTATTCGGGGGGTATATCCCGGCGTCGAAGACATTCGTACGGGCAGACCTCGGATACAAATTGCGGTTTGGCGTGCCCGGAGACCAGGGCTTGGCCTCTGCTAAAGTGGGACAGCTCATCGGCGAGTCGTTCGTGGTGTTCGTGGGCGCGCGTGGTGCGTTGACGCTGTTCGATGGCGAGTCAATCGGCAAGACCTTCATCGCCGCCGACCCATCGGTTTCCGCTCAGGATTTCACCGTGGACAATATCGAGATCAAAGACCTGACGCTCGACCGCGACTATATTCAGGTCGAAGCGGGGGCCATCGTCAAGGTCGCCGACGTCGAGCTCCAGTTTGCCTACAGCCGCATTGTGGCCGGCCGAAACATCCCGCTCATCAACCTGTTGAGCTTTGGCACGGTGATGAGCGCGGAGAACGTCTCGGGTGAGGCTGACGCGGCTGAGTAAGGCGTGTCGGCTGAACACACTCAAGATTCATCGACCGCCGGCTTCGCAGCGGGGCTGCTCGCCGGCTCGGGCTCGGGGGCCGGTTCATCTTTGTCGGTGTCCAACGGCGCTGCCGAGGTCGTGTCGGTCTCCAGCGTACTGGAGACTCGGCGCTCGCCCTCACCGTCCTCGTCGGCCTCCGGGGGGAGCGGCTCGAATTCGAACGAGAGGTCGTCCCCCTCTCCGCTGTCGTCGAGGTCGATGATGACGTGTCCGCCATTCTGCAGCTCACCGAATAGAATTTCGTCAGCGAGCTCGCGTTTGACCTTGTCCTGGAGGACGCGGCTCAGCGGTCGCGCACCGAGGACTTCGTCGTAACCTTCGTCTGCGACCCACTTTTTCGCGGCAGGTGTCAGCTCGATGGTCACATTGCGATCGGTGAGCTGGAACTCGAGCTCGCGCACGAACTTGTCGACGACCTTCGTCACCACGTCCATGGGGAGCGGGTCGAAGATGACGATCTCGTCCAGGCGGTTGCGGAACTCCGGCGAGAATTGATTTTTGATGGCCTTGAGCGACTTGCTGACGTCGAGACCACGGCCGAATCCGACCGATTGCTTCTGGAGGTCGGCGGCCCCTGCGTTCGACGTCATGATGACGACGACGTTGCGGAAGTCCGCTTCGCGGCCGTTGTTGTCGGTCAGCTTGGCGGAGTCCATGATCTGGAGCAGCACGTTGAAGATATCCGGGTGCGCCTTCTCGATCTCGTCGAGCAGCAGCACGCTGTGCGGGTTGTTTCGGATCTTCTCGGTGAGCAAGCCTCCGCGGTCGTATCCCACGTAGCCGGGAGGCGCGCCGATCAGGCGACTGACCGCGTGGCGCTCCATGTACTCGGACATGTCGAAGCGGATGAACTCGATGCCGAGACCGGCTGCGAGTTGCTTGGCGACCTCCGTCTTACCGACGCCGGTCGGGCCCGCGAACAGGAAGTTGCCGACGGGTTTGTCGGCGCGATTGAGCCCTGCGCGGCTCATCTTGACCGAGTTGACGACCGCGTCGATGGCGCGGTCCTGTCCGTAGACGTTGTCCTTGAGCGTGGACTCCAGGTCGCCGAGGCGATCCTTCTCGGTGCCCTTGATGTTGAGGTCCGGGATGCGCGCGATCTTAGAGACGACCTCCTCGACTTCTTCGACGTCGATGACGTTCGACTCGTAGCGATCCTGATGGACGCGGTGGCGGGAGCCGACCTCGTCGACGATGTCGATGGCCGTGTCGGGAAGTGAGCGCTCGCGCATATGCTCGGCGGCGAGGTCGACGGCTTCCACGAGCGCCTCATCGGTGTACTCGACGCCGTGATACTCCTCGTAGTAGCGCTTGAGGCCGCGGAGAATGTCGTACGCCTCGGAGCGCGTGGGCTCGACGACGTCGATCTTCTGGAAGCGGCGGGCGAGGGCACGGTCGCGCTCGAAGCTCTTGCGGTACTCCTCCTGAGTGGTCGAACCGATGCAGCGGATCGAGCCCTCGGCGAGCGCGGGCTTGAGAATATTGGAGGCGTCCATCGTGCCGCCGCTGGTCGCGCCCGCGCCGACGATCGTGTGAATTTCGTCGATGAACAGGACCGAGTCGTCCTCCTTCTTCAAGGCGTTGATGACCGCCTTGAGGCGCTGCTCGAACTGGCCGCGGAACTTGGTGCCGGCCAGCAGCCCGCCCATGTCCAACGCGTAAATCGTGGCGTCTGCCAGGACCTCGGGGACCTCGCCGTTCGCGATCTTTCGAGCGAGTCCCTCCGCGATAGCGGTCTTGCCGACGCCGGGTTCACCGACGAAAATCGGGTTGTTCTTTCGGCGACGACACAGCACCTGAATGGTGCGCTCGATCTCGAGCTCGCGCCCGATCAGTGGGTCGATATTTCCGTCTCGGGCGCGCTCGACGAGGTTCGAGCAGTAGCCCTCCAGAGGGTTTTGCAGGGCTTCGGACTCCTGATCGTCTCCCGGAAATCCGCCTCCCCAGCTACCCTCGGAGCCGCCTTCTTCCGAGTCATCGTCCTGATTTTCGATCTTGGTGGTGCCGTGGGAGATGTAGCTCACGACATCGAGGCGCGAAATGCCCTGCTCTTGCAGGAAGTACACGGCGTGAGAATCGGGCTCGCTGAAGAGCGATACGAGCACGTTTCCGCCATCGACTTCCTCTTTTCCGGAGGAGCGCACGTGCATGATGGCACGCTGCATGACGCGCTGGAACGCGATCGTCTGCACCGGCTCGACGGCGACATCTTCGGGGACCGACTCCAGGTTGTTGTCGAGGTAGTCCTCGAGGTCACTCTTGAGTCGCCCGATATTGCAGCCGACATTCTTGAGGATGGTTCGGGTCGTCTCGTCGAAACACAACACATAGAGAAGGTGTTCGAGCGTCAAATACTCGTGACGCCTCTGGCGTGCTTCGCGGACGGCCGCAGAAAGTGCGATTTCGAGGTCTCTCTGGATCATAATACTCGTTAGAAAGTAGAGTCCGGACGCTTCAAACGTCTCGAATGACGTGGGCTATTCCGGTTCCATGGTGACCATCAGCGGATGGCCTTCCTCTCGCGCCCACTTCCGTGTCTGGTGGACTTTCGTCTCTGCGACGTCCCGGGAGTAAACCCCGGCGACACCCGACCCGGTGTTGTGGACATGTAACATCACCTGGGCCGCTTCAGCCGGTGACTTGTTGAAGATGGTTTCCAAAGCGCGGACGACAAACTCCATCGTCGTGTAGTTGTCGTTGTGGAAAAGCACCTTGTACTGGGGCGGCTCCTTGGTCTTTTCCTTCTTCTTCTTTTCAACGGCGACGTCGCCCTGGTCGTCATGCTGAGCCACGTGTCTTGCTCCTTGCTGGGTGATCGGGCTTCAGAAGAAACGGCTTCTAAGGACGTGGGCTGGTCCGCGACCGGGATTTCACCGGCGGTGGCCCTGAATCGCTGCACTGATAAGACGCGAAAGACACCCGCCGCGATTCGTCTGAGTGTAAAAAAACTGCTGCCCACGCCATCGGGAGTGTCCACTACAGTGTATAAGTCCGCGCGGAATGTTTTCCAGCGACATACCGCGCCGAATGGGAGTCGGTAGCCGCTGACGGGGCTCATGGGGCGATTGTGGCCGCCACCGCAGGGGCGAGACTTGCCGCCATCGGTCTCGTGTGCGTTCGACCAGAGGGACTCGTCGGTTGACATCGCCCCCTCGATGGCGAGAACAATCGCCGCGAGCGATGTGACGCACCGGAGGTTCCGGGCGTCTCATTCAGTGCAGCGTGGGTCCAACAGGACTTCAGGAGGCGCAAGGCGTCCCCTGTCACCTACTCAACGAATTGCGAGTCACAGATATGCCCGAGGCCCCCTTTGACGACCCTTATGCGTGGTTCGTAGATTGGTTTTCGGCGGCTGAAGACGCCGGAATCAAGGAGTTTAACGCCATGGTGCTGTCGACGGTATCTCAGCAGGGAGAGCCGTCGTCGCGCGTGGTGCTGCTCAAGCAACATGCCCGGGATGCGTTCGTCTTCTACACGAACTATCGCTCCCGCAAGGGGCTCGAGA
Organism: Myxococcota bacterium; assembly: GCA_051747295.1. Lineage (GTDB taxonomy): Bacteria > Myxococcota_A > Bradymonadia > Bradymonadales > Bradymonadaceae > JBNJFZ01. The sequence goes on from JBNJFZ010000072.1 coordinate 12,732, forward strand.
TCGACGCGACCGGCCAGGCGGCGCTGAATTTTTACTGGCGTTCGATGGATCGGCAGGTCCGAATTGCAGGGCCGGCCGAGCGCGTGGCGCCGGAGGTGTCCGACGCGTACTTCGAGACGCGACCTCGGGGCTCCAAAATCGGCGCGTGGGCCTCCGATCAGAGCCAGGAGTTGGATCGGCGCCAGACCCTGGTCCACCGCGTCGAGGAATTCGAGGAGCGATTCGAGGGCGAGGACGTCCCGCGACCCGATCACTGGGGTGGTTATAAGGTGACGCCGTTGCGCATCGAGTTCTGGGAAGCAGGGGCCTTTCGGCTCCACGATCGCTGGGAGTTTCGCCGGGACGCGATCGACAGTGATTGGTCGCTGAGGCGCCTCAATCCATAACGCAATGGGACCGCAATCATGCCGCAATATACCACGCACGCCATCATCCTCGCCGCTGGATTCGGCAGCCGCTTGCAGCCCGAAGAAGGCCACAAGATCCTGGCACGTGTCGGTGGCCGACCGATGCTCGACTACCACCTCGACAACTTCGGGCGGCTCGGTGTCACCGACATCACGGTGGTGACCGGCTACGAGAGCGAAGCACTGATGGAGCAGCTCGAGCAGTGGTCGGTGCCGCGAAAGATCGAGCTCCATGCTGCCTACAATCCCGACTTCGAGTCCGGAAACGGCCAATCCGTGCTCGCCGGTGTCGATGCCGCGCGCGACCAACTCGGCGACGGGGCCACGCCATTTTGGTTGACGATGAGCGACCACCTCTTCGACCCGGCGATCTTCGATCGGCTCGCGGAGTCCTGGGAGCCGTCGGACGATACCGGCGTGATGCTCGCGGTCGACTACAAGCTCGACACGATCTTCGACATGCCGGATGCGAATAAGTTGCGGGTCAACGACGGCGAGCTCGAGGCGATCGGCAAGGAGCTCGAGGACTTTGATCGCGTCGATGTCGGGCTTTTCTGGTGCGGCGAGCCCTTTGTCGAGGCACTGCGCGCCGAGTTGGACGAACGCGGCGACTGCAGCACGTCAGACGCTATGCGACGCCTCGCCGCGAAGAACCAGGCTGAGTATTGGGATGTCGGCGAGGCGCTGTGGCAGGACGTCGATACGCCCGAGGCGCGTGCGCATGCGGAATCGTTGCGGCTGGGCAGCTGAGCAGCCGAGCAGCCGAGCAGCCGAGCAGCTGAGCAGC
>JBNJFZ010000072.1:14025-15457 GCA_051747295.1 Myxococcota bacterium
TCGGCGGGGCTTTCGTGGTTCAAACCTCAGACTACTCGATGTTCTTGATCACCATCGAGACCGTCGTGCGGTCGTCGCCGCCCATATTGGCGGTGAGGCCGTACTGCGGGATGTCCGGGATCTGATAGTCGCCGCAGAGTCCCTTCATCTGACGGTAGATCTCGAGGACCTGCTTGACGCCGGTGGCTCCGACGGGGTGGCCGAATGCCAGCAGCCCGCCACCGGTATTGACCGGGATGCTGCCGTCGAGCGCCGTCTCGCCCTCGCGTGCGAGCTCGGCCCCTTTTCCGGGCTCGGCCCATCCGAGCGCCTCGTACATCAGCAACTCGGTGACCGCGAAGCAGTCGTGGACCTCGGCGACGTCGATGTCACCGGGCTTGACCTCCGCGTTGCTGTACGCTTCGGTAGCCGCCTGCTGAGTGTTGCCCAGGACGGTGTAGTCGTCGACCTGTCCGAGCGGGCTGGTCGCGTGACCGTAGGAGAGGATCTCGACACAGTCGGACTTGTCGATGCCGAGCTTCTCGAGGCCTTCCTCGCTGGCGAGGACGATGGCGGCGCCACCGTCGCTGACCTGCGAGCAGTCGCTGACCTTCAAGTGCTCTTTGAGCTCGGGGTTCTTGAGGAACCTCGGATTGGAGTCGCCGGCATTCGCGGCGCGCTCGAAGTCCATCTCGACAGCGCGCATGTGCGCGTACGGGTTCTTGTTGGCGTTTTCATACGCCTTGACCGTGACGTGTGCGATGTCTTCGTCGGTGACGCCGAACTTCTCTTTGTAGTGCTTGGCGCGGCGAGCGAACATGGCGGGGAACGTGAAGTCGTCGATCTCTCGCTCGGTATCCCAGTGTGCAGCGCGGGCGAGGTAGCCGGCACCCTCACGAGCCGAGACGGTGGTCTGGACTTCGCCGCCGGCGGCGAGCACGACGTCGTATCCGGCGTTGAGCGAATCGATGGCACCCTCGACGGCGAGGCCGCCGGATGCGCATGCGCCTTCGACGCGGGTGAACGGCTTGCCGTTGAACGCCTCGTTCGCACGCACGGCCAGCGCTCCCATATGCCCCTGGCTCGAGAAGAGCTCGCCGGCGAAGTTGCCGATGAATCCCTTTTCGATGGCGTCGGCGTCGACGCCGGTCTTCTCCAGCGCCCCGTTGATGGCGGTGGTGAGGTGCCCCTCGAGCGTCGGGTTTTCCTTCTCACCGAAGTCCGGGTGCTTCTTCCAGATGAAGTCCGGGTGGAACTTTCCGATAAAGGTCGTCAGGTCGCCCCCGACGAGGTAAATCTTGCGGCGGAATTTCATGTCGAGTCTCCTTTGGAGTGAAAATCTTTTGCAGTGCAACAAAAGAGTAGGGTCTGAGTTCTCGATACCGTAAGATGGCCTGCGATTCAACGAGCAGAAATCGAGCTTTGTTCCAGACGTCTCGCCCCCACTCCCCAC
>JBNJFZ010000072.1:15557-24702 GCA_051747295.1 Myxococcota bacterium
CAAAAGAGTAGGGTCTGAGTTCTCGATACCGTAAGATGGCCTGCGATTCAACGAGCAGAAATCGAGCTTTGTTCCAGACGTCTCGCCCCCACTCCCCACGAGCTCAGCGAGTAAATGAAATAAGGAAACAGATTTGTGTATTAATCAATAGGTGCATATACTTCTGAGTCAGGGCTTTGTCCGAACACGAGGTTGACCGATGTCGAAACGAGATAAAATCAAGGGCATACTCGCGGAGTCTGGCCTCTGGGTGCTTTCGAACGCCCTGTGCGTCGCGTTTCCAGTCTCGGCGGTCTACCTGATCCTCCACGTTCTGCTGGGCATGTCGCTGGTGAAAGTCACCGCATTGATGACGGTCGTCGCGATTGTAACGGCGACGTGGGGCAGTTGGTCTTCTCAGATCTGGACGCGCAGTCGCGGTCTGCGGGCATCGATGCGCGTCGTGACGATGCTCCCCGGAGCCCTGCTCCTGGGGATCGCTGGGATCGGCATCTACTCGAATTTCTCAGGTCTCCTGATCTGGCTCGGCGTGGGCGCGACAGGAATCGTAACGGTTGCGCTGGCGTGGATGTTGAGCGCAGAGGTCTTCGCGACGAAGGCCAACGAGACGTTTGTAAGCCGTGCGACCGGGGTGCTGTTGTTCCCGCTGGGGACGACGGCGATGTCGGGCGTGGTCGGCTATCTGTGGTACAACTTCTTCACCACACGGGCCGACTTCTTCGACCTGGGGTGGCTGTTCAACTTCGGAACCTATGCGGTGACGACGTTGGCGTTCGTGCTCGTGTCGACCGTCGTACCGGCTGGCATGAGCCTCCTGAGCCGTCGTTTGATCGCGCCCGAGTAGCCTCATCGCTGTGAACGGGGGATTTAGAGGTGCGCCTCTCATGATTCCGCGCTATGTTTGCTATCGAAAACAACCCCGGTAAAGCGTATCAGCGGATCAATCTCTATGGCAGATATCGGAGAGCTTTCGACTTCAATCCAGGAAGGTATCGGAGCGGAGTCGACCGTCCGAGAATCGTTCCTCGACGAGCAGACGACTGGGCGTCCATGTGTGCTCGTGGTCGATGACGAGGAGCAGATATTGAAGGCGGTTCGTCGTCTGCTCACCGCGATCGACTGTGACATCGAGACCGCCACCAATGGCACGGATGCCATCGACGTGCTCGATTCTCGAGACATCGCGGTACTCATCTCAGATCAGCGCATGCCCGGGCTCAGTGGGGTGGCATTGCTCAATTACGCCATGAGCAATCATCCCAAGACCGTTCGAATCATGCTCACGGGCAACAGCGACTGGTCGACAGCAGTCGAGGCGATCAACCTCGGACAGGTGTTTCGATTCATCGCCAAGCCCTGGGAGCACGATAAATTCGTGCAGGTGATCGAGGACTCGCTCCACCAGCACGAGCTTCGGCGGGCCAAAGAGCAATACGAGGCGCATATCGAACGCCACAATGAGGCGTTGCAGAAGCTCAATCGTGAACTCGAGGAGCGGGTCGAGCAGCGCACGCGCGAGGTCAGCGCGAAGAAGGAGAAGATCCAGCGGTTGTACGGCGAGCTCGAGGAGAGTTTCGATGCGACGATAAAGTCGCTGCTGTCACTGCTGGAGCTCGGCGATGTCGGCATCGCCGAGCACAGTCGCCGCACTGCCAAGCGAGTCACGCAGTTCGCGAAAATGCAGGGCTTCGAGCCCGAGCGCATCCGGAACCTCGAGCGGGCCGCGTTGCTGCACTGGATCGGTTTGATGGGGGCCCCCGAGCAGATGCTCTTCAAATCATCGGATCAATACGATGCGGGGGAGTTGGCGACCTGGGAATTCCATCCGATCCTGGGCCAACAGGCGATCGCACACATCTCGGCCCTGGAGTATCCAGGCACGATCATCCAGTACTACCTGCGTCGATACGATGATCCGACGTTCGAGCCCGGGGAGGAGACGTCCGCAGAGCTCGTCGAGGACGCCCATGTCCTCAAGCTCTGCAGCACCTACGAGCGGGTCCGTACGCGATTAAAACGCCGAGATAACCTGGACGTCGCGACACAGAAGGCGCTCGATCGGATAATCGATGCGAGGGGAACGGAGTTTCCGCCCGATCTCGTCGACGACTTCGCCAAGATGTTGTCCGAAGGCGCTTCAGATGCGAGCGAGGTACAGGTCGAGCTCGATGAGTTGACCCCGGGTATGGTCCTGTCTCGCCCCATCCAGACCGCGCAGGGCGTGCCCGTCGCACCACGAGACGTCGTGATTACGACCGACCTCGTCAATCGGCTCGAGCGCTTCGCCTCATCGAAAGGCCTCGGCCCGATCTGGATCCACCCGGGTCAGTCGGCGGGCTAACCCTGTTGCCCATAAGGCTTCGACTCAGGTCGACGGTTCGTCTAAGCTGACTCTCACGAACCGTGAGAACGGCGGACACGTCACGCGGGAACCCCGCGTTGTCCGCCCCGCCGCTCGACTCGAGTGCTCGTCTCCAGATGAGCGGTTAGATTGTTTACAACGACTCTTAGCTCTTCGACGAGGGCCTGCGTGGCGAGAGTGCGCGCTATCAAAACGTGCCTGCCGTCTGTCGTACTTTCGCTCGCGCTGACCAGTGTTTTCGCGTCGGAGGTCGCAGGGCAGACCCATGCGAGCTCGGCGCCTGCAGATGTCGAGTCTCTTCGAGTTACCTCTCGGCCCGTGCAGTCGGTTGTCGATCCGACGCTGCGCATCTTGGAGCGAGCATCCCAGCGCAAAGCCCATTCCAGCGGCCTCTTCAGGCCGGTCAGTACCTTCAATTCGGAGCGCGTCGCGGTCAGCTTACGCTTCGACTCGCCCATCGACGCTCGCGTGCGCGCTGAGCTGGGACGACTCGGTGTAGACGTGCAAAAGGGGCCGTTTTTCGATGAGGGACTGTGCCGCGCGAGCATCCCGTGGCCGGCACTCGATTCCGTTGCGCAACTTCCCGGGATCGTCCGCATCGAAGCGCTGTGGCAAGCCAATATGGACGCACCGCTCGAGCAGACCAATCAGCTCATTTACGCCACCGAGGCCCGACTGCGCCCGTCGATGCCGCTGCGAGGCCAGGGGGGACGAATCGGTATGATCGACACGGGGATCGACGTGCTGCACCCGGCACTTTTCCGTGCAGATGCAGGGTATTTCTCGTGGATCGATGTCGATGGAGATGGGCGTTTCACGCCAGGGAGCGACGCGGTCGATCTGAACCACAATGGTCAGGTCGATCGAAACGAACGGCTTCGCGTACTGGATGCGACTGTCATCGTCGACTTCGAGGACGGTGACGTACAAAACGCCGACGGCGTGTTCGACACGCGGCGCGACTGGGTCTACGCCGACATGAATGGCGATGGCGCTCGCAATGCAGGCCCCGATGCGGGCTTCTCGGAGTCGACACCCGCGTGGGGGGAGCCGGTATTCGTCGCCGACGACGCCGACCGCAACGGCACGCTCGACCCCGGCGAGAAACTCGTGCGGCTCGGTACATCTAAGATCGCTCGCTATCAGACGCGGGACAAGACCTTCGTGCGCGGTGAGAACCTCATCGATGCGGTATCGGAGTCGGTCGACGCATTTCACGGCACTGGAGTCGGTGGAATACTCGCCGGCGGCCAGCCGCCCTATCACGACCGCGTGGGCGTGTCCCCGGGAGCAGATCTCTACGTCTACGGACTCTCGGCGACGCTCCAGCGGGACAACCAGCTTCCGCTGCGCTTTTTGGAGGCGGCGGTCGACGATGGGGTCGACGTCCTGCTGCACGAGTGGACGAATTCGTTCACGCAGCCGATGGACGGCTCGACAAATTTCGAGGCGGCGATGAGTGCGAGTCGAGATGCTGGCGTGGTTCACGTCAACCCGGTCGGCAACCTCAATCGCTCCCAGAAGCATCGCATTGCGGCTGCCGACGCCGGGGCACAGACCTCGCTGACCTTTGTCGTCGGCGAGGGCTTCGACGGACCATCGGGCATGCTGGACTACACCGCGGCGTATGGGAGTCTGCAGTGGCGTGAATCGCACCCGGAGCTCGAGGTCCGGGTGATATCGCCCAGCGGCGAGAGCTATCGGTGGAGCGTCGATGGCGCCGAGACGGTCGAGCTAGACGGAGCCACGCTCGATCTCGCGTTCGGTGAGACTCCCAGGGCCAGCGGCTACGTCGAGTTCTACCTGGAGGCGACCGATCCCGCCCAACCCCTCGCTCGGGGGGAGTGGACGCTGGAGCTTCGCGGTTTTTCGCGGCAGGACGAAATCTGGGGGCGCGTGACCGACGAGTTTTCGAACTGGCGGCCTGGCATTCGCTGGAAGGCGCCGACGGTCGGGCGCGGCACGGTCGCATTTCCGTCGACCGCCGACGCGGCCTTCGGCGTCGGTGCGTATGCAGGCCGCGGTGCCTTCGGCTCGGCGGCCGCGGCGGATCATGAATTGCGCGCATTCTCCGGGCGTAGCCCACGGTTAGACGGGAGGTCGGTCGTGCAGATGACCGCGCCCGACGACCCGTACGTGCCGCTGGCGGCCACCCCCGAGATCCTCGATGCGGGCTGGGGACGATCCTGGTTTACTGCGTTTGCCGGCACGTCCGGGGCAGCACCACATGTCGCCGGTACGGTGGCGCTCATGCGAGCACGAGATGCCAGCCTCTCCCCCGTCCAGGTCCAGCAGGCTCTGGTCGAGGCGGCCAGGTCGGAGGACTTGACGCCGGAGCCGGATCGGATCCCGGGCGACGGATGGGGATATGGTCGGCTGGATGCCTATGCCGCCATCTTCGGCGAGCCCGCGCCGGAGCTCGAGGAGCCCCCAGATGCGAGCCTGGTGGTGCGTGAGAGCGACTCGATGCTCACCCTGGACGCCTCGGGCAGTGAGCCCGCCGGACAACTCGAATACCGCTTCGACATCGACTACGACGGCGTCTGGGATACCGACTGGTCCGAGACGCCCCGGGCATCCATCGGGCTCGCCGAGGTCGCTGCGGATGGGCAATGGAGCAGGCTGGAGGTCCGAGACGCCACCGGTCAACTCGACGGTGCGATCTCGTTCTGGAGCCCCGGCGGCGGAGGACAAGATGCCGGCGATAACTCGGATACGTCGGCCGCAGACGCTGGCGGCGACGCAGGGGCGACTCCTCCGGCTCGTGGCTGTTGCAGTCAGACGCGCGGCTCGACACCGGCGGATCTAGTCTGGGTGGTCTTGCTAGGGGCGATGGCCCTCGGGCGTCGTCAGGCTCGCCGAGCGCGTCGCTGATGGAAGAGTCTGCGTCACGGGGACGTTCAATCTCCGGGGGGATATGTTAACCCACGAACACGAATGATACGCTCCACGGAAACCTGACGGATACGCTCGTAGATGGATTTGACGTTTAAAATTGTGCGACGACTTCTTCGAGACGATGAGGTCGGCTTTAGCCGTAACCAGAACTTCGAGGCCTACGAAGATCCGAAGGTCAAGCGTGCGGTGCGCATCTATCGGCACCTATCGAGCGTCGAAGAGGACCTGCTCGACCTCGGCGGAAACGTCGAGCTCGAGGCGGTCGAGCGCGACGAGGGCCGGATTGTCATCAAGCTCAGCTTTGCCGAGGGCGACGGGCGGCGGGTCAGTTTCTTGACGCCTCGCGAGTGGAGCCTCTTACTGGAAAACGAACGCGTCACGGATATTCTCGTGGAGTTGATGGACGATGCGCCCGAGCACACCAGTTCGATGCTCGAGCAAGCCATCCCGGATTTGTCACGTGATTCTCAATGAATTTGATCTGGAGGAGAGATGTCAGAAGTCACAGATAAACGCACTTGGTCCTCTCTAATCACGCTGTTCGCGCTCGTCGGCCTGGTACTGGTCGGTTGCAAGAGCGGTGGACAGACAGTGCCTGACTCACAGCCGCTTGCGGCCGGGCAGGACTTCAGCGGCGTGTGGTATTCGGAGCAATTCGAGCATATGCACCTCAAGCAGAGCGGCAGTCGCGTCGTGGGCATCTACACCTATAAGAACGGCGGTCGGATCGAGGGAACGGCAGATGGAAACGTCTTGCGTTTTCAGTGGAGCGAGCCGGGTGACCGCGAGGCGGCGGTTCGCGCCCAGAGCGGCAAGGGCTACTTCCAGCTGGTGACCGAGGGCGAACAGACGCTGCTCGAGGGCGAGTGGGGATACAACGACAGCCGAACCGGCGGCGGTCCCTGGGAAGCCGAGTATATCCGTCAGCTCGAGCCGGAAGACCCGATGACCCTCGAGGATCTCGAGAGAGTCCGGTAGATGACAGCAAAAAAAGCCCCGGCGGAGAGTGTCTCCGCCGGGGCTTTTTTTTGTCTACCTGTTTTGTCTACCTGTTTTGTCTATCGGGGTTGGCTCAGCTCTCGCCGCCGCCGTCCGCGGTGACCTCGATGGTCATTTTCATCGGGGTCGTCGCGAAGCGATTGCTGACCGCGAACGAGCCGGTTGTCCCGAAGGTGTGCGAGAAAGTCTGACCGCTCTCGAGATTCTCGTCGACGTTAAGCGCCGGGATGTTGACGTTGTGCTTGTCCGGATCCTTGTTCTCGAAGGTCACGGTCGTGCCCTCGGCAACCGTGAGCTGATTCGGGTTGAATCGGTAATTGTACAGGACGACGGTCTTGGTGTCGGCCTGCTCACCGGTCTCCGTGGTCTGCTCGTCCGGTGCCTTCTCTTGCTTCTTGCTACCGCCGCAAGCGGTTGCGCCGAAGGCCATGGCAGCCAGAAGTGTAAGTGCGCACAATTTTGCAAAGCTGAGTCTTTTCATCGTACATCCTCCAGAAATAGTCGATTCGCAATGCTTATGAAAATGCTCCGCGACGCAGCCATGCGACCCGGCAACTGGCTGGGAGCCGTGCGAGGCCATATTATCATGCTGAGTCTGTTTGAAGAGCTACCTGTTGATGCGACTGCGAAGATAGACCAGAGGGTCTAGATGTCAATGTTAGGTACGTGAGCTTCCGCTAGAACAAGAGCGCCTTAAAATTATCTCGTAACCAATAATCGTGCCCATGCCACGTTTCGCAGGGCCGTAGATTTACTACAAATAAATCGGTCGCTGTTGCGCGAGCTGATGCGGTTGGTATCTTGAAGTGCGTGTCCCGAGAGATGATGTACGAGGTTGAGGTTGCCCACGAATCTACATAGTCGTATCGCGCGAGCAGCTGTTCGCCGAGGCATCCTGTCCGAGTCAGACGTCTACGATATCCTGGTCGAAATTGGGAAGCGTACCCAGGAACAGGGCGCAGTCACCGGGTCTTTCTGGATCGAGCGCGGCTGGCTCGATGCCGCCCAGCTCTCAGATATCCGCAGTGAATTCGATGCTCAGAGCGGCGAGCAATTCGGGGAGGATACCGCACGAGTGATGGCGGCCAGCGAGCTCGAGGATTTCGTGCGTGCCGACACGGCCTACCTCGACTCGGGCCAGTTGTCCGAGAGTCAGAGCCCGGCCGAGTCCGCCGAACCATTCGACCCCTTCACGGAAGCCGAGGACGACAGCGCGGCCAGCACCATCGAGTTCGACCCCGACTCGATGGTCACCTCGTCGAGCGCCTTCGACTCTCAGATGAAGACGCTGGTCCGGGCGGCGAGCGAGGTGTCGGCCGGCGGTGACGAGAGCTCCGACATTTTGGACGGTCTTGGGGCCGGCGAGCGCGACGAAGAGGACGAGGTCGGTCCGGGATTCCGCAAGGGCGAGACGCGCCGCGAGCCGGCAGAAGTTGCGTTTGCCCAGACATCGGCGCAGGCGGGCAAACTCGCCGCTGACCCGCTCGATCCGGGCGAGCGGTTCGTCATCGGGCGCGCCCTGGGGCAGGGCGGCGGCGGAGTGGTCGTTCGGGCCTATGATCGAGTGCTGGGCCGCACGGTGGCGATGAAGATACTCCGACCCGAGGGCCAGACAGACGACAAGACGCTCTCCCGGTTTATCTTCGAGGGGCAGGCGACCGGCCAACTCGAGCATCCCAATATCGTTCCGGTCTATGATTTCGGGATGCTGCCTTCGGGCGAGGTCTACTACACGATGCGCGAGGTGCGGCGAAATTCGTTGCGCGAGGTGATCAACGCCTACCGGGCCGGAGAGCCGGACATCATCGAGGAATTCACGCTCGTTCGCTTGCTGACGATGCTCCGGCAGGTCTGTCAGGCCGTTTACTACGCCCACTCACGCGGCATCGTGCACCGCGATCTCAAGCCCGACAACGTCATGGTCGGCGAGAACGGTGAGGTGGTCTTGATGGATTGGGGGCTCGCACGGATCCTGGACGATCATGTGCAGACGGATCTCAGTACCGATCTCGACGATGAGTACTGGGAGGAGGGCGAGACCTTCGGCACGCCCGCCTACATGCCGCCCGAGCAAGCCAGGGGAGAACTCAGGGAGGTCGACGAGCGCAGCGATATCTACTCGCTGGGTGCCATCCTCTACGAGGTGCTAACGCTCCAGCCCCCGTATGTCGGGCAGAACCCCGAAGAGGTGATGCGCCTGGTCGTCGATGGCGTCCTGGTCGCTCCGAGCGAGCGCGCCCCGGAGGGCCGCTCTGTCCCCGAGGAGCTCGAGCGACTATGCCTCGAGGCAATGGCGTACGACAAGACGCAGAGGGTCGAGAGTGCGAAGCTCCTGCAGGACCGCCTCGAGGATTGGATCGAGGGCATTCAGCCTCGCGAGGCTCAGGCGAGAGTGTCCGAGGGGCGAGAGGCGGCGCTTGAATACCACGAATTACGTGAGGCATCGCAAGAGTACGTCGATAAGGCACGAGAACTCGCCTCCGAGATCGAGCAGTGGGAGCCGATCCTGAGAAAGCGTGAGCTCTGGAAGCTCGAGGACAAGCGCGACGCGCTCGAGACCGAGGCGATCAAGGCCTTTGGTGCGGCCGTCTCCTCGTTCACCCAGGCGTTGGCCTACGAACCGGAGAATTCCGAAGCGGCCGAGGGCCTGGCCGATCTGTACTTCGCCCGATTCGAGTCCGCCGAGCAGCGCGGTGACGAATTCGACGCGATCCATTATCGGGCGCTCGTCGAGCAATACGACACCGGCACCTATGCTCATCGACTTCGAGGCGTCGGCTCGCTCGAGATCGAGTCGCAACCGGCCGACACCAGCGCGACGCTCTTTTGCTTCCAGGAAGTCGACCGCCGCATGGTCGCGGCCGATGAAATGGAGCTCGATGCCCT
>JBNJFZ010000073.1:0-24549 GCA_051747295.1 Myxococcota bacterium
CGTCCACCGTGCGGATCCATTCTGACCAGGAGATCCGATTTTCGAAGTTTCGGACATGCTCGTAGTCCAACCCGGTGGACTCGAAGAACGCCTCGGGTCGGATACCCGCTTCTGTCAGTACCTGCATCCACGGCTCAAAGACCTGGCATGAAACGTCGTAGCCAGCGGCCTCTGGTCCCTGTTGTCGGTCGATACTTTTCATGGTCTAGGTACGGGCGACGACGTCGGATGACGAGCGAGCGCCCGGTCAGCGAGTTGAATTCGGGGCGGGGGACACCCGCCATGTAACCGAGGTTGAGATGCACGCCGCTTTCGAGAAGTTACAAGACAATGATCGGGTCCGTCTGATTTTGTCTGTGTTTGCGTGCCGGCTCCGTCTAACACCGATGCCCACAGCGGCGACAAAAGTATAGTAACTCAACGGATTTTAAGCCAAAGGCTTCTTACGTTAGTTCGCCTTTTAAACGTTTCCGGGAGGGGGGACTCGTGGGTTTCTGTCTGTAGGCGTCTGCGTTGGGTACCGTGCCTCAGGTGCCCCTCTTGCGCTCCATGACCTGGCCCAGGTAGCCAAAGCCGTAGGCGAGGTACATCCCCAGGAGGGCGAGTCCGGTGACATACCAGAAGACCGCGTAGCTCAGGTGACGCTCGGCGGTGAGGTAAGGCTGTGTGACGTGTTCGAAGCTCGCCCGTGGGAAGGGTTGCTTGGCGTGGTCTGGACCCAACACGACAATCGACGGCACGTCTGGCATCGGCGCATCATAGGCGCGTTGTAGGCCTTCGAGGTCGTAGGAATCGAGCTCGACCAGTTCCCCGTCGGGCAGTGCGTCGGCGTTGGACAGTCGCGCTCGTAGTGCGTCGTCGGCCACCATCCGCGCCGGCTGGTGAAAGAGACCGTTCAGGGGTGGGGTATAGCGCTCGAGCAGGTCGTGGGACAATCGGTCGTAGTTCTCGCGGTGGACCCATCCGAGGTTGACCAGGACCGCGCCTCCTTCCTCGAGGCGAAAGACGGCACCGAGCCAGCCGCCTGGCTTGCCGTCATCCGTTCGGTGCTTGAACAAAAAGAGGTGGTCTTGGTCGAGCTGCCCCTCGATCTCGACCCGCGTGAAATTGTCCGGGAGTTCCTCGACAGACGCAGCCACTTTGGGTGCAGCATCGAGCCGGTCGTCCCGCAGCTGCTCCAGCTCGTTCTTGTGCTGGTAGCGAGAGAATTGCCACGTCCCCAGGCTCATCAGCAGTGAGAGGCCAATGAGCGTGCCCAGGGTGGGCCAGAGTCGCAGTCGGAACTGCATGGATTATGAGCCGTAGACGCGCACCAACATCGCCGTGGCGATCATCCCGAGAATAATCGCGGTGATGATGATCCCGGTGATGCGGTTACGTCGCTTGACGTCCTCAGACGGTTCCGTGAACGCGCCTGACTCGGTCGTATCGTTGGTATTGTCCGTCGTCATGCTGACCTCCGCCTTCAACGCTGTAGAGCGCTCCGCTCTTGTTGCTGCCGCTTTCGCGACGTATCGGCATTGAAGAACGTGTAAGCGAGGGTGACTTGCTTGATATCCTTGGAGATCTCCGGGTCGAACCACAGGTACAATGGCATCTCGACCTCCTCACCGGGCTCGAGCGTCTGCTCGGTGAAGCAGAAGCACTCGATCTTCTTGAAGTGCTGTCCGGCCATCGGCGGGTTGATGTCGTAGACGGCCTGACCGGTGATTGCGTTGCTCTGGTCGAGGTTTTTCGCCCGGAATTTGACCAGCTTCTTCTCGCCGGGGTGGAGCGTGATCCTGTCCTTCGGTGGCTCGAACTCCCAGGGGAGCTGGCGGTTTACGTTTGTCGCGAACCGGACTTCGATCGTACGCGACTTGTCGACCGCCACGCCCTCGTAGCTGTCGATCTCACCATTTTGCCAGGACGAACCGCCGGGATCCACGGCCTGGCATACGATGCGATACAGCGGAATCGAGATCGCGGCGAGCCCAAAGCTGAATACGATCAACAAGATGAGCTTCTTCCCCATCTTCTTGTTGTTAGCCACCATCTCCTCGTTGACGTCGGGGTTCTGGTGGCCCGATGGGTTCTTCTTGTTTCTTGGCTCGGTCATGGGCTGTCCTGCAGTGCTACGGGAGCGGCTGGGTGGGCAGGTCGGACGCTACTTACTCGACAGACGAGGTATTCGCCGGACTCGGTTCGCCGTTGTGCCAGGAGCGGATGATCTCGATATCCTGTTCGGCTCGCATACGCGCGGCCTCTTGCTCGATCCCGGTCAAATGACGGCTCTCGGTAAAGTGCTGCGTATTGAAGCTGTCCACGGACATCGCCCCGAAGAGCAGGGCGAGGTACAGAATCGAGTAGGCAAACGTACGCTTTGCCCACTTGTTCGTGTCGTCGAAGGCGGTCTTGATGACACAGTAGACGAACACGGCTCCCAGGGCGACAGATGCCACCAGGTAAATGATGCCCATGAGCCCGACGACCGCCAGGAGCGTGGTCGCGCCCAACAGCAGCAGCGTATAGACCATCATCTGTAGCTTGGTGGTGCGCTTTCCGCGGACGACCGGCATCATCGGGACGTCGGCCTTGTGGTATTCGACGTCCTTGTAGAGCGCCAGAGCCCAGAAGTGGGGGGGCGTCCACAAAAAGATAATCGCGAAGATCACCCACGCCGTCAGGCTGAGCTCGCCGGTCACCGCGGCCCACCCGATAAGGGGAGGGAATGCACCGGCAGCGCCGCCAATGACGATATTCTGCGGCGTGCTGCGCTTGAGCCACATCGTGTAGATGACGACGTAGAATAAGTGCCCCGCGATGCCCATCAGGGCCGCGAGCGGGTTGACAAAATAGGTCAGGATGAGGACGGCGCTAAGGCCCAAAGCGCCCGCGAAGATGAGCGCGGAGCTCGGCTCGATGCGGCCCTGGGGAATCGGACGGTGAGCCGTGCGATTCATGACCGGGTCGATGTCCCGATCCCAGACCATGTTGATGGTGTTGGCGCTTCCGCAGATGAGCGTGGTGCCGACCAGAGTCCAGATCAGGGTCGACCACTCGGGCAGACCTCCGGCCGCGACGAGCATCGTACAAAACGCCGTCAGTACCAGCAGGCGCAAAATGCCGGGTTTCGTCAGGCTGGCGTAGTCGGCGATGACCTGCCGAACCTGAGTAAGAGAGGATGTCTGGGTGACCGTACTCATAGTATCTGCCTCGGCTCGTTCCGTGGCCCTAACATGGCGACCTCGGATAACATTTCCGGCGAGTCAAAAACGCCGGCGAGCCCAGTCGCGACCTGCGCATTATGCAGGCCAGGGGAACAATCCAATGGTGAGGAAGGTCGAGAAAATAAACGGTGCAGCCCCGATCAAGATGATGGAGGGGCGCTCGGAAACCAGGTGCATATAATACCAGGCCACCAGGAATGTCTTGACCAGTGCGAGCAACACCAGGCTCAAAACCTGTAGCGTTCTAGGGTCGAAGATTCCGAAGCCCGGAAAGGATTCCAGGCCGACGAGTTGCGGCTCGGGGACCAGGACCTCGACGACCGTCAAGACGAGCAGGGCGACCCATACCCACATGTAGCTGGGGACGAGGAACCCAAACCATTCTTTTTCTTCTGCGTGTGCCATAAAGCGATCTCTCGACTCGTATTCATCGCGCGGAGCGGGCGGGCCGCTCCGGGCGTCAGACCAGGTAGACGAAGGTGAAGACCAGAATCCAGATCAGGTCGACGAAGTGCCAGTACAGACCGGCGATCTCGACGAGCGATGAATTCGTCTCGTTGATCTTCCCGCGCCGCAGCCCGAGGTAGATGATGATGTTGTACATCACGCCAACCGAGACGTGCAGGCCGTGGAAGCCCGTCAGGCTCAAGAAGGTGGCCGCGAAGTTCATATTATAGTCGACGGCCTCGCCGCCGAAGATATACGGCCACTTGTCGACGATGAGGTGCGACCACTCGAAGCCCTGGATGCCCAGGAAGATGAGGCCACCGATGATCGTCGCCATCATCCACTTTCGCGCGCGCCCGAGGTTGCCCTTGATGGTCTCAGAGAGCACGTGGACCATCGAGACACTACTGCAGATCAGCACGAACGTGTTGAACGCCGTGAGCTGAATGCCGACCAGACCGAAGGTCTCGTAGGGGTTGGGCCAGCCGCTCTCCGGGGCCCAGCGCAGTCGTGCATAGCCGGCGAGGAACCCCGCGAAGGTCATGGCGTCCATGACCAGGAAGGTCCACATACCGAGCTTGCCGTTCGTCACGCCGAGTGACTCGGCGCCCTCTCCCCCGTGCGCTTCCGCATCGGTGAGCTGTTCAGTTGCCATGGTTCAAACCTGATGTGTTGTTCTCTGGCCGCCGCAGCCCCTGGCCGCGGCGGCAATGTCTGCTTAGCTTTCGGATGAGGTGCTCGCCTATTCAGCCGGCACCGGTTCGGCGCTGTCCGCGTGACCATCGGACCCGTGGTGGCGTTCGATTGGATCCCAGACCGGCGGTTCCGGGAAGTTGTGGTGCTGCGGCGGCGATGAGACATGCCACTCCAGCGAGACTCCGTCTTCCCATGGGTTATCTCCCACTTCCTTACCCTTCACGAGGCTGTATACCATATTGGCCACCCAGATGAACTGGATCGCGAATAGGATAAACGAGCCGATGCTCGAGACCATATTGGCCGTCTCGAATTGCGGGTCGTAATCGAAGTAGCGACGCGGCATACCCTTCATCCCCAGGTAGTGCTGGATGAAGAAGGTCACGTTGATGAAGATCGCCGTGCCCCAGAAGTGAATCTTCCCGAGCGTTTCGTTGTACATCTTGCCGGTCATCTTCGGGAACCAGTAGTAGATCCCCGCGAAAATCGTCATGACCGAGCCAGCGACGAGCACGTAGTGGATATGAGCGACGACGTAATAGGTGTCGTGCATCTGAATGTCGACCGGTACGGCCGCCAGGACCACGCCGGAGAGTCCACCGATGGTAAACATCGCCAGAAAGCCCACGGCGTAGAGCATGGGAGTCGTCAACTTGATACTCCCACCCCACATTGTAGCCAGCCAACTAAAGATCTTGATGCCGGTCGGAACGGCGATGAGCATCGTCAGGATCATGAACCCGACGCGCACGCGCAGCGCGATACCGGTGGTAAACATGTGGTGGGCCCACACGAGGAAGCCCAGGACCGCAATCGCTGCCATCGACCACGCCATGACCGCATACCCGAAGATGGGTTTGCGCGAGAACGTCGGGATGATCTCGCTGATCATCCCGAAGCCCGGCAGGATCATGATGTAGACGGCGGGGTGCGAGTAGAACCAGAATAAGTGCTGGTACAGGATCGGGTCACCGCCACCCTCCGGAGCGAAGAAGTGGAACACGCCGGGGAACGTTCGCTCGAGCACGAGCATCAACAGAGCCGAGGTCAAAACCGGCGTGGACGCCAGAATCAAGAAGCTCGTGACGACCACGGACCAGGTAAACAGCGGCATCTGGAAGAACGTCATATTCTTGCAGCGCATGTTGAAGACGGTCGCCAAAAAGTTCACGGCGGCCATCGTCGAGCTGGTGCCCACGAGGATCACGCCCATGACCCACAGATCGGCCCCCAGGGACGGGGAGTACACCGAGTTGGACAGGGGCGGGTATCCGGTCCAGCCAAACCCGGGCGCGGTCAAAAAGTACGCACTCATGACCATGAGTGCCGCCGGCGGCAGGATCCAGAACCCGGCCAGGTTCAGCTTCGGGAACGCCATGTCCGGCGCGCCGACCTGAATCGGGACGATGAAGTTACCGACCCCCGTGTACAGCGGGATGATGAAGAAGAAGATCATCATCGTCGCGTGCATCCCGGGCAGGGTGGCGTAAAAGTCGCCGCCCATCAGGTCGGGTCCGGCCTGCATCAGCTCGGCGCGAATCATGATCGATAGGATCGCTCCTATCAGCCCCATGATGATCGCGAAGACCGTGTAGAGGACGCCGATGCGCTTAGCGTCAGTGGTACAAAACCACTCTTTGATGTACCAGAAGGCCGACTCTGAAGCTTTCTCAGTGAGCGGCGACAGGTAACCGTATTTGCTGTGGTGACTTGCCATGGTCCTATGCTCTCTTTGGTTCCGGTCGGTCGTCCCGAGCACCACCGGCGCCCGTGAGGTTCAATTCGCGAGGCAGCCGACCGACTGCGCCGCGAGTACGACTTTACTCAGTGTCGTGGCGATACTTAATTGTTCGCGAGTTCTCTGCGAATTCGCTGGACTTCTTCCGGCTGCACGGCGCTGGCTTCGTGTCCGAAGGACTGGCGCATGTACGTGATGACGCCTGCGATTTGCTTGTCGCTCATCGACCGGCCCATGGGCGGCTGTGCGCCGGGCCATTTATCGAGGTCTCGGCCATTGACCAGGAGCTCGACCGTGCCGGCGACGTCGCTCAGGACCGTGGGACTCTGAGCGATGTTCGGCACCGTGGACGGGCCTTTACCATCAGCTCCGTGGCAGCTGACGCAGGATTTGTAGACGCGCTCACCGACGGCGCGCAGGTCTTTGTCCGGGATAGGCTCGGCACCGCCGGCCGGGAAGGCCGGGAGACCGAGCTCCTCGCGCGCGGCGGCCACATCTTCTTCGGTGACTTCGCCACCGTCGTTACCCCAGCTGACGCGCTCGTGGTTGACGAGCGCAGCGACCTCGGCGTCGTTAAACTTCTGAGACCAGGGCTGCATGATCCCGGTGTAGGTCTTGCCCAGCACCGTGGTGTCGCCCTTGAGCGAGGAGGCATTGCTGCCGACCAGCACGACGTGAATGTGCTGGCTCTTCATGTCTTCTTGCGTCGTCCACTTCGCCCCGACCAGTGGGGGATACTGATCGCCGAGTCCCGAACCGTCGGACTGGTGACACGACGCGCAGTTCTTGGCGTACAGCTTCTCGCCGTCGGCCTCACCGGTCCCGCCGGTCTTCTTGTCTTCGACCCACTGCTCGAACGAGCTGGGGGTCATCGAGACGGTGCGAAAGTACATGTCCCAGTGATCTTTTCCGCACAACTCTGTGCACATGCCGCGATACTCGATGGCATCGTACTTGGCGTACGGGGACGGCTCGCCGGTGGAATACTGGGTGTCGGACGAACCGACTCGGCTCTTGCCGAGGTAACCGACTTCACGCTCGAGGCTGCCTCCCTCGGCGGGCTTTCGCCCGTCGTAGAAGCGGTCTGTGGTCGGGAAGAAGTCCCCCGTGGCGTACTTCCACCAGTCCGGACGGGTCGTGTCGAGGTTCGAGGTGCCCTCCGGCCGCTGGCGACTGACCTCTGTCAGGGCGTTACGATTCAGGGGGCCGTCGGCGTTGACCCACCAGTAATTGAATCGGCCTGGCACCGCGTCAATTTTGGTGCCCAACTCGGGGATGAAGAGCGAGTGAATGACATCTCGCGAGGTGACCTCGAGCTTCACATTGGTATTCGCCGGGATAATCAGGTCATCGTGGACGAATCCACCGTGGTCCGGATAGCGGAACTCCCAGTCCCACTGATACCCGATCGCCTCGACGGTCATCTCGGTCTCGGGGATCGTCTCGACCTCGAACATCGTGTCGACGGTGATCCAGCCGATGTAGACCTGAAGCAGCAGCGCGGCCATCGTCCAGCCGAACTCCAACTTCAGGTTGCCGTGGACCTGCTCGGGCCGCTCGTCGTCCGACTTGCGCCGGAACTTCAGGATGGCCGTGATCAGCACACCCTCGACGATGATCAGAATGACCAGGCACGCCTTGGCGATGAAATTATAGAGGTCGGTGATGTCTCGACCGCTCGTAGACTCGAGCGAGATAAAGTCACCGGAACCGGGAATCGCGAAGACCGCCGCTGGAATCAGCAGCACTGCCGTCAGGACGGCGAGTAGGGTAGCGCTCTTGCGAGAATCTTTGAGAAACTTCGTGACGCTCATCGTGTCTTCTACTTGTGTCGGGTGAGGGGACTGCCGACCGTGCACGCGAAAATGTGGGAGGGCGCCCGAACTTCTCTCGTCTGGTGTGGGCGCCTCGAACTCCCGTGCTGGAGCAACCGAGCCACACGTCAGAATGTCTGAAGGCCCAGAAAAGAAGGCCGATTAATCTGTGCTTCCCGGTAAAAAAATCAAGGCCCGGGAGCCGCAGATACGTTTGCAAAATGCCCGGTCGAAAGTCAACCGGAAACCTCTCCTTTCGCTACCCGGCTAATCGCGCGGGCGCACGTAAAAATTTCGCCGGGCGACGGGTCGCCCGGCGACAGCTAAGACTTGACTTTTCAAATACGGCCGCTGAGCGAATCGAGGCCTTACTCAGTGGACTCAGACCCGGAATCCGAAGGTGCATCTTCTGCGGGCTCTTCCGCGGGCGCTTCTTGATCGGCGCTCGGATCGGAGTCGGTCTGTGTCGTGTCCTGTCCGGAGGCTGCATCGCCGGCGGGCTGCTGTTGGTCACTGTCTGTGGCTGCGTCGACTTCGCGCGCCTCTTCGACGCCAGCGGGGGCCTCAGCCGAGTCGGTCGGCAGCGGCTCATAGGTGATCTCACCGAAACCGCCGAACTCGGCGACGTAGGCCTGGAGATCTTCCCATTCCTGACGCGTCATCAATGAGGCAGACGTCATATCGGGGAGCGTTGCGTGCGGGCCTCGAATCGAGCGAGCTGCGAAGTCCTCGGCGGTGCCACCTGCAGACGCGGCGGCCAATCGGCTCACGTCGAGGTACAGGTATGGAGGCTGCGCGCCGTAGGGACCCTTCTGGGGGACACCCACACCGTCGACACCGTGACAGGAGACGCAGTTCTCGACGTAGAGCTTCTCGCCGCGAGCCGGATCGGCGTCTCGGGCCAATTGCACGACACCGTGTTTCTGCAGTCTGATGGCGCGCTCCTCGGCTTGATCCTTGACCATCGCCGTGATCGCGACGTCGGTCGAAATCGGTTCCGGGGGTTCGGGTTTGCTCATGGAGCGGCAGGCGTTGGTAATCTGTTCGTCGGAGACGTCCTCACGTGCCTCTTCGGGGACCCACTGACGCACGTAGTGCACCATCGCCCAGAGTTCTTCGTCGGGCAGGTTGGCGTACGAGGCCATGGACGTGCCCTCGATGCCATTTTGAAGGGTGTTGTAGATGGCCAGCTGGCTCGTGCCGTTGGTCCACTCGGCGTCGGCCGTCGTGAAATTACGAGGCGCCGGGTTCAGTGCGCCGGCCGCGGGGCCGTCGCCAGCACCCTGGTCGCCGTGACACGAGGCACAGTTCTGAGCGTAGACTTCCTCGCCGAGCTCGAGCTGCTCGTCTCCGCGCATCTCCATGCGCTCGGTGACTTGAGAGCGAATCGACGGGTCGCAGACGCCTTTCTCTGCGCGCTCTTTCGCCTTATCGATGAGCGGCTGTGGGTCTTCGAGCTCGTCGGTCGGCCCGAGGCTTCGCACGTAGTGCGCGATGTCCCAGCGGGACTGATACTGGAGTTGCGGGTAGACCGGGTGAGTCGGAATCTGACCGTCTGCAGCCTCACCGTCGGCCGTTGCTCCCGGCCGTTCAGATGGGGGCAGCGCTTCCTCCAGTCCGAAGGTGATCGTGTTGTAGATCTGGATCGGGCCGCCGCCGTACTCGTACTCGGCCTGCTGGAAGTTCGTGGTCTGGAACGCCTCGTCAGTTCCAGCCATCGAGATATCCGCCATGCCCTGGCCGTTGTCGCCGTGGCAGGCTGCGCAGTTTTGCTCGTAGAGCTTCTCGCCACGCTCGACCTTCTGCTTGGTCGGCACCAGCATGTCTTCGAGTTCGCTGATACCAATCGCCTGGGCGTGGACCATCGGAGCCAGCGCGGAGACGCCGCCTACGACGAGCGCGATTTTGAGTACTTTCTTGAGCGTTTCTTGTCTCATGACTTCTTCTGACCGAAGGGACGTTCAAGTTGAGGCGTGCAGCGGAGAATCCGCCGGGCCTGTCGCCGTCCTCACAGCTATTTGATGCGGTTGAACACGATTCAGTCACGCCAACCGCGGTGAACTCAGGTGCGCCGCCGGTCGTGCCGACGGCGTTCAATCAATCTCGGTCCTCATCCGGGAGTTCGACATTTTCCGCATACTCCTCGTCTTGCTCGACCGACTCGGGCAGATGCCCGTGATGGTGGATGTCGAGCGATTCGTGGAGGAACGGGTCGTTGACCGGGACGAGGTTCTCGGAGGCGAGTGCGCGGCCGACCGAGAGCATCAGGACGCCTGCGAAGCCCACGATAATGAGCAGTTCGAGCCAGGGCGTGTGCAGATGAACTTCGTGGTGGTGCGAGGTGAAGCCCACGATGAACCACATCTCGTACGCAAACGCGACGATGAGGCCGTAGCAGACGTATCGCAGCACGTTGTACTTATTCTTTTTGTTGGCCTGCGGAAGCAGCGCGAAGAACGGGATGATGAACTTCAGCGCAAACAGGGCGATAAACCAGTGCCAGCCGCCGACTTCGTCGATGCGGTTGACGAACCAGAACGCCTCCTCCGGGATATTTGCATACCAGATGAGCAGGAACTGAGAGAACGCGATGTAGGCGTAGAAGACCGTAAAGGCGAAGACGAGCTTACCCATGGCGTGGATCTGCTTGTCGTTCATGAAGTCGCCGAAGTAGTCGCGGTCTCGCATGCCAAGCGCAATGATCGTCATGAGCGCCAGGCCCGTCTGGAAGAGGGCGGCGAACAGGTAGACTTGCCACATCGTGGAGAACCAGGCCGGCTCGAGTGACATCAGCCACAGCCAACTCATCGTGGAGAAGCCGATGACGAAGACGAACAGAAAGCCCACGCTGAGCTTTTTATTTCGCTCGAAGAGCTCGGCCTCGCCGGTCTCGTCCTGGGTGACCGAGGTCTTGCGCATCAGCCACGCAAACAGCGTCCACGCAGCGAATGAGGCGAGAGTCCAGCCGATGAGGCTGCTTCTGTTGAGGAAGCCCGTCTTCTTTTCGATGAGCTCGCGGTAGGCACCGTGAAGCTGGTCGAGGTTCAGCCAGACAAAGAGCTCGTCGGCACCACCCCCAAACAAGATGATAAGTCCCAGAATCGCTGACGGGACGATGGCGGTACCGAATGCCTCCGCGATGCGGCGCATCGATACGCTCCATCCGCCCGAGGTCAGGTACTGAGTGGCGTTGAAGAACGGGCCGCACAGCGCGAAGCTGAGCAGCATCCACCAACCCATCAGGTAGCCCTGCCAGGCGCGGTCTTCCATTCCGCCAAACAGGCCGCCGACGAACGCCAACAGTCCAATGACCGTCAGCGCGATCGCCACCGAGTAGAAATTCTTGCCCAGCTCGAGCTCTTTCGGGGGCGTGATGTCGTGATGATCGTGTTCTTCAGACATGGCTATTAGCTCTCAAGCAACTATCGAGAAACCGAAGGGGCCGGTCGTTAATTTTCGCTGACCAGCTCGTGATCTTGCGGTTCGGGGTAATCTGCGCGTTGCAGCACACGGACGTAGTTGACGACTGCCCAGCGCTCGAGCGGGTAGAGCTGACTCTTGTAGCTCCACATGCGTCCACGACCGTGCGAAATAATGTGGTAGATCTCACCGTCCTTCATCTGGCGAAGCCGCGACGAGGTCAAACTCGGCGGGCGAGGCCAGACCTTGCCTTCTCCGACGACGGTGCCGTATCCCTTTCCTTTATCGCCGTGGCACACCACACACGTGGTCTCGTAGGCGAGCTGTCCGTAGCGAAGGCTGTCCTCGGTGATCGGCACCGGGTTGGCCAGTTGCTTGGCAGCTTCGGGATCATCGCCGTACTCGTAGGGAACCATCCCGGTGGGAAGGGTCCGAGGGGGCGGCTGTCTCATCGAATCGGGTTTGCCGTCGAATTGCGGCTGCGCTTCCTGGGCCTTGAACGACGGCCAGGAGTGCATGCCCTGAATCGGGTTGAGTTCGCCCCATGGCTGGTCCTCGCCGGCCGGAATGCCGACCTCGATGCAGCCGCTCAACAGTGCGACGGCGCAAAGGACACCCAGTGCGGGGGCCGAAAGTGTGTTTGAATTGGTGTGGCGCATGATGTCACGCATCATTGATGGACTCGCTTGATCTCGAGCGGGTTGAGGCCGGACAAAAATGACTCGACCTCGCCGTCCTCGAATTCCTTGTCGTCGGCCGAAATCCACAGCACGAACCGGTCATTGGTGATTCGCTCGTCGATGACGTTGGCTTTCTGGAAGCAACCGGCCGCCTTGAGCATGACGATCGCGGTAGTGACACCCGCGACGAGGACCGTCAGCTCGAACATGACCGGTACAAAGGACGGCCATGGAGCGTATGGTTTGCCGCCGATGATCATCGGCCAGTCGAACGTCATCATGCCGAACTGCAGGGCGTTCGCCGTCAGGAATCCGACGATGCCGGCTCCAAACGTGACCCATGGAATCCAGGAGCGACCCAGGCCCATCGCCTCGTCCATCCCGTGGATGGGGAAGGGCGAGTACGCGTCGAAGTCTTCGTACTTCGAATCGCGAGCATGCCGTGCAGCGGCGAGCAGGTGGTCCGGGTGCTCGTAGAACGCGGCGTACCCACGAACGGGGCCGTCCTCGTCGGAGTCGTCGTCTTCGTCGGCCGAAGCGGGCTCGTCCTCGTCAGAGTCGTCGTCTTCGTCGGCCGAAGCGGGCTCGTCCTCGTCAGAGTCGTCGTCTTCGTCGGCCGAAGCGTCGTCGTCCTCGTCGGAGCCGTCTTCGTCGGCCGAAGCGTCATCGGACTCCTCGGAGTCCTCTTCATCGGCCGGTGCGCGAGTCGCCTCTGCGTCCGCATCCGGGTCCGCATCGGGGTCCTCGGCGTCGGCCTCGTCCTCAGACTCATCCTCGTCCGACTTGGATTGCTCTTCGGCATCCTCGTCGTCCGACGCTTCGTCTTCGGAGGACGCCTCCTCGGCTTCGTCGCCGCTCGACGTATCGTCGGCGGCTTCGTCCTCGGGGGCGTCCGAGACGTCCTCTTCCTCTTCGGTCGAGGACGCCTCTTCGGGCGTCTCTTCGTTTTCGTTCTTTTCTTTCATGTCGTCTTTCTCAGCCATCGGCGGCCTCCCTTAGCTCTTGGCGTTTGCGACGGCTTCGTCGTGGTCCATGACTGCCTTGACCTCGAACATCGTGATGGTCGGCAGGACGCGTGCGAACAGAAGGAACAATGTCATGAACATCCCGAACGAGCCCCAAAGGAGCATGAAGTCGACCATTTTGAAGTCGTATACACCCCAGGCGCTCGGCAGGAAGTCTCGGTGCAGCGAGGTCACGACGATGACGTAACGCTCGAACCACATTCCGATGTTTACCATGATCGAGATAATGAAGATCAGCGGGACATTCCGGCGCGCCCACTTGAACCACAGAATCTGCGGGGCGAGCACGTTGTTGCCGTACATCAAGATGGCGGCCCATTGGTACGGACCGAACATGCGGTTAGCGAAGTGGAAGCGCTCAGCAGGTACCGCCGAATAGTAGGCGATGATGAACTCCGTGGAGTAGGCGATGCCGACGACCAGGCTGGTCAGCAGCAAGACCTTACACATCAGCTCGACGTGGTTCATCGTGATGTAAGACTCGAGCTTGAACACGACCCGCATAATCAGTGCCAGCGTCAGCACCATCGCGAAGCCGGAGAAAATAGCTCCAGCGACGAAGTAGGGCGGGAAGATCGTGGTGTGCCAGCCCGGAATGACCGAGACGGCGAAGTCGAAAGAAACAATCGTGTGGACCGAGAGGACCAGCGGCGTCGCCAGGCCGGCCAACATCAGGTAGGCCGACTCGTAGTGGCGCCAGGCGGTGTTCTTACCGGTCCAGCCGAGGCTCAGCCACCCGTACAGCTTCTTTCGTAGCGGGTGCGTGGCTCGGTCGCGAATCGACGCCAGGTCGGGGACCAGGCCGATGTACCAGAAGACAAGCGAGATAGTCGCATAGGTCGAGACCGCGAAGACGTCCCACAGAAGCGGTGAGTTGAAGTTGACCCACAGCGGGCCGCGACCGTTGGGCAGCGGGAACAGCCAGTAGGCAAACCAGGGGCGGCCGGTATGCATCAGCGGGAAGATACCGGCGACCATGACCGCGAAGATGGTCATCGCCTCGGCGGACCGGTTGATCGCGGTACGCCATGTCTGATTGAACAGGAAGAGAATCGCCGAGATCAGTGTGCCTGCGTGGCCGATACCGATCCAGAAGACGAAGGTGACGATGAAGACACCCCATCCGACCGGATGGTTGATGCCCGTCACACCGATACCAGTGCCTGCTTCGAAGGCCAGACCCGCCAGGAATACTCCGAAGAGCAAAACGGACGGGATAAAGGCGAACCACCACATCTTTGTGGGGAAGCGCTCGGTATGCCGTGCAACGTCTTCGTTGACGTCGGCGTAGGTTTTTCCGTCTACGACGAGAGGTTCGCGCTCGGCGCGAGGCCCACCGAGTGGGCCACCCTCATCGGCGTAGTGCGGTAAACCGGTGAGTTCGCTGTGTTTCATGCCAGAACTCGTGCGATCGAGAGTATTCTACGGTCTCGGTAACTGCGATGGGGCGTCGACCTTAGTGGTCACCGCCAGACTCGTGCTTCTCTTCTTTGGCTTCGGTGTTCCGGACGCTCGTCAGGTACGCGACGGACGATTCGACGTGCAGGGCGCTGAGCGGGGAGAGCGCGCGCTTGGAGCGGTGCTCTTTGGCGACTTCAGCGCGCTCGTCGAGGAGGTTTCCGAATTTGATGGCGTCGGCCGGGCAGCTCTGCTGACAGGCCGTGACGACGTCTCCGTCGCGCCACTGGTCGCGTCCTTCTTCGCGCATCTGCCACTTCGCGCGTCGGATACGCTGCACGCAGAACGTGCACTTCTCCATGACACCGCGCGAGCGGACCGTGACTTCCGGGTTCATCCCGAGGGACATCGGCTCTTTGACGTTGAGCTCGGCGTGACGCTCCAACTCCGGGAATATCCGGCTCATGAAGCTCTCGCTGCGGTCCTCGGAGTAGTTGTACCAGTTGAATCGACGCACCTTGAACGGGCAGTTGTTTGCACAATACCGCGTCCCGACGCATCGGTTGTACGTCATCTGATTGAGGCCGTCGGAGCTGTGCGTGGTCGCCAGGACCGGGCACACCGTCTCACACGGCGCGTTCTCACAGTGCTGGCACATCATGGGCTGCATCAGCACGCGTGGGTTGTCCATGTACTCGGAGAACGCCACGTACGGGGCGTCTGCGTACATCGGATCGCTGGTCAGGCTGTCCCGCTCCGGCATGTGATCCGGGAGTTTGTAGTAGCGGTCGATACGCATCCAGTGCATCTCACGGCCTTCCATGATGCCCTCACGGCCGACGACCGGGATGTTGTTCTCCTCCTGGCAGGCGGTGACGCAGGCACTGCAGCCGGTGCACGTGGAGAGATCGACCGACATGCCCCACTTGACTTCGTAGTCATGCTGCTCCCAGAGCGCTTCGTGCGCCGGGTGCTTGTGGATACCGGCTTCCGGATCCTCCTGGAATTTGTCGAGCGTCGTCGCCGACAT
Organism: Myxococcota bacterium; assembly: GCA_051747295.1. Lineage (GTDB taxonomy): Bacteria > Myxococcota_A > Bradymonadia > Bradymonadales > Bradymonadaceae > JBNJFZ01. The sequence goes on from JBNJFZ010000073.1 coordinate 15,458, forward strand.
ATTGTCGCGCTGGTGCAGGTCGATGACCTGCGAGCCCTGAGCGACCGAGAGCTCTTCGTTCTCACCGGTCTTGCTCAGTGCGGCGGCGTGTCCGGATAGAATCTGGCGGCCATCTGCGATGCGCGAGTACTGGAAGGCGTTGACGCCGATGTCATTGCCGACCACGCCGCAGTCGGTGCGACCGTAGCCCAGCGGGACTGCCACGACGTCGTCGTGCATGCCGGGCTGCATGATGACCGGGAACTCGAGCGTGCGAGTGTCGCCATCGGCGACCTCGACGTCGATGGCGACGATGTCGCCGAGCTCGAGGCCCGCCTCTTTGAAGGTTCGGGGGCTGACCATCACGTAGGTGCCCCAGACGTGTTTGGTAATCGGGTCCGGCAGCTCCTGGAGGTGGCCATTGTTGGCGTGGCGCCCGTCGTACATACCCACCGTCGGGAAGGTGTGCAGCTCTTTGGCGCTCAGATCACCCGGCTCGTTCGTGGTGGCCTCGGGGAGCGACTTCGGGAGCGCCCGGAGTGTCTCGGGGACGTTGATACGCGGCTCGGCACTGCGCGAGTCGGGGACGACCCAGGAGCCGTTCTGGAGGACATCCTTCCAGAAGGAGTCGAAATCGGCGATCGTATCCGCCTTTCCGAACAGCTCCTCGCGCCAGTGGTTTCTCAGGTAGCGGTACCAGACACCCGGGTCCCAGGTGTAGTTTGCCCCGGGTAGGTTGCCGCTGGGCTCGTCGGGGTCCTCGAGGAAAGGCTTGAAGTCCTCGACGAGGCCACTGTTTCCGAACCATACGAGCAAGCTCTCCTCGAAGGAGCGGTTGTCGTACATCGGGAGGATGACGGGTTGGCGGATCGAGTAGACGCCCTCGAATGGGTTCGAGTCGCCCCAGGATTCCAGTGCATTGCTCCCGGCGGCCAGGAAATCGGCGTAGAGCGCGGTTTCGTTGACGCGGTCGTTGGTCGAGACGATGAACGGGACCTTCTCGAGCGCCTCTTCGATACCCAGTGCGGGTGGCGCGGAGTAGGCCGGGTTGGCGCGATCGACGATGAGCACGTCGATCTTGCCGGCATCGATGTCGGCGACCAGTTGCTCGAGGTCGCCGAACTGGCCGGCCGCCTGCTTGGACGGTCGGCTGCGCTCGACGGTCTGGCCGTCGTTTCCGAGCAATCCGTTCAGCAGGTTAACCGCGGCCTCGAGGCTGACGCCCCCTTCGGTGGAGCTCGCGGCGCCACCGGCGACGATCAGGCTCTTTCCTTTCTTATTGGCCAGCGCTGCGCCGAGCGCCTCGATCTCTTCGGCGGGGACGCCGATGAGCTCGGAGACGTCTTCGGGCGCGAAGTTCTCGAGTGCACCGCGGATGGCCGCTCGAGCACCGAGCTCGCCGCGCGTCATCTTGTTCTCGACCACGTACGCCAGCGACATCGCCACATAGGGGAGGTGCGAGTAGCGCACGCGATGGCGCTCGTCGGCGTTCGATCCGGTCAGCGAGAGGCTACCCTCGAACGCGACCAGCTTGGACATGTCGCCCTCGGGCCTGCGCCGCGAGGAGAACTGCTTGGTGAATTCGACCGGAGACAGCCACGTTCCCAGGAAGTCGCTGCCAAGCGAGACGATCAGGTCGGCCTTGTCGAAGCGGTAGTGCGGGATGTGGCGGTCGCCGTAGCTCTTCTGGCTCGCGGTCGCCACGGACTCCGAGCTCAACGGCTCGTAGCTGTAGTGCTTCGAGCCGGGCAGGGCGTCGACGATCTTGCGGATGAGCCCTTCCTGGGCACTTCCGGTCATGGTCGTCGTCAGAAGCCCCACGCCGCCTTTGTTCGCCGCAGCGACGGACTCGAGCTTGTCGATGATGGCGTTGTCGACGGTCTCCCAGTCGACGTTTTCGTGCCGGCCGTCTTCGCGTGGCTTGACGGGGCTGCGTTGGCGGTTCGGGTCGTACAGTCGCATGTAGGACGACTGTCCACGTGCGCACATCGCACCCTTGCTGACCGGGTGATCGGGGTTGCCCTCGAGCTTGACCGGACGGCCCGCGCGCGTCGTGACGAGCACGCCGCACTGGGCGGAGCATCCGTCACACGTCGAGGCGTATTGCTGGGGTAGGCCGATGCGCACCTCTTCGGGGCGATCGACGTAGGGGACGATGCGGTCGACGTCGTTTCGGCATGCAGCGCCGGACATCGCAGCGGTCGCCGCGGCGACTCCACTGATACGCATGAACTCCCGGCGCGAGACCTGAAGATCGTCAGAACCATCGGAGAAGCTCACCGTGACTTCGCCTTCTTCATCGGCGGTCATGGTGATCTCAGCACCCGGTTCGGACTTGGCGTGGCGGGGGAGCTCTGGTGACTGCTCTTTCTTACTCATGGCAACAGTCGTTGATGCGAGTTGGGCGGCCTATGGGGCCGTTGTGAACGAGTCGCGGACGGGCCTTCGCGGCGTCGTCCACGTCTGTCGGTCGAAGACGCTTAATAATGGCAAACAGCGCAGTCGACGGAGGCATTATTCTCGGGCTCGCGGTGGCAATTCACGCACCAGCCCATGTTGAAGGCGTTCTGGGTGGACACGACCTCCATGGTCTCGACGTCACCGTGACAATCAGCACAGTCGACACCAGCGACGATATGAGGCTGGTGGCTGAACCGAACGTGGTCCGGCATGTCGTGGACCTTCTTCCATCGAATCGGTTTACCCTCGCGCCATGCGGCTCGAACCTTCTTGAGGTTTTCTTTGCCCTGGGCGGTTCGGCCCTGAACTTCGTTGTGACAGTTCATGCATGTGTTGACGCCCGGTACGACCGACGAGGGACCCTCTCCATTGCCGACGTGGCAATAGCGACAGGCAATCTCGTTCTGGCCCGCGTGCAGCTTGTGGCTGAACTCGACCGGTTGAGAAGGAGCGTAGCCTTTTCGCGGATTCACACAGGCTGAAAAGCCGATGAGGAGGGCGAGCGCGAGAAGGCTTGCACAGACTAAGAAGCGCTTACTCATAGGACATGCTTGCTTCAACGTAAGACGACGGTGTGTTGGGCGCGATGTGCGCCCGCGGCGCGTCGTCGAAAACCGCGGCGATGTATCACATGTGCTTCGAGGCCTTGTCAACAACTTTGTCCGGCATTTCGAAGCGCATCGAGAATACGCAAATTATGCATCCGCCTGATGGCGATATGCGGTCGTCGGCGCGCACAATGAATCGTGATTCAGTCGTTTGCACTCGACGGTCGTATTCTTAGCAAATCGGTTCGTCGTTGACCAGTAAAATCGCAGGATTTCCGCCTGCCAAAGGTTAGGTCTGCGCGCCGGTATGCTGGCCAGAAAATGCGGTCTGGATGTCGTCACGCCGGCTCAAGAGCCACCAGGCGACTCCAGCGATCCCGAGCAGGCTTCCGGCCATGATAAAGGGAGCCTCTACGGCCACGTGTTTGAACGCGAGGCCCCCCAGAGCGGGGCCGACGATGCGCGCCATGCTGCCCGAGGATTGCAAGAAGCCCATGATCTTCCCGGTCTCGGCCGGTGTCTCCGAGAGGTTGGACGTAAGCGAGAGCGTGCCTGGATGGACGAGTGCGCGGCCGATGGTCGCAATGCCGAGAAAGACGAGGAGGAACCATAGCGCCGGATTGAGCGGACTGATGATGAGGCCGACCGCCAAAAGGACGACGCCAGCCCCCGTCATCGCTCGATCGCCCACGACGGCCGACAGTCGCCCGACGCCACCCTGGACGATCGCCATGAGCACACCGAGGCCCGCGAACATCATCCCTACCTCTTTTTCTTGAAAGCCGAATACGGCCTCTGCGTATAAGAAGAAGGTGGCCTCCATGATCGTCACGGCGATGGTATAGAAGAAGAACAGGCCGCACATCAGGCGGATGGCCGGGCGCCTCAGCAGCTCCTTGATCAAAGGCAGGTCGAGTCGGATGCGGTTCTGGCTGCGCGCGTGCCTGTCGGTCACCGGCTCGAGCAAGACGAAGAAGCCGATGATAGCGGTCACGATATAGAGCCCCGCGGCCACGGCAAACGGCATGCCCGAGCCCATCAAGCCGGGCCCGGGCTGCTCGAGCGTGCTGATGCCCGCGCCGAGTCCAGCTCCGACGGTGAAGCCGACGCCGAAGGAGATGCCGATGATGGCCATGCCTTTGCTGCGGCTCTCCGCGTCTGTGGCATCCGAGATCAGGGCCGAGGCCGTGGCGATATTCCCCGCGCACAGCCCGACGCAGAGTCTCGCCAGGTACAGCACCCATAGCTCGCCGCTAAACGCCGACATGGTCTCGAAGACCGCGGCGCCCATGAAGGTGGCGAGCAGGGCGGGGCGGCGGCCAAAGCGGTCCGAGATCGCCCCCCACATCGGGGCCATGATGAACTGCCCGAGTGCCTGAATCGCGTACAAGAGCGTCACGTCGACCGGCCCTCCGCCCAGATCTTTGGCGAGGGCAGGGAGCACCGGAATCGCGATCGCGAACGCGATCAGGTTCAGGAGCAAAACCGGAAACAGTCTGGCGAGCGGGCGTTTCTGCATCAGGAGGCGGTGTGCGGGCTGGCGAGTCGGGAGTCGGGAAAGACGTCGAGCACGGGTGTTGCGGCCCGACAGTGTCATCTATGCGCACTTCGCGCGAGGCGTGACGAGACTTCTCATAGTGTAGTCGGACGTATTCGCCAAGGGTGCTCGTCGCCAGCTGTAAAACAGGCGCAGGCCACGATCTTGACACAGCTTGCTGCCGATTCCATACTCGGCGACCCGTTGCACGTACATGGGAGTCGCTCCCGCAAGTCAGCGAAACCGATGCCGTGGGCGTCCACGTGTCTATCGGGCACCGGGCGGCGCCAGCGGCGTTCACGAACCCGATACAGACGTCTAATTTGGAACCCGTCATAACCGAGGCCTTGTGGATCCTATTTTGTCTGGTGGGATCTGCCTTCTTTTCAGGCGCCGAAACGGCTCTGACGTCGCTGAGCGATCATCAGCGCACCCGACTTATCGAGGAGGAGGGTCATCGCATCCTCAAGGTCTGGGAGAAGCGTCCACAGCGCGTCCTGACGGCGACCTTGATCGGCAACACCCTCTTCAACATCACAGCAGCCGCGCTCGCCACGTCCATCGCCGAGTCGCTGCTCGAGCCCGAGGGCTACATCGAGTGGGCGGTTCCAGCTGCGGTCGGCGCGGTTTCATTCCTCGTGCTGACGTTCGGCGAGGTATCGCCCAAGGCGATCTCACGTCGCTTTCACGAACGGTGGGCCCGCCCGGCGATGTGGGCGCTGATGGTGCCCTACATCCTGCTGTGGCCCGTCACATTCGTCTTCGTCAAGCTCACCCGCGGCCTGATGCGCATGCTCGGCACCGACCCGAACGCCCAGCAGCCCTTCGTCACCGCCGAGGAGATCGAGTACCTGATCGACGTCGCCGGCCGCGAGGGGAGCTTCTCCGAGGACCGCGAGCGACTCCTGCGCTCGGTCTTCGAGTTTCCCGACACCACGGTGCGTGAGTTGATGGTCCCCCGTACCGATATCGTCGCGGTGTCCAAGGAGATGGGGCTCGACCAGATCATCAATATCCTGGTGGAGTGTGGGCACAGCCGCCTGCCGGTCTACGAGGGGAATATCGACAACATCGTCGGGCTTTTCTACGCCAAGGACGTGCTGGTGATCGTCTCGTCGGATCGCTACGACGAGTTCGACATCCGCGAGTTCCTGCGCCAGCCCCACGTGGTCCCCGAGGATAAGCGCATCGCCGAGTTGCTCAGCGAATTTCAGGCCGAGCGCATGCACATGGCGATCGTCGTCGACGAGTTCGGCGGCACCGCCGGCGTGATCACCCTGGAGGATATCGTCGAGGAGATCTTCGGTGATATCCAGGACGAGTACGACGCCGAGCCCGTCCAGATCGTGCGCGTGGACGAGAACACGCTTCGCGCCGACGCGCGCGTCGCGATCGACGAGATCGAGGACTATCTCGACATGGATCTGCCAGATCACCCCGACTACGACTCTCTAGGCGGCTTTTTGATGGCACAATCGGGCGGCGTTCCGACCTCCGGGGACGAAGTGGTCTGGGAGGGGCTTCGCTTCCGCGTCATCGACGCCGACAACCGCAAGGTCAACGCGGTGCTCATCGAGCGGCTTACGGACGAGGAGCTCGAGCGCGAAGAACTCGTGTCTTGAGCCATCCCGGGAACCTTCGGCGCTTTCAATTCGATGTATTTTGATTAAACCGACGGCTCGTGCGTCGATACAACTGACAGCATGATGTGGAATCATTCGTGACGCCGCGGTGCTTTGTAGGTATCGAAGACGCCGCAGGCGTGAGGACACTCAGTAAAAATGGATCCAGTGATGAAGGCAGAGCACACCAGACGGAATCGGTCGACCAGGGTCTCCAGGCTGATCGTTGCGGCCGTGGCACTACTGGTTGGTACCGGGTTTACACTCGGCGAAGTCGACGCAAACCTCGACGATCTCTCGGTCACGGTTGCAGCGACGACCGCAGCGGCCCAGAACAACGGCCAGGACAAGGGCGAGGAGCCCACCCGCGCCGAGAAGATCGCCGAGGACATGCAGGACTACTACAAAAAGACCAAGGATTTTCAGGCTCATTTCCAGCAGGTCTACACCGACGTGGCGGCCGGCAGCGAGAAGAAGAGCCACGGCCGGGTCTACTTCAAGAAGCCCGGCAAGATGCGCTGGGACTACTACAAGCCCGAGTCCAATGATCGCCACAAGCTCATCGTCAGCGATGGGAGCGTACTCTGGGTCTACGAATACGACTTCAAGCAGGTGTTCAAGCGCTGCCTGAAGAGCAGCCAGCTTCCCACCGCGCTGAGCTTCCTGATGGGGCAGGGCGACCTGCTCGGCGAATTCGACGTCACCATGGCAGACAGCTCCAGTGAGAGTGACCCGGTCCTGGAGCTCGTCCCGAAGAAGCCGACCTCGAAGTACACGAAGATCGAGATGGAGATCGATCCGACGACCAATCAGGTCGAGCGCACCAAGATCTTCGATCCGTACGGCAATACCAACGAGATCGAGTTCAACAAGCGCAAGATCAACAAGAACCTCCCCGACTCGGGATTCGACTTCAAGACGCCGAAGGGCGCGCGACTTTTGAACCCCCAGAAGAAGTGTCAGTGATTCCCGAGGTACTGTGTCATCCGGACGCGGAGAAGAGCTGCGGCGCCTGCTGCGGCATGTACAATCGCGTCGACAGCGACGAGTCTTCGACCCTGCATCGCCTCGCCGAGCGCACGCGTGCTTATGTCGACGAGGCGGATATCGAGGACGAAGACTCGTTGTCGTCGTTTCGGGCGCGCTGGGAGACGACGGACGCCGACCAGAAGTTGCTGGAGGGACTCCCAAATTGCCCGTTCCTCGGGCTGCTCGGTCTCGACGATGATCGAGCACAGGAGCTGTCGGAGTACAAGGTCGGTTGTCTGGTCCATCCGCTACAAAACGACGGCATCGACGGGCGCGATTGCGGCGTCTACGATCGCCAGATCTGTGAGGAGTACCTGTGCGCGGCACACGATATCCTCAAGGATTACGAGAAATGGCTGGTCATTCAGTCGACCTCCGATAGCTACCTCTATGGGCTGGTGATCACCGACGTGAAATTCGTGCGGCAGCTCTTCGAGCGCGTCGCCGAGATCAACGGAAAGTATCCCGGCGGCTCCGATGTCCAGCGCGCGGGCGTCGCGAGCGCGGCTGCCGACTATTTCGAGCTCAAGCGCGATTGGCCGTACGCCGGCGAGGACGGTGTGTTCGGGCAGATGGTGCCGGGAGAGGGGCTCGAGACGTCGCGTCGCGCAGGACCCTCCGAGGCGTTGGGCGCTCAGCCAGACGCATTCGAGGCCATCCTGACCTGTCTCGGAACGCAGTTGGAAACCCGGGCGGAACTACGGGATGCGAGGCGCCTGGTCCGAGATCGCGTCGAAGCGGTTGCGCGGGCCATCGAACCGGATCTGCGCTGACTCGCCTCCGTTCAGCGGCGAAGTCAGGGCGTACGAAATGAGCTTGATCGGAGCCGCAGCGACTGTGTAAACACACGCTCTCTCCAGAACCCAGCCGAGTTCAGCGTGGAAGAAACCAACGAAGAGCAGAGTGAAGACCGCAGCCAGGACGCGCTGGCGACCTCCAGACATGAGAAGTCGCGCAGTGAGCATGGGCAGGTTCTCACGCCGTTGTTCGTGCTGGCATTCGGGCTCATGGCGCTCGGATACTACCTGGGCATTGTAGAAGACGTGGAGCCGTCCACTGCCGAAAACGGCGCCGTCGAGATCGCCGAAGGTGAGGCGTTGGAGATGGCCCCGTCGGCCCAGACGCAACGCGCTGCACTCGCACTGCGGGCTCACGACGCGCGGCGGTACGCGTTGACCCTCCATCAAAAGAGCACCCGACGCTTCCTGCGTGGTGAATCCGATCTATTCGAGACCGAGATCGCCCTCGAGCTCGGCCAGCGAGCATCCGAGGCCGCCGATGGTGGCCAGATCCAGGTCGAGCGTCGCTACGAGGCCGCCGATCTCGAGGTTCGTTCGGCCGGCGATCCGGTCGGTCAAGAGACGACCAGTCAGGTCGAGGCATTCCTGGAGGGCGTCGAGGTTCTCACGGTTGTCGAGCCCAACGGCCAGCCGGTCGACTTCGACTGGCGAGAGGTCTCGAACCCGCAGGTTCGCCGTGCGGTGCTGTTGATCCGAGACGCTCATCGGTTCACGACACCGCGCTTCCGCCGCGATGCGATCAACGTCGGAGAGACCTGGAGTTATACCCTCGAGACGGCGGTCGAGAATCAGGATCGGGGGCTCGTCGTCCGCGGTGGCGTCGATGTCGCCAACAAGTTGTTGTCGTTCGAGGAGCGCGAGGGGCGTGTGATCGCGGTGATCGAGCAAGAATACAACGCCGCGTCCCGTGGTACGGTTGATGTGCCGGAGGGCGGACAGGCACCGTTCGCGTTGGAGGGCTCCGGAGGTGGGGTGATCCGCTTCGACGTCGAGGGCGGCTTCGTGCTCAGCGCGGATATCGACATCGAGCGCATACTGTCGGTCGAGCAGGGCGACGGGAAAATCGACCAGACCAGCAAGGTGGACATCGAGCTGCGGCCGTTGCGGTAGTTGGTAG
>JBNJFZ010000074.1:0-24494 GCA_051747295.1 Myxococcota bacterium
TCTTTGCGCCCCACCCTTCTGTTTTCCAGTTTCCGTACCTCCTTGCTCCATGGCTCCACCGAGCCTCGGATCCGCGGAGGCATCGAAGAGAGAGTGGAGGTATGGAGGGATTTGAAGAGCGCATCGAGAAGGAGGTGCCTGGAGAACGGAGACGGTGGCGTTGAGACCGGAGAGTGTGAGGCCCTGGAGGCTCGGAGTCGCAGGAGAACGGAGCACTTGATGCATGGAGGAAGGAGGGAGGAAGGAGATGGGTTCGCGAGCCATCGTGAGGCAACTCGTCCATGCCACCGAAGATCGGCTTCTATGGCATTTCTAAGAGGGGTGGGCCGTTTAGAACGGCACGAGAGCGCGATTGAAAATCGCATTCCGACCTCGACGCAGAACTCGTGAAAATCAACCGGTCTGACGACGCGTAGGGTTTCTTCTCAGGAGTCCTCTACTGACTACTGTGAAGACACCCGGACCGAGTCAGGCCGAGATGATCTTTGCGAGATCGAAGTCGGCTGAAGCAGGCGTAGCCGCAGGAATGTTGATCAATGGAGTGGCCGGAGGCGCGCAACAAGTCGGTCGAAGCATGAGCTGCTCCAGGTCGCACGCAAGCCGCGGCTGGAAAGCCGCGGGGCGAGCTAGAAAGCTCGCGCACCAGATACTACGGGCGACGTATCGGCCCGGTGCGCGACGTAGCGAGCTGTGCCCGAGGCAGAACAGTCCTACAGCTCTGCAAACGCCCTCGTGCTCATGCGGGAACTCGCAGGCTGGCAGCCTGCGCGCCACGACGACGCGGAGGGTTTCTTCTCAGGAGTCCTCTATTGCGCCGCGGCGCTGAGCCCGATGATGCCCGCGAAAGCGGCCCATCCGAAGATCAGGATCGCCCCGGCGATACAACCCCCGATGAACTGGAGGGCGACGTTGACCACGGACGCCCAGAAGCCGATCTGCGTGATCGTCTTATTGGAAGCCGGACTCTCACCCTTCTTGATCTTATCGAGCTCGATCCAGCCGGTGATGACTCCTCCCCATGCAGTAATCCCAGGGAGAAGTGTCCACGACAGAATACCGAGCGCGAGCGTCACGATCGCAAGTGTCGATGTCTCACTCGAGCCACCGGTATTTCTATTGGGTGGCTGAGAGGGCGGGCTGTAACCGCCGTTGCCATTATTGGCCGAGACGCGAAAGCCGGTGATGTAAGCGACGATCGAGGCGAGTGTCATAAATGCACGCATAGCGAACCCTTGGTACGGAGTGGTGTTGAAGTCTCCGATGACCGATCATGTGAACGAACGGCGTCAAATCTACCCGATATCCGCCTCGTCCATCAATCCCAACACACACCTGGCGGACATTTATGCCGCCTCGGTCTGTTCCTGGCAGGACTGGACCGCGGCTTCGATCGCCGCCGAGATATCCTCGCGGGAGTGCAACTCGGACAATCTACGCCGCAGCGTCAGCTCGCCGGGGGTGCCGCGGAAATACCAGAGCAAGTGCTTGCGAATCTCGCGAGCGGTCAGATCTTCACCGAACGTCTCGACGTATAGGTCGACGTGCCGCTCCAACAGTGCCTGCTTCTCGGCCAGCGTCGGCGGCCCCGGCGGCTCCTCGCCGCGCAGATCCGCGGCGATGTCCCGAAAAACCCACGGATTGCCGAGGGCTCCGCGAGCGACCATCACCGCGTCACAACCGGTCGTATGAAACATGCGCCGGGCGGACTCCCAATCACGCACATCCCCGTTCCCGATGACGATCAACTCGGTCTTGTCCACCAACTCGCCGATGATGGCGAGGTCGACATGCCCATCGTACATGTCGCCGCGTGTGCGACCGTGAATGGTGATCGCGCTCGCACCTGCATCCTGCATGCGCAGCGCGACCTCCAGCGCCGAGGTATCTTCCCAGCCGGCCCGGGTCTTGCCCGTGACCGGAATGTCGACCGCGTCGACCATGGCCTGGAAGATGTCGTAGACCAGATCCGGGGTCTGCAGCAGGGCCGCGCCCTTTCCACTGCTGACGATCTTCCGCATGGGACACCCCATATTGAGGTCGACGGCGTCGGCCCCTGCCTCCTCGACGATGGCGGCGGCCTCGGCGAGCGCGCCCGGGTCGCTTCCGAAGAGCTGCACGCAGACGGGGTGCTCGCTCGGCCGGATATCGAGCAACGACCAGGTGCGCTCGCATCCCTCGGCGAGGCGTCGGGCATGGATCATCTCGGTGACCACGAGCCCCGCTCCCATCTCCCGGCAGATCATCCGATACGGTGGGTTGGTGACCGATGCCATCGGCGAGAGCACGACAGGTGGGTCGACAACGCAGTTCGGGCCGAGCGCCAGCGGACCCCGCTCGGGCCGCTCCGGCACGGCGCCTCCCCATTTCGGCGGGTCGAGTTTGTCGAAGGAAATACCCATACGCTCCAGTTGATTTGCCAGTGGGTCGATGAAGGGAGTTTGGTAGTCAGTCGGCCGCTGTTCTGCTAACTCTTGCTGGCAGCACGGACGACCTTAGACGCTTTGTTTCACATTATCACTGACTCACGCAACTCATGAGCAAGAAGAGAAGCCTATCGGGCATCAAACCTAGCGGCATGCCGCACCTGGGTAATTACCTGGGGATGATTCGCCCGGCGATCGATCTCCAGGAGGACCACGAGGCATTCTATTTCGTGGCCGACTACCACGCGTTGACGACGGTGCGCGACCCCGAGGCGCTGCGCGACCGCGTCCACCAGCTCACCGCCTACTTCCTGGCCTTCGGGCTCGACCCGAAGGACGCGGCCTTCTTTCGGCAGTCCGATATCCCGGAGGTCACCGAGTTGACCTGGTTGCTCAGCTGCGTCACGCATATGGGCTTGCTCGAGCGCGCACATGCCTACAAAGCAGCCAAGGATCGCGGCGAGGCGAACGAGCTAAGCCACGGGGTTTTCGCGTATCCGGTGCTGATGGCCGCGGATATCCTGATCTACGACTCGGACGTGGTCCCGGTCGGCTCGGACCAACTCCAACACCTGGAGATGACCCGGGACATGGCCACCAAGTTCAACCAGGCATTCGGCGGAGAATTCCTCAAGCTCCCGGAGGCCCGGGTCCGCGACGAGGTCGCCGTCGTGCCCGGCACAGACGGCCGTAAGATGTCGAAGTCCTACGGCAACATCATCGAGCCGCTGGCGGAGCCGAAGAAGCTCAAGAAACAGGTCATGTCCATCGAGACGGACTCGACCCCGCTCGACGAGCCCAAAGACCCGGACGCGTGCAACGTCTTCGCGATCTACAAGCTATTCTCGGACGCCGAGGAGATCGCCGAGATGCGCGACAACTACGAAGGCGGCGGATACGGCTACGGCCACGCGAAGATCGCCCTCTTCGAGAAACTCGACGCGTATTTCGAGCCCTATCGCGAGAAGTATCGTGCGCTCATCGACGACCGCGAATACCTCGAGGAAGTCCTCGACGCCGGTGCCAACAAGGTTCGACCGGTCGTCGATCGCGTGATGCTTCGCTGCCGGAGCGCAGTCGGCGTCGGACGTCCCTGAGGAGTATCGCTGCACGTGACCCGCCCCCAACGCATCAAGAGACTCACCGGCGCCGCCGCACTCTGCGCGCTCGGCCTCGCCACGGCGCTCTACGCCCAGCAAACCACGACTGAGTCTGTCGGCGAGCATATTGCTGCGCTGACCGCGCCCGCGATGGAAGGGCGAGGAAACCGGACCGAGGGGTTGGACGCGGCTCGCGAGTACATCATCGAGGAGATGAAGCGCGCCGGGCTCGAGCCCGCGGGAGACGAGGGCTTCGAGCAACCCGTCGAGGTCGTGGTGGACGCCAGGCCATCGAGGGACGTCGAGCTCCGACTCGCCGGGCGTGTCCTGGCTCAGAAGCATCAGTACGAAGTCGCTGGTTTCTCCGGCGGCGGCCCGTTCGAGGGCGCGGTCGTATTCGCTGGCTACGGGATCAGCGCGCCGACGCTGGGGTGGGACGATTATGCGAACCTGGACGTAAGGGGCGACGTCGTCGTGATACTGACCGGCGAACCCGATCCCGAGCAGCTCTCGCTCGACGCGCTATTCGACCACCACCTCGTGACGCCACAATCGAAGGCGGCCGTCGCTCTGGCCCAGGGGGCGAGCGCGGCGATTATCGTCAACGATCCCGACAACTTCGGGGACTCATCCGATCAGCACCCGGACGTGTTGCCGGAGTTCTGGCCCGAAAACGAACTCGAGGACATCTCCGTTGCATTCATGACCGCACGCGCCGCAGAAGACGTGCTCGGGGCTGACTTCGCGGAGCGTCGAAATACGTTGCGCACATCGCCTACCGAAGCGCGTGGCCCGCTCGGTGCGACCGCGTCGGGGAACCTGACGCTCGATCGCCAGGTACGCACCCTCTACAACGTCGTGGGTCGCGCCCCCGGCGCGCCGCAGTCGGGCGCTCCGCTGGTCGTCGGTGCCCACTACGACGGCCTGGGGGTCGGGGAGCCCGGAAGCCTGGTCGACCCAGACGACCTCGAACAGGTGCACCCCGGGGCCGATGACAACGCGTCCGGGGTGGCCGTGATGCTGGAAGTCGCCGATACAGTCGTCGCCAACGAGCTCACCCCGCATCGCCCGGTGCTCTTTGCCGCGCTCGTGTCCGAAGAACTCGGCATGCGAGGCTCACGCGTGATGGCCGGGCGCCTGCGCCGCGAGCACCCACCCGGGACGATGATCAATATGGATATGGTGGGTCGGATGAACGAGCAGACGCTCTACGCGGCCATCGGCGAGGATGCCGGACGCCTCGCGAAGGCCGTCGAGTCGGCTGCAGCCAATCACGGGGTCGGGCTGAAGCTCGAGGGGCTTCGGGAGCGACGCAGCGACCACGTCTCGTTTGCGGAGGCGGGATACGACGCGGTGAGTCTATCGACGGGACGCCACGTCGACTACCACATGCCGACTGATACGCCGGACCAGCTCAACCGGGCAGGCATGGCGCGGGTGCACGACGTCCTCGTCGACATCGTCGAGCAGCTCACGATCGAGTGAGCACGATGCGTTGCGGCCTCGTGCGACGGTAGATGTTCGCACTTGTCGTCGAAGGATCGAGATGGCACAATCCGCGGGCCAAGGACGTCAATTTTTCATCCTCCCGAGGCCCCCCAACGTGCCAACATGGCCGGAAAAATGGATCGATCTGCCCCTCGCCGTCATCGACGTCGAGACAACCGGCCTGGAAGCCAGCGAAGACCGGATCATCGAGATCGGCATCATCCGGTTCGAGGACCGCGAGGTGGTCGAGAGCTACGGTCAGTTGATCGACCCGGAACGCTCCGTTCCGCAGGAAGTGGTCGAGCTGACCGGCATCGAAGAAGCCGACCTGGAAGGGCAGCCGACCTTTGCTGACGTCGCCGACGAGGTCCACGAGAGACTCCAGGGCGTCGGCATCGTCGCCTACAACCTCAGCTTCGACCGGGGTTTCGTCGAAGCTGAGCTCAATCGAGTCGGGATGGAGTGGCCCGACGATGCGCCGACGCTCGACCCGCTTATCTTCGCGCGACAGTTCTTCAAGAACCTCCGGCGCAAAAACCTGGGCACGATCGCCGACAAGCTGGGGATTCCGCTCGAAGAAGCTCACCGTGCGACACACGACGCGGAGGTCGCCGGACACGTCCTGTATGAATTCGAGGATCGACTCCCCGAGCGCCTCGAGGATCTCCTGGTCCTGCAGAGTCAGTGGGAAGCCACTCAAGCTCGCGAGATGGCCAGTTGGCGGGGGGACTCCGGTACGGAGACGCTCTCCGCCGCCTTCGGCGAGCAATCGATCGGTCTCGGCCCGGCCTATGTCTACGGCGACGAGCCCGACCCGCTCCGTGCGCTCTATTCGAGCGTACCCGAGGCTCAAGACAACGATTAGACCTTCCGTCTGACCACCAAATCAAGCTACGGCAGCTCCGACGTGTCCACCGAAACCACTTCCGTTTCCCCCATCGTCAAGGGATTCCGCCAGCTACGGGAATTCTCTGCGTTCTTGCTCGCCGGCACCGTCCTCGCACTCGTCTGGGCCAACCTCGATCCCGGAAGCTACACGTCCTTCATCGATGACGCTCTCGTCAACGAGGGCGACTTGCTCTGGCCTGTCGCCGAGCTCTTCGCCCACGGTAAGGCCTTTAGCTTTCACTTCATCGTCAACGATATGTTCATGGTCCTCTTCTTCGGCATCGCCGGAAAAGAGGTCTCCGAGAGCTTCCTGCCCGGCGGTGCGCTGTCGAGCCTGAAGAAGGCCGCGATGCCGGCGGTCGCCACTGCAGGCGGGGTGATAGGCCCGGTAGCGGTCTTCCTCGGGCTGGCATTTGCCATGGGGATCCCGACTGAGGTCATCAATGGCGCGTGGGCAGTGCCGACCGCCACCGATATCGCGTACTGCTGGCTATTTGCCGGGCTGATCTTCGGCCGCGCACACCCGGCCGTGACCTTCCTCCTCGTACTGGCGGTGCTCGATGATCTCATCGGCATGTTGATCATCGCGGTCTACTACACCCCGGAAGTCCACATCGAGTGGTTGGGGCTCCTGGCACTGGCGATCGTCGTCTGCGAGCTGATGCGGCGCTTCGGGGTCAAAAGCTACTGGCCGTACGTCGTCATCGGAGGCACGCTCTCGTGGTTCGGCCTGCACAACACGGGCGTCCACGCCGCGCTCGCGCTCGTGCCAATCGTGCCGTTCATGCCGCACGCCGAGCGCGACGCAGGTCTCTTCGAGCTGCGTGATGAGCACGGCGATACGATGCATGACTTCGAGCACTTCTTCGCCCCGATCGTAGACGTCGGACTTTTCACGTTCGGGTTGGCGAACGCGGGCGTGGTCCTGAGCACAGAATCATTCATGGGCTCGACCACCTGGGCGATCCTGCTGGCGCTGCTGCTCGGCAAGACATTCGGCATCTTCGGCTTCGCCTGGATCGGCTCGAAGTTCGGCCTCGACCTGCCCAAACCGATGACCATGCCACAGACCATTGTACTGGGCTGCGTGGCGGGCATCGGATTCACCGTGGCGCTCTTCGTCACCACGGTCGCGGTTCAGGTGATGGAGATTCCGCAGAACTACGCGGATATGCTCAAGTTGGGGGCACTGCTGAGTTTCGCAGCCGGTCCGATCGCATACCTGATCTCCCGCCTCATGAAGGTCGAGCGCATCGACACAGACACCCCCGCCCAGACCCACCACTGATCCTATGCCAGATACCGACAAAGACGCGGGCGCCGGCTCAATCACGGCGCCCGCTCGCGTTTTGAAGCGCGTACGGCGCAAGTCCTGGTGGGCTCCGCTGCTCGCTCCCTTTCAGACTCTGGTGGCGCTGGCTCCCTCGCATAAAAGCACCAAGAAGGGACGCCGAAACGCCGCACAGCTTCGGATCGTGCTCGTGGCGGTCGGCGTCCTAGGACTGGCATTCGGGGGCGAGACGCTCTACATCATCCTGGGCGGGCTGATCATGGCTCTCGGGCTGGTGATCCCGATGTCCGAGGTCCGCAAGCGCACCTTGATGGGTAAGTTCAAGCGTCTGCGCGGCGAGTCTCCCCGCGACACCAAGATCAGCGGGGAAGTCGAATTCGACGGTAAGCGGCTGATCCTGCGCGCCGAAGACGAGAAGTTGCGCCGCATCCTGGTCGACCGCGCCGAGCACAGCGTCCGAGAGACGAGCTTTGACGGGCACGCGTGCCTCGAGATCCGGCCGAAATCGGGAGGCAAGAGCCGACGGATCTGGATCTGCAACCGGGACTCCTCCCCGGCAACACAAGGCGACACACTCGGGCGAGGAGACGTCGACGCGCCGGCGTTCGTCTCCTCCGCTGACTATCGACGCCTCAGTGAGGCCCTCGAGAACCTATGAGCGATTCGATTGAAGACATCATGGGCCCGGGCGGCATGCTCAGCGACGCCCACGGCAACTACGAACACCGCCCCCAGCAGATCGCCATGGCCGAGGCGGTCGACGATGCGCTCACCAGGCGCCGCCCTCTGATCGTCGAGGCGGCCACGGGCACCGGCAAGACGCTGGCGTACCTGATCCCCGCCCTGCTCTCGAAGCGGCGCGTGGTCGTGAGCACCGGGACCAAGGCCCTGCAGGGACAGCTCTTCGAGAAGGATCTGCCCTTTCTCCAGGAGCACTGGCCCTCCCCGTTCCAGACCGTCCAGCTCAAAGGACGTCGCAACTACCTGTGTAAGTTGCGCTTCGAGGAGATGCGGGGCCAGCCGCGCTTCCGCAAGCGCGAAGACGCGCGTATGTGGCCCGACATCATCCGCTGGGCGGCGAAGACCGAGACCGGCGACCGGGCCGAGATCCCGGGCCTGCCCGACGACTATGCAGCCTGGTCGGATCTCTCGGTCGGCTCCGAGGGCTGCCTCGGCAAGAAGTGTCAATTCTACGACGACTGCTTCGTCTTCGAGGCCAGGCGTCGTGCGCAGGATGCCGACATCATCGTCGTCAACCACCATCTCTTCTTCGCCGACCTCGCGCTGCGCGATCAGGGCATCACCGAGCTATTGCCAGAATACGACGCGGTCATCTTCGACGAGGCGCATCACATCGAAGGGGTGGCGACGTCGTATTTTGGCCTCCAGGTCTCGAACTGGCGCTTCAAGGAGCTCGTCGGGGACATTCGCCGCGAGATGGACGTGGAGGAAGTCGAGGATGACGACGTCGACGACGCGCTCGATGATCTCTCCAACACGTCCGCGGATTTCTTCAATCTGCTGACCTTCGGCCTCAACAATGGCCGCTACGCGCTCGAGGAGGTCCTCGACAGCTCGCAATCGGAGAAGATCCGCGAGGCCGATCAGGAGCTACGAGATGCCTTGACGCAACTGAACCGCGCGGTCGCCAGGCTCGCATCGCTGGGAGACGTCGGCGAGCGCCTGGCCGAGCGCTGCACCGAGGTGAAGCTCGACCTCGCGACGATCATCAATCGGCACCACTCCGAGTACGCTTATCTGCTCGAACAACGGGACAAGGGCGTGTTCCTGCAGGCGATGCCGATCGATGTCGCGGGGCTGGTTCGCGCCAAGCTCCTCGACACGCACGATACGCTCGTCTTCACCTCGGCCACGCTCGCCACCGCCGGCGACTTCGAGTACTTCAAGCAGCGCCTCGGCATGGTCCCCGAGGGCGACGACGACGATGCACGCGGTGACTTCGACGTCGACGAGCTCCTGCTCGAGCCGGTCTTCGACTACGACGACCAGTGCGTCCTGTACGTCCCGCGCAAGCTCCCGGCGCCCAACGACCCCGAATTCGTCGATAACGTCGCCCTGATCGTCGAATACCTGCTGGGCGTGACCGACGGGCGCGCCTTCGTGCTGTTTACCAGCTACGCCAATATGAACGCGGTATACGACATCGTGGCGTCGGAGTTGGACTATACGGTGCTCAAGCAGGGCGAGCGCCCCAAGTCCGAGATATTGGAGATCTTTCGAGAAGACTCCCACTCGGTCCTATTTGCGACCGGCTCGTTCTGGGAGGGAGTCGACGTCGAGGGCGACGCTCTGAGCATGGTCATCATCGACAAGCTCCCTTTCGCCAACCCCAGCGACCCGCTGACCCGAGCCCGGCTCGACCACATCGACGCGGTCGGCGGCAATTCGTTTCGCGACTACTCGATGCCGTCGGCGGCGTTGTCGCTGAAGCAGGGCTTCGGCCGGTTGATCCGGTCTCGCACGGACACCGGAATCGTGGCGATCCTCGACTCGCGCATCGCCACGAGGCGCTACGGGAGCTACTTCCTGGACTCGCTTCCACCGGCCCCTCTGGCGTGGACCGCGCCGCAGGTCAAGCACTGGTGGAAGAAAAAGCACCCTGAGGACGCGTGAGCGGCCCCTCAGCGCCGACGGGGCGGCGCACCGCCGCGAGCCGGGTCCTCTTTTCCGACGCCCATCCGATCGAGGAGCCGCACGCGCAGATAGGCGCGCAAGAAGTCCTCCTCCTCGAAGAGCTGACAGGCCACATTTTCGACCCAGAGGCCCGGTCCGCCGCTGCCTCGCAGCTTCTGCGGAAACCTCTTTCGCGGCCATATGACGTTCGTCGACCCCGGAATGTAGACACGATCGTCCTGCTCGAGAAACTCGACGAACTCGATCTCGTCCGCACCGCCCTTTTTGTAGAAAGACGTGACGTCCGAGACGACCACGCATCCTTGCTCTGAGACCTTGAGGAACGCGTGGGAGTTGTCGGTCTCGATCTCGTAGGTGTCGATGACGTCGCCATTTTCATCGCGCACGACGAGCTCGGAGCGCCCGCCGATCAGCTCTGCGATCTCGGCGTCGCTGGGCTCGACGGTCACCGTCTCGCGCCCGTCGACGGTAACCTCGCGCGGCTTATCTCCCAGGTTGAGCAGGTAGACTTCGCCGGTTCCATAGAGCATCTGGCGGTGTCCGAACCAGCCCGTCCCCGAGAAGTGGCCGATGGCGCCGAAACCAGCGAGTATAGCCAGAACCACGAGCGCGATCACGATGTTTCGCGCCGTCTTCGGCTTGGGCTCTTCGATCATCTCCATGACGCCTCCAGATACGTGCAGGACACTTTCGGCACTGTTACAATGTGGTCGGTTGTGCGTCCAGTCTGTCGGAAACTCGACCTGACAGACCAAACACGAAAGACCGTGGAACAATTCACTCGGCTCCTGTGTCTACACTATACGAGTCATTTTCAGCCAGAGGACGAGAGATGGAGCTGTTCGAGACAATCATACAATCTCTGAGCTACATCGGTGTGCTCGACAAGCTCATCGGTCTGACCACGACCGATATCGCCGTCGTCTACCTCATCTCCAAGCCCGCCTTCCTGGTCACCGCCATCATCATGGTCGCGACCGACCCCCGCGAGGAGCGCCCGAAGCTCCAGGGTGACCGGCCAGACATGCGCGACCTGCTGCCGTGACCCCGTCGTGAATTATTCGACGTTTTCTTATCGAGAAACCGTAAAGACGCGTTGCCAGACATGGCGTTGCATGTGATCATTTCGCGACGGATTATACAGTTCTGTACCGCATGCAGTCCCCCTCATGGCTCGCTCGTATCCCGAAACTGAAGACACCTCCCACGAGACGACGCACGCCATCGCGACGATCGGGCCGTTCGCCCTCTTAGAGTTTATTGGTAAAGGCGGAATGGGAGACATCTGGCGGGCGCGACACCGTGAGACCCGGCTCGAAGTCGCGATCAAGGTCATCACCGAGGAACGAGCCCGCCGCCCGAAATACCATGCACTCTTCCACCGAGAGGCGCGCTCGATCGCCTCGCTTGATCACCCGGGCATCGTCAAGCTCTACGATTACGGGCGAATCTCCGAAGAAACCGCAGTTCGAACGGGCGGCGAGTTCGTCGAAGGCAGCCCGTATCTGGCCATGGAGTTTTGCGAGGAGTTGAGCCTGGACCAGGCCGCTGATCTCGACGACTGGAGTCAAGTGCGAACCTTGTTGCTGTCGGTGCTGGACGGCCTCGCCCACGCGCATGCCCGAGGTGTGATTCATCGCGACATCAAACCGGGCAACATCCTCCTTCGCGAGGCGAGCTCGAATTGGACGGGGGTCAAACTCGCCGACTTCGGGCTGGCGTTCCTCGTCGATCCAGAATCGAGCATCGAAAAACGCGATAATGCGACCGGCACGCCCGCGTATATGCCTCCCGAGCAACTGCAGGGACATTGGCGCGATGTCGGGCCTTGGACCGATCTGTACAGCGTGGGCTGCCTGGCCTACGAACTCGTGTGCGGACGTCGCCCCTTCGAGGGCCGCTCGATCATGGCCATCGCGCAGGGCCACCTGAACGACCCGGTTCCGACGCCCACGCCTCAGCTTCCAGTACCGGAGGGGCTCGAGAGCTGGCTGTTGCGCATGCTGACCAAGCAGCCACTTCGACGTTTCCGGACCGCAGCTCAAGCAGCCTGGGGACTCCAACAACTCGGCCCACCGGGGGACGCCGAGCTACCGGTCGGTGAACAGGCGACGTCTCGGCCCAGGGAGCCGCTGGAGACCCTCTTCCAGATCCCCGAGAGCGATGACGATTACCTCATCGAAGGTGTCCGGCCATCACCGACCGAAGCAACCGTCGCCATGGAGCCGGCAGCCCCACCGATGCCCGACAAATGGCAGACCCGGTCGGAGCGTCCGGGCGACCGGGTGATGGAGCCGACGGTGGGCTTGCTCGCACTTCGGCGGATCCCGATCGTCGACCGAGAAGCGATCCGGGACACGCTCTGGAGAGAGTTGGCGAACGTCGCGTCCACTCGAACATGCAAGACGATCCTGCTTCGCGGCCCCACCGGCAACGGCAAGCGCACACTCGCACGGTGGCTGGCCGAGCGCGCTCACGAGACAGGCATTGCCAACACCTTGAAGCTCTCGGCTGAAAAGGAGTCCGAGTCTGCGGTTGTGTCCTGCTTGACGACCTTCTTTCGTACCGATGATCTCGAACCGGAAGACGCATGGGAGCGAGTCAGCCGATGGCTCGCGCACTTCGGCAAACCAGATCCGCAACTCGGCGAGCAGATCGCCGAGTTATTGACGCAGTCGTCCCCCGCCGATGAGGGTCAGGAGTGGAGCGCGTCGGTCTTCAGTCGAACATTGGCGAACCTCGCGAGCCGAAAGCCCGTCGTGCTCATCTGCGAGCAGCTACAGGAATCTACAGAAGTCGCGCATGCCCTGGCCCAGGCGATGAACTCGACCCAGTCCGGTGCCCGGATCTTATGCGTCGCGACGCTGCCGGACGACCAACTCGCCGACGTCGGAGCCGAACCAGGAGCTGAATCGGGGGCTAAATCGGAGGCAGTGGAAGAGTTCATCGACGATCTCGATCCCATCGAGATCGAAGTAGGGCCTCTCGAGGATGCCCACATGCGTCAGCTCACGTCGCACCTGCTGCGCCTCTCGGAAGACATCTCCGAGCAAGTCATCAACTACGCCGAGGGCAACCCCCTATTTGCCACCGAGTTGGTCCAGTACTGGGCGGAGATGAACCTGCTGGAGTGGACTTCAACAGGCATGTCACTACGGAAGACCGATCGGCAACTCATCCCAGAATCGTCGATCGGTATCTGGCGCGAGCGGGCGAGATCTCTGTTCGAGAAGATGAATTCGCGCGAGGTGAGGGCCATCGAAGTAGCGGCCGTATCGGGCATTTCCGTCGACTCGGCGACCTGGAACCTTATCTGTCGACGCGTGGGATTGGAGCAGACGGAGCAGCTCACCGAGAAGCTCTTCCAGAGTCGCTTCGCCGAGCCCCTCGAAGACGGCTGGAGGTTCAACCACGCGATGATCCGGCACGCCATACTGGAGGCGACTCGAGAAGCCGGCCGCTTCGCCGAACACCATGCGGTTTGCGCGTCGGTATTTCAGGAAACCGCCCCCGACGATGCACTGGCAATCGGGCTGCATTTTTACCACGCAGGAGACTACGAAGCCGCTCTCGATCCGCTGCTCGAGGCGCTAGAGCGGATGCGCGAATACGGAAACTTCCACCGGGGAGTGCTCCACATGTCGACGGTTCGCAACACCATCGATGAACTCGGGCTGCCTGAAGACAACCGTCAGCACCTCCAGGCGGACTATCTCGAAGCCTTTTTCCGGATGCACACCAGCGATGTTGACGGCCTCGAGGAAGATTTGAGCTCCGCGATCGAGGTCGCCCGAGGAACGGATCACACCGATATCGAGATCGCCCTCGAGCTGCGATTCATGGAGCTATTCCAGACATCCGGCCGCTTCGAAAAGGCCGTCGAGCTGGCCGATCGGCTCCTAGAAAGGACCGATATCAGCTTTCCCAATCGCTTTCAGGCCGCGTGCTCGAAGGGCAAGATCCTCGCGCGGACCGGACGTCCGAAAGAGGCTCTCGAACTGACAAACCGGCTCCAGAAGCACCCGGACATCGACGACATTCGCCCGGCACGCCGCCTCGTGCTCGACCGCATCGAATCCTTCGCGTTGCTCAGGCTCGAGCGCCTCGAGGAAGCAGTCCCGCGACTGATGGAGGTCGCCGACTCCCATGACGAGCTCGGCGACCACGCAGCGGCAGCCATGGTGCGCATGTCCGGGGCGAATGCGCTGATGAACCTCGAGCGCTATCCCGAAGCCGAAGCGCTTTGTCGTCAGGTGATCGACGACATGCGGGGTTACTCCATGCGCCATGTTCGAAACGCCGAGCTCCACCTGGCATTTGTCCTGTTCTACACGGACAACCTCGTTGAGGCTGAAGAGCTCTTGCTGGGGCAACTCGGGCCCATCCGCCACCAAAACCGCACGTTCGTCGAGGCTTACCTGCTGTGCGGACTCGCCGGAATCGCCGCCAAACGACACAATTGGCCCGAATTCGAGCGTCGATTCCAGCAGATGGTCGCCGCCATTGACGAGTCGAACAATATCGACGCCGACTTCGCTCGGGTCATGCGTGTCGCGGCAGACTGCGCCATGGACGACGGGCGCGATGAGCTGGCGATCCAGGCACTGCGCCTGGCAAGGACGCAACTCGAGACGCTCGGCCTCACAGAAGACGTCGAGCAGCTCTGCGAGATACTCGATGAGATCGCTCCCTCAGCATCGGGCAGTAACTGATAGAATTTCAGTAATTCGAGATCTTGCTTTGCCAAGAGAGGATTCAGGTGTGATCATTTCGCGGTAAACGCCACACTCTTGCCATGAGCAGTATCATCGATGGCATCTCGCCCCAATAACCACGACAGCCATTCCGCTGATGGATTCGACGCGTTCGCAACCATCGGTCCGTTTACCCTCGTGGAGTTTGTCGGAAAGGGCGGGATGGGAGACATCTGGCGGGCCCGCCACCAGGAGACGCGCCTCGAGGTCGCGATCAAGGTGATCGCCGAGAGGCGTGCCCGGCAGGCGAAGTACCACGCGTTGTTCGACCGGGAGGCTCAGTCTATTGCCTCACTCGATCATCCGGGCATCGTCAAGCTCTACGACTACGGACGAATCACCGAAGAGACATCGAGACGAACCGGCGGCGAATTCGTGGCGGGCAGCCCGTATCTGGCGATGGAGTTCTGCGAGGAACGCAGCCTGGCCGAGGCACACGAAGTCACCCACTGGAATCGGGCCAAGACCATCTTGATGTCGTTACTCGATGGGCTAGCGCACGCGCACGCTCGTGGCGTGATTCATCGCGACATCAAGCCGGGCAACGTGCTTGTGCGTGAAGCCACGTCCAGCTGGTCGGGGATCAAACTCGCCGATTTTGGCCTCGCCTATTTCCTGGACCTGACCGAAGACGAAACGCGCAGCGTGACCCAGGGCACGCCGGCCTACATGCCGCCGGAGCAACTCCAGGGAAACTGGCGGGATATCGGGCCATGGACCGATCTCTACAGCACGGGGTGCCTTGCGTGGGAGTTGGTGACCGGACAACGGCCCTTCGAGGCACGGTCACTGATGGAAATGGCACAGAAGCACCTCTCCGAACCCGTGCCCCCGCTCGAGCCCCGATTCCCGGTGCCCGCCGGCCTCGAGAGTTGGTTGCTACGACTGCTGATCAAGCAGCCGCTTCGGCGCTTCCGAACTGCGGCTGAAGCCGCATGGGGGCTGGTGCAATTGGATGCTGTCGACGCCACCGCGAGCCCGGAAAGCTCTCCTTCGGACACCTCGAAGGCCCCGCGGAGCCTCGAGACGCTCCTACAGATGCCGAAGACCGACGACGAGGTCCTCATCGAGGGGGACACCGTTCCCACCGAGGACTCGCGGACGGCGATGAAGCCAACCCGTCCGCCAATGACGTGTAACTGGCAGACGCGCTCCGAACGCCCGGGCGACCGCGTGATGGAGCCGACGCTCGGCCTCCTCGGGATGCGACGCATACCGCTGATCGATCGCCATGAGCTCCGCGACCAGCTCTGGCGCGTCCTGGCAGACGTCATTCGCAAGGGCACCCCGCAAGCGGTCGCATTGCGCGGAACCACGGGCTATGGCAAGCGCTCACTTGCGCGCTGGCTCGCCGAGCGCGCCCACGAGACAGGCATCGCCACGGTGCTCCCCCTCTCGAAAAACATCACGGGCTATGCCGGGGTCGAGTCGCACCTGGCGACCTTCTTTCGCACACACGAACTCGATATCGAGGACGTCTGGGAGCGCATTCAGAACCATTTCGCCCAGTTCCTCCACCCACGACCACGACTCAGCGAGCAACTCGCCCGCCTCCTGACTGACGACGGCGAGGAGCGGGTCACGCCGGAATACCGCGCCCACACCCTGGGCCGCGCGATTGCTGGCCTTGCCGCGTACCGCCCCGTCGTACTGCTGTGCGACAATCTCACGGACTCGCCTGAGGTGCTGGACTTTTTGAAGCGCGCGTGGCGAGTGCCGGACTTTTTGGACGCTCCGATTTTTTGTGTGTGCACCCTCCAGGACGATCGTCTCGGCGGTGAAGATGGCCTCGAGGATGGAGTCTCGACCTTTCTGGAACTCTCTAATGCCCAGCAACTCGATGTCGGCAGGCTCGAACACAGGGACATGCGTCGCCTCGCCGCCCAGCTATTGCGACTTTCAACCGATGTCGCCGATCGCGTCCTCTCCTACTCGGAAGGCAACCCGCTGTTTGCCATCGAGCTCGTCCAGCACTGGGCCGACCGTGGACTCCTGCAGTGGACGCCCTCGGGTTTCACCCTGACAGACACAGACGCCAACCTGATTCCGGCAGAGACCCTCGAGCTATCACGGCAGCGTCTCGTGGCGGTGCTCGAGGACCTCACCGATGACGAAGTACGCACCCTGGCATTAGCCGCGATCATGGGCTCCGGCATCCGTGACGACGTCTGGGACGCGATCTGCGAGCACTTCGAGGTGAACTCGGCGTCGAGCGTCGTCGAACGACTCACCAGCAGCCGTTTGGCAGAACGCACGGCCATGGGCTGGCGTTTTGCTCATACGATGAGTCGCCATGCGATGCGCGCGCTCGGCACCGAATGGGGCATCACCGAGGCTCTCCACCGAGCGGCCGCCCAGATCTTGGAGGAGGTCCGGCCCAACGAATATGAGAGGATCGGCCTGCATTGGTACCACGCCGGCGAGTGCGAAAAGGCCCTCCAGCCATTGCTCGAGGCGATCAGCCTGCTCCGATTGCGCTCGCAGGTCGGTCGCGGCCAGCGACTCTTGAAGCTCGTCGAGGACATCGTCGAGAGGCTCGAGCTCCCGGTACATTCCAGGCAGCGACTCGAACTCGTCGACATCCGAGCGTGGCTAGGGATGCTCCTGAACCGATTTGACGAGATCCAAGAGTCGCTCGAGAACGCGATCGAACTCGCCGTCGAACACGGCGAACACGATCTCCACACCGTCCTTCGGACCCGCCTGATGGAGCTCTTTCAGATGAAAGGGCGCTTCGATGAAGCACTCGAGCTGGCTGATGCGATCTTGAGCGAGGACGACATCGACTTTGAAACAGTCTTCCTCGCCAAAGTCTCGAAGGGAAAGATGCTGGTCCGAATCGGCAAGACGCAGGAGGCGCTCGACCTGGTAAAGGACCTCGAGGCACATCCGGAGTTCGAGCAACTAAACCCGGGCTGGCGTGCGTCGATCGCCCGCATCGAGGGATTCGCGCTCTTACGCATGGAACGCCTCGAAGAAACCGTCGAGCGAATGCCGGAGTTCGCCCGCGAGCAGATAGAGGCCGGCCGCCCCACGGGCGCGGCGAAGATGCACCTCGCATCCGCCAACGCGCTCATGAACCTCGGTCGGTATGACGAAGCCGAACGCGTGTGCCGCGAAGTCCTGGACAATGCGCGTGCACTTTTCCCTCGCGATATCCAGAGCGCCAAGATGCACCTGGCCTATGCCCTGTTCTACAGAGATGACCTCAACGAAGCCCACGAACTTCTATTGGGCCTGCTGGTCTCATTCCGGCGAGAAAACCGAGACTTCATGCTCGCCTACGTCCTGGCGGGTCTCGCCGGCATTGCGGCCAAGCGACATAGTTGGAGCCAGTTCGAGCGACGGTTCGGCCAACTGCGCGACGCTCTCGACGCGAGCGGAAATATCGACGCGGATTTCGCACGCGTCATGGAAATTGCTGCCGACGAGGCGAGCGCCGCGGGTCGGACCGACCTCGCGATACGGTCACTCGAGTTGGCGGCCGCGCAGCTCGAAGAGCTCGACCTCGAGGATGCGCTCCTCGACGTATCTCAGAAGCTCGACGAACTGCGCGCTGAAACCTGACCGTTAGCCTGAGCGACCTCAGCATCTATCCTTCGCACCGGACTCCACGAACTCGGCAAACTCCGTATATCTGCTCGTGACGTCTGTTTCCTCCAACAAGGTCAGGAAACTGTCGATATCAGGGTCACTCTTGATATCTGCCTTGATGGCGTCGATATCGCTTTGCTCGCCTTCTACGACAATAAAGCCTTGATCCTCGTCACCGAGTAAAACCCCTGTCAGACCAAGGCCGCAGACATCTCCAAATCGATCGTCGAGCCACGACTCGAACGTATTATTGCCAATATACCGAAAACGATAAGTTCCACGGTTGGTAGCCATTTGCCCCTCCGACTGTTCCTAGCGTAATTGAACGACTGCAGGGTGTTTCTTCACGATAAACATAAACCAAGCGCAACACAACAAACAAAGACCAACAAAAACCGAGGGGCGACTCCGGGTACTCTCGCGAACACTGGGCACTGGACTCGACAACGGTCCGCTCATGACTATGCTCGGCGGTCGACCCATACCGGTCCGACGATATGAGATACCCCACATACATCATGATGCTCCTGGTCGGCGGCGCGCTGACCTTCATCGGCTGCGACAAGCCCCGTGAGCCAGCTCCCAGCGCCGACGAAGAACTCATGCGTCAGCTCGAAGAGCGAGCACGAAACCAGCCCCCACGCGCATCGATCAGCTTCGGGTTCACCCACGAACTCGAGGACATCGAAGAGGGGGGACCGATCGAGCTCGAGGCCGACGAAGGCACCTCCATACGAATAGAAGGCGCATGGCTGGTCGTCTCGGCACTCGAAGCGCACCTCTGCGAGCCGAAACTCGCCCGTAGCAAGGGCACCTGGCTCGACCGGGCCGGTGATCTGGTCGTGCCGAGCGCGCAGGCACACGTGCCCAGCTCGGCCACGCGGCTCGGCGTGCCGTTCGTGGAAGACCTGCTCGGACGGGCAGGCAAGGCGAGCATCGTCGGCGAAGTTGCGCCGCCCGTTGGCGAATACTGCACATTCTATGCGGTGGTCTCCCCGGCAGACGACGACGTCCTGAACCTGACGGAGTTGCCCACGTCCGAGGTCGAGGGCAAGTCGCTCGTACTCGAGGGCACGATCGCTTCGGACGACGGTGAAGAGAGCTTCGTGTCGACCTCGTCACGAAGAGACGTCGTCCAGTTTCCGGCGATCGATCCGAATACGGGCGTCGAACCGCTCGCGCTGGAGACGCCGCAGACCACGCAGATGATCTTGCTGCAAAAGACGGTCTCACCCGAGCTATTCGAGGGCATATCACCGGAATCATTTGAGAGCTCCGAGGCCGCTGACACCGTGCTCGACCGCCTCGAACCCACCTTTCGCGTCAAGCGATTCAACTGACCTGAAAAACAACCCTATGAGCGAACTCCGCGCAGAACCCGATGCATTCGTCGGCGTCGTCCCCACGACCTGGAATCACGACAACGTCCAGGCCGTGCTGCAGACCCACCGCCAGCACTGGCACGAAGAGATCGACATCGAGCTCGAGCCCAGCGACGCCGACGACATCTTTGCCCGGGGCGAGTTGCGCCTCAACGAGGATACGGTCATTCCGCTGGTGGTCGAAGACCCTATCGAAGAGCTCATGAACCTCATTCCCACCAGCAAGGAGCCCTACACGCCGACCGAGGCGATGCTCATCAAGCAGCAGAAAGCATGCTGGCGCTTCGTCATCGAGGACGGCGCCGAGCGGGGCAAGGACGCGGCGAGCGACTTCGCCAAGGTCTCCAGCACGCTGATCGAGGCGGGCGGCGCGGGCGTCTTCATGCCCGGCACCGCCGCCCTGCACTCCCCGAGCTTCATCAAATTGGTGACGATGGACCTGTCGCACCCGCAAGCGATGACCAATCTCTGCGTCAATTGCTGGGATGCGGACGGGTGGATGGCCACCCGGGGCCTGACCGCCTTCGGGCTTCCGGAGCTCGAGACCGAGATCGATGAGGGGCCGAACTCCGCGTACTTCCGGCTGATGGACATCGCCGCCGGCATGATCAACCAGGGCACGCCCTATCCGACCGGAGCGAAGCTCAGCGTAGGACCCCAGGCGTTTACGCTCGTCGAGGGGCGCAACGGCCCGGAAGACGAGCAAGTCCCCATCAGCGGGGCCTTCGGGGTCATGACCATCAAGCCGCAGTAGCCCGAGCGAGCGCGTCGTCTACTCCTCTTTTGCTTCGCCGTCATCCTCGTCCCCATCGTCGCCATCGGCCTCTTCGCTGCGCGGCGTATAGCCAATGGAGCCGAAGATGCGCACATCCGGGGAGCCGATGCCGCTCGTAAGCCCACCGCCCGCGCCGACATTTGCGACCAGATCGTGCGGCAGGTCGAACTGCAGCCCGCCGAGCGCCTCCACCGCAGTCCCCTTATTCTCGTCGGAGTCTGAGACGAAGTTGTCGAGGCTTCGATCTTCTTCGAATTTGTAGTTTCCGAAGATGCTACCGACGACCTTCATGAACTCGACGCCGGTCGGGATCTCCGTGCCGACGCTCCAGCGGATCATGTCGTTGTGCACGTAGTTTTGAGCAGTGCGTCGCGGGCGAAACTGGTAGGCGGCATTGGCGGCTACGGTGACTCCGACCGGGTGACGGTAGTCAACGATCAATCGCGGCTCGGCGCGCAGGGCCGCGTCCGAGTTGAAGCTCTGGGAATCACCGAAAGGCAGGTAGATCGGCGCGGCGAGCGCGATGCCGACGCCGGCAGCCTTGTCGGGGTTCAGGAGGCGAAATTTCGGGACGAGCCGGATATCCGACAGTGCGCCGCCGTCCATCTGCGTGCCCGGGCGCCCGAAGAGATCGAAGTCACCGGTATTTTGATACACGACGAACGGCACCACGATGCCGAAGTCGAAGACGTCGCCGAATCCGTACGCAGCCCAGACCTCGGCCTTGAGCTGACTGTCGATGAGGCGCGTAGTCGTCTCGTCGTTCTCTGGATTGCGCACGACCAGCGGGTCGTCCTGGAAGTGGACAAATAGCCCGACCGACGGCTCTGCGTGCGGCAGTACGTCCGACTTTCCGACATTCAGGATATTGGTGCCCTGAGAGGGCATCGGCTGGAAGTTCTCGATATCGATCGCCGTCGAGTTATCGAAGCGCCCCGACGTCTGAGCGTCGGCATCCTGACTGACCGCCGTAAACGTCAAGACGCACGACACTGCTACACATATACGGAACACGAGCTCGCGCATCACCATCACCAACCTCAGATTGAGCCACTTTTGACACATTGTCCGTTGAATTGCCCCCGCGCGCAACTAACTCAACGACCGTCTACCAACAATTCGTGCGGGATATCGACTGTGTGGCCGGATTCATCCCCGTCGTGCCAGGCCGCCAGGAGGATCTCGCTGGTCTTGCCCCAAGCGATATGGCCGTCGGCGTCGATCGCGATGGCGCCGAGCACGTGCTCCTGTTCTTCGCACTCGTCCATCGACCGCTGCAGCGCCTCCTCCAGACTCATCCCGTCGGTCACGCGCGTGACCACCCGCGCCCCCAGCGCCGCGTCGACGATATGCTCACCGATGCCGGTGCAGCTTATGCCCGCGTGGCGCGTGGCGTAGTTGCCCGCCACCGTCGCGCTGTCACTGACTCGCCCCACGTATTCGAAACCGCGCCCGCCGGTCGACGTGCCGGCTGCGATGCGCCCCTCGGCGTCCATCGCGACCACGCCGATGGTACCCTTGCCCCGGTCCGAGTCTTCGGCCACCACGTTTGCGGCCTCGCGCCCGGACTCTTCTCTGTACTCGACTCGCCACTCCCGGAGGCGCCGCTCGACCATCGGATTGAACAGCGGCAGCTCGAGTTCACGCGCGATGTCTTCGGTGCCGGGCCACGCCAGGACCTTGTCGCGCATCGACTGCAGGTGGTTGGCGACGCCCATCGGGTGTTGAACTTTCTGGATGTTGATAACGCCGCTGAACGTCTGAGCCTCGCCATCCATCAAACTCGCGGACATGCGAATCTGCCCGTCGGATTGAATCGCCGAGCCCAGACCCGCGTTGAAATTCGGGTCGTCCTCGAGCAGCTCGGCGGCGTGCACGACCGTCTGTCGCGCCGTCGCGCCGGATGCGAGGAATTCGTAGCCAGCATCCACGATGCGCATGAGCGCGTCGCGCACCGTCTCTTTTCGCGACGCGTCTCGGATCGCGCTGCCCGCGCCCCCGTGTATGATGAGCTTGGGAACCATGTCACACCCGTCTTCGAGTCAGCATCTGTGAGAACTTTCGCCGGTGAGTGTATGCCGACTGCATCGATTATAAAACCCCCGCCCGTCCGGTTTCGCGAGGGCCCGGACCACGACGGAGGGGACGGCACAGGCCCTGGCGAGGACGTGGTGGAATCGCCGGAACACGACGAGGAGCGCGACCCGGATCAGGCCGTGTTCTGCGCGGCGTGCGAGGGCGAAATCACGGCCGAAAAACACCGGCGCCAGGTCGACGGCAAATTCGAACACTGCTTCGCCAACCCCGCCGGCATCCTCTATTGCATCGGCTGCTTCGACGACGCCCCCGGCTGCGTACCATTCGGCCCGGAAACCGACGAATTCACCTGGTTTCCCGGATACGCCTGGCAAATCGTGCTGTGCGGCCACTGCGGCGCACAACTCGGCTGGCGCTACTGGAGTGATGGCGACAGCTTCTACGGCCTCATACTCGATCGGCTGCAGTGACCGCGTGTGCAGCCAAACGTGGGCTGTGGACCGGAGGCTGCGGAGCCGCCGGAGATCCGCATTTTTTCGCTCGTTTTGTAGGATGAGGTACGCCTCTTGGGCAGGTGGTTCAGGAACCACACGCTTGGCCCCTGCCGCCTCACGGCGGCTTCCCCACGGCTGCGCCCACTCAATCCGGATTAGGCGTCGGACGGGCGAAAACGCCCGGTGCGCGGGCCTCTGCGCCCGCCTCGCGGCCTCCGTGCCGCGACTTGCGTGGAAGCACGTTCGGGACCGGCAGAGCGGTCCCGGCGGCGACAGAGCGCCGCGCACCGAGTCTTAACGCGGCTTTCAGCCAATCCACCGGCAGTTGTCGCTCTGATCCAGATTGAGTGGGCTGCGCCGCGGGGAGATGATCCGGCGTTTACCAGCCGCATACGCTTTCCAGCAGCGTGTCGACCCTGGCGAGCGAATGCGGTTGGAGGCTCCAGATCGTGCCCCCGCGACGTCAGTCGTGGGGGCTGTCGGCCCTCTGGGCCGACTGGGGGCCATGGCACCGCAAACCCAAGACCCCGCGCCGGAGGGGGCCTCGCCGCTGAGGGTCGACCCCCAACTCGGGGTATCTGACACCTCCCGACGTGAGGGTCGACACTCATCCAGAGATATCAGAGACCCTTATGTACCGAGGGTCGACCCTCAACTCCAGATATCTAAGACCCTTCTTCGCGAGGGTCGACCCTCAACTCCAGATATCTAAGACCCTCCTTCGCAAGGGTCGACCCTCAGCTCCAGATATCTCAGACCCTCCTTCGCGAGGGTCGACCCTCAGCTCCAGATATCTCAGACCCTTCTTCGCGAGGGTCGACCCTTAGCTCCAGATATCTCAGACCCTTCTTCGCAAGGGTCGACCCTCAGCTCCAGATATCTCAGATATGCAAAAACGCAACGTGACCCCCAGGTTTTGGCTCTCGGATATCCGCGCCGAGGGTCGCCCCCCTGTCTTCGAGGTCTCGGATACCCGCACCGAGGGTCGCCCCCCACCCGAGCCGATTGTCGTCGGAAAGCGCCGATTTTCGGTCGAAGTGACCCGGTTTTCGTCGCCTGGAGGGCACAATTCCGTCCGAAATCGGCCATTGGCGACCGATATGGCTCATTATGTAAACTCTGCGAACGGCAGGGTTTGGCGGGCGCAAGGCGGAGCAGTTTTTTGCCACCGCGTCACGCTCGTGAAAGATCGTACCAGACTCAATCTCGTTTTGTAGGGTTGGGTACGTTTTTGGGCAGGTGGTTCAGGAACCACACGCCTGGCCCCTGCCGCCTCACGGCGGCTTCCCCACGGCTGTCGCCCACTTGATCCGGATTAGGCAACGGAGTTGCGAAAATGACCGGTGCGCGGGCCTCTGTGCCCGCCCCGCGGCCTCCGTGCCGCGGCTTGCGTGGACACACGTTCGGGACCGGCAGAGCGGTCCCGGCGACGACAGAGCGTCGCGCACCGAACATCAACACCGCCTCAGCGGTATCGAAAACAGCGTGCCGCGCCTGATCCGGATTGAGTGGCCGCGAGGCGGCCGGTATCCCCCGCGAGCGGGGGAACGATCTGTTGTTTCCGACCGCATTCGCTCGCCAGGGTCGATACGCGACTGGAAAGCGTATGCGTT
>JBNJFZ010000075.1:0-21534 GCA_051747295.1 Myxococcota bacterium
CAGACGAGACCCATGCCATGATTCGAGGTCCGCTTTACTGCCATCGGGATCGTGGTGAAAGCGTAACCAGGGCTGTCCGGCAACCTCTTCGAGAAACTCTTCCCGAGTCATGCGGCCGCCGTCTCTGCCGTCGTAGTCGGCGACGCTCCAGTCGAGCGCTTCGAGGCCGCTGCGGAGTTTTGGCGGGATCGGGGGCCGAAGCAGGTCCAACACATCGTCGTCGACGCGCTGCGTGTCCAGAAGAACCCACGTGTTCCGGAGCTCGCACAGCATCGAGCGAAGCGGAGCGTGTAGCCATTCGTCGACACCTATCCTGGTAAACAGCCACGCGCTGCCGGCCCGCGTACAGTGTAATGATCCCCCGACGTTGAGTCGCATCGGGTCGACTTCGATCTGTTCGCCCATCCCGAGGATGGGGAGCAAGATGCGCTCGTAGTCCGAGCGCTGTTCGAGGATGCTCTTTCGGACCGCGCCCAGCAGGGCATCGGATGAGGGGAGTCGCCGGCGGCGGTCGCCTGAGAGGTCGGCGATGGCTTCCTCCAGGAGTTCGGCCGCCGTCAGCCGTGATGTGGTCTCCTGTGCCAGCGCAGACCTCCTGCAGGTGGTCTAGAACTTCAGGATGAACGACCCGCCGCCGCCTTCCGTGGTGACATAAGGCGCGACGAAGACCCCGCGACGCTGGCTCGCCGACTTACTCGACGAGGATTCGTCCGAGTAGCCGCGGTACAGGAAGTAGGCGCCCGCGCTGCCGAGCACGACCGCGCTGCTGATTGTGATGATGCTTATCGTCCGGTAGGTGCCGAGTTCGTCGTCGGTCAAGTCGTCGGGGTTCTTCGTGTAGAACGGGCTACCTGCGATGGCCGCGACCGCTCCGGCTCCGACGAGCGACCATCCAATGATCCTGTCGCGCTTTCGGGTGTCGCCGAGCTTTAAGTCCTGGCCACTAGCCGTGTCTGAATCGGGCGAGGTACTCGAACCCGAGTCGCTGCTGGCGTCGCTCGTCGCGGTTTTGTCCCGGTCGGCGACGGTCTCTTTCTCCTTATTCTTCTCTGTATCTTTGTCCTGCTGCCCTTCCTGTTCCTTTTGCTCGGCAATCGACTCTTCCAGCTGCGCTCGAATCTCGGCGACGTCGTCGAAGCGTCCGTCTTCCTTCATGGGGTTTTCGTAGATATCGAGGACGCGCAGCGCTTCCTTGTATTCCTCCATGCCCTGCAGCGCGAGGATGCGATTGTACTGGTATATCAGGTTCGGATCTTCAGCGTAGGCGCGCTCGAGCAGATCGGCCGCCCTCGTGAATTCGCCGGCCTGATAGGCGTCCTTCGCCTGGCTGTAGTACTCCTTGGCTTGCTCTTCGCCGGCAAAGGCGGATACCGAGCAGAGGCAGACGGTGAGGACGGCGAGGCCGACGAAAAATAAGCGTAATGTGGAGCTCGAAGACATAGACGTCGAGTCTCTGATGGTAGGTTCGACCAATAGGCACCTAAGGTTTTGCTACGTTCGGCGGTGTCCGTCAAGGATTTAGGGGCTTTCTGCCGACGTCAACGCCACTTCGACGGTTCGAATTTCTCGGGGTCGTCGTCCGATTTGTCGTCCGAGTCTTTAGCAGGGCGGAACTTGCTCGGCTCGAATTTTTCCGGCTGCTCCTCCTTGTCGTCGGATTTTGACTCACCCGAAGCGGGGCGAGGCTTCGATTTCGCCCCGGAGGAGGGTTTGGCAGCCTGCCTGGATGTCTCTTCCTCGTCGGTGTCGCCGGCTTCGTCATCTGCAGGCTTGTCCACCCTCGCTTCTTCGGGGCTGTCATCTTCGACAACCGGTTTCGCAGCCTCGTCCGTCGGTTCCGAGTTATTCTTTACTGTGCCTTCCGCATTGTCATTGTCGTCGCCGTTGCCTTTTTCGGCGACAGTCGGCGGGGCTTCGTCGTCGGTCGGTGCGTCGTCTGGGGGTCCGGGCGCTTCCTCCGACTCAGTCGACTCGGTCTTGTCGACGCCCGCGTTCGACGCCGATGAGTCGTCACCAAAGAACAGGCTCGCTGTCACTCCGACGACCAGAACCGCGATCAGCAAGGCCGCCGCCACCAATATCACGCGTTTTTTTCGCTTATCGGCGTCGCGGAGCGACTCCTGGGTGTCGATATCGCCAGTTGGAGGGGCGTGCGCCCACGTGGGAGGCGGCTTCGAAGTGTCTCGTGATTCGTCCTCGTCCTCGTCCGCCGAAGTATCAACCGGTTCATCGAGCGTGAGCGTTTCGCCCTGTGTGAGCAGCTCGCGCGAGACGTCAGCCGGGCCGGAGCTCTCGGGAAACTGCCCGGATTGACTCGCGCCGGCCGAGTAGGGCAGGCTGTTCGCGACTCCTTCTTGTTCGAGATGCTGGTTCAGATCAGCGAGCATTTCTCCGGCTGTCTGATAGCGCTCCTGCGGGTCTTTGTTCGTCGCGTTTCGAATCACGGTCAGCACCGCATCGGGTAGCGCGAGCCCTGCGCGCGGCCGTAGCGTGGGCAAATCATCATTGATATGCATGTAGAGCACCGAAAGCGGGGTCGATGCGTCGAAGGGCGGCGAGCCCGAAAAGAGCTCGTATGCGATGATGCCTATCGCGTAAACGTCGGCGGGCGGGCCGATATCAGTGCTGCCCTGGGCCTGCTCCGGAGACATATAATGCGGGGTCCCGAAGACTTCACCCTCGCGCGTCAGGCCGCGGGTCGCGCCCTCGTTGACCAGGCGTGCGATCCCGAAATCGAGCAGCTTGATATAGTCCTGATCGTTGCCCGTCTTGGTGACGATGAGGTTTTCTGGTTTGAGGTCCCGGTGGACGATACCGCGTTGGTGGGCGTCGCTGAGCGCCGAGAGGACTTGCTGCAATACATGGATGATTCGTGAGACGGTCAGGTCACCACGCCGAAGCCAGCCCGCCAGAGAGACGCCGGGCGCGTACTCCATGACCATGTACGGGTGGCCAGACTGCTCGAATCCAAAGTCGTGGAGCGTGATGACGTTCGGGTGGGTGAGCTTCGAGACGGCGCGGGCTTCTCGAATGAAGCGATCGCGACCCTGGTCGGAGTCCTCGAGCTCGGCACGCAAGACTTTGACCGCGACTTCGCGCTCGACGGGCAGTTGTATGGCCTTGTAGACCGCACCCATGCCGCCTTCGCTGATGAGATCGACGATCACGAACTTGTCAGCGGTGAGCTTACCGATCCGCGAGTCTTCTGCAGCTTCCTCGAGCGCCCCCTCTTCGATGAAGTAGAACCCGTCGCGAGGGCACTTGGCACCCAGCTTCGGATTCTTTTCGCGGCACTTTGGACAGACGGGCATGGTCTACTATCTCAGCGCGAGCGCGGAGTCGGCATCAAAGATATCAGCGACCGTGACGCACTACAATAAAACCGACGATATGCGTAGCACAAAATGACCGCTGAGGTACACGCCGGTTGGGCCCGATTTGTGCTACTCGGAGCCGGTATCCGAGGGGCCAGAATAGGCGCGCTCGAGGACGTCTTCGGCGGCGTAGTTCCTCGGTGAGAATCCGTAAGCCCGACGCTCGTCCGTCTGCGCATACGTGAAATATTTCCAGATGAAGACCCCGCGCAGCCGGTCGGACGCGGCGATCTCGGAGAACAGAGCGACGTAGGCACGACGCTGCAGATCCTGGTCGACTCGTTTGCCGTCTTCGTCGGTTCGCTCGGGCCAATGATGCGGGTTCTTCGCTGCGTTGGGCGCGGCTCGAAACCCGACCTCGCTGATGATGACCGGGCGATCGGTACGCCTCGATAGTGCAGTCCACGGCTGGAGGTGGGCTCGGATGCTCTCAGAGAGCTCGTCCGTGGACGGCTCCTTCGCATCGCTGAGGGGCGGATAGAATTGGACACCGATATAGTCGAGCGCGCTCCAGATACGGTCCGGTTGCTCCTCATCCCAGTTTGCCGAATACGCCAGCTCTCCGTCGTACACTTCGCGGACTCTTGCGATCGTCTCCAGAAAGCGCTCAGGGGCGGCGGCGATCGCACTCTCGAGTTCGACCCCCACGAAGAAGACGGGGATATCGAGCTCGGCTGCCTGCCTGGCGTAGTAGGTGATGAACGCATCGTAGCTGTCCCACCATGCAGACCATGCGAGTTCACCACGCTCGTCGCGCGGCTCGATATCACCACGATAGGCACCACCGCGGATCCAGATATGCGGCTTAAGCACGGTGCGGATGCCTCTGGCGCGCGCCTGCTCTATGACACCGCTGACGCGAGACTCGTTCTCCGCAGCCTCGGGCATCGAACCGTTGTGCTCGCCGCGGATCTCGGGTGCCTGCTGCGAGGGCATCCAGGAAAACGGCGTCAGTGACACCCATCCGACCCCGAGTGCGCTCAGGTGGTCCAGCGTCTGGGCCGATGCCGCCGTGCCGTAACCGTGGTGTCCGTCATTTTGCCAGCTATGCGCCAGACACACACCGGCCCACACGCCGGCCGGGAGGGTGACATTGCGCCCCTCGGCCTGGTCTGGACTGTCTGCGCCCAGAAGTACGGGCTCTGCCGCGCGGTCTTCGCCACTCGACTCGGCGTTGCCTTTCGGGGACTCGAGGTCGGGCACGGTGCGTTCGTCGCACCCGATGGAGATCGCGGTGAGCAGCACGATGGCTAGCGCGATCGCGGTTCGCACGGTGGTCGCTCGCAGTGGGTGGGGCTGCCTGAGCACGGATTGCCTTGTCGAAAAGAGAGGCTTGGCGTACATGATAATGATCCATAAGGCGCGTTGCAGGTTGCAAAATAGTCGCGCGAACGTGGGTTCCTGCCAAAAAGCCGACACCCAAAAAAGACCTTTAGAGCCGATGGCGCAGTCCGAAAAGCAGCATACAGACACCGCGGAGGACCACTCTGGAGAAGCAGCACAGGGCTTCGAGTGGTGGGCGCGAATCGCGCTGGTCCTGGCCGCGCTCGCCGCGTTGAACTGGCTGGCCATCTTTTTGCGGCTCGGTGAAGTCTCTGTGGTTGCGCATGCGTTTCTGGCGCCGGCTTTCGGCTGGCTGACGCTGCCGGTGATCGTCTGGGGTGTGATGCGGACCGTGCGTCACCAGCCGATCTATCGGCACTCTCGCACGATTGCGTTTGCGTTGCTCCTGGCCGTCGCATTTTTTGGGAACGCGCCGATATTCTCGGTACCGCTCTCCACCGAAGGCTTCGAATCCGAGCACGACTATCGCCTGCCGTTTGAAGGGGAGTGGATCACGACCGCCGGGGGGCCGCTGGAGACGAATTACCACGCCACCAATCCGTTTTATCGCTGGGGATTCGACTTCACCAGGGTTCGGGACGGCAAGCGCTACGAAGGCCAGGGCGAGAGTCTGGACGACTACTACTGCTTTGGTGAGCCAGTGCTGTCATCGGTGGCTGGCGAAGTCGCGGTGATGCGGAATCAGCGCAAGGACAGCCCTCCACGCGAGTTCGATCCGAATAGCATCCTTGGGAATTTCGTCGTCATCCAGGTCGAGCAGGACGAGTATCTCTTTGTCGCCCACATGAAGAAGGGCTCGATCCCCGTCGAGGAAGGCGACTCCGTGGAGAAGGGCCAGAAGATCGGTGAGTGCGGCAACTCCGGGCGCGCTGTCGAGCCGCACGTCCACGTGCATCTACAAAATGCGCTGACGTTCCCATCCGAGACCTCGGAGGGCATCACCGCTGCAGAGAGCCTGCCGCTTCGCTTCTCGAACTACCTCGCGGATGGTGACAAGGTCGAACGCGGCATGCCGCGCGGGGGCATTTCAGACGAGCAGCCGCTCGGCGAGCGGGTCGAGCCCCAAAATTAGGCACTACTCTTCAGCGGGGTGGGCTGGTCGTTCCTCGGTGGCCTCGTCGGCCAACCACGGCACCGAGTCGGTATGCTCCTCGGAGCCGCCCCAGTGGCCGGTGCCGATCACGCCGAACGCGACCACGCACCAGACACCGGCTGCAAATTTGCGCCAGTCCGACATGTCGTGACGGTGGCCGTATTCGTAGCCAAGGGCCGCGATCAGGGCGGTGAACCAGACGGTGACCCCGAGGTTGCGGTGGTGAGAGAGCCGCGCCGACCCGTCTCCACCGAACCATCCCGGCGCCGCGAGAATGCCGCTGATGACGGCGACGGTCGTAAACGCGAAGGCGCCCCAGCCGATGATGCGCATCAAGGTACGCAACTCCGGGGTCTCGGAGCGCCACGACCACACGCCGATGCCGGCGAGCACCAGCGCAAGCACGATGGGGAAGTGCAGGCTCAGGTGGTGTATGAATTCAGCCCACATCAGTGCGAGACCTCGTGTGCCATGGCCGCGACCGTCACGCCGTCTCCGCCCTCGCCCTTCTTGCCGGGACGGAAGTCCTCGACGTAGCGCGAGTCCACGAGGTAGCCGCGCACGGCGCGCTTGAGCGCTCCTGTGCCGTGTCCGTGGATGATATGGACGCCGGCTCGGTTCTCGAGGAACGCCGAATCCAGAAACATATCGAGCTTCTCGAGCGCCTCGTCGACGTGGAGTCCTCGCAGATCAACCGTATTCGCGTCGAGTTGGGGTATCGACGTCGTGCTGCGAGGTTCAGGCGCCGGCTCCTCGGGGCGCTGCTTCGAGCCCGAGCGACCGCGCGACTGCTTCTGGCGCTGCTTCTCCGATGCGTAGAACACATCCTCGAGGTCGACGCTGGCTTTGAGGGCGCCGACCTGCACGCGAGCCTGTTCGCCATCGACGTCGAGCACATCGCCCTCGCGGTTAAATGAGCGTACGAACACGCGCTGTCCCGGCTCCAATTCGTCCGGGTCGACGCGCACGAGGCCCTCAGGGGTGGATTCGGGTGGTTTCGAACGGTCGCGCGCCTCCTCGACGGTCTCCTCGGCGTCCTTGAGCTCGTCCTGAATACGGTTGAGCTCGGCCTGGGACAGCTCGCGTCCTTTCTCGACGCGACCCGACAACTTGACCTCCTTGATCCGCTCGCGGATGAGGTCACGCGCTTCGCTGAGTTTCTTGCGAAGCTCGCGGGTCTCGTCGTGGACCATGCCGCGCTCTTTTTCGCGCAGCTTCTGGTACTTCTCCTGGAATTTTTTCTTGCTCTTCTCGGCGTGCCGGCGCTCCTGCTCGAGGCGATGCTGCTCGGAGCGCAGCTCGCCGAGCTGGTCTTCCAGAGATGCCAGCACTTCGTCGACACTGTGGTGGTCTTCGCCTTCCAGAATCTCCAGCGAACGGTCGACGAGATCCTGCGGAAACCCGAGGCGACTCGCGATACGAACCGCAAACGAGCTCCCCGGTATGCCGAGCGTGAGTTGATAGGTCGGCTCGAGCTCGTCGAGATCGAAGCCCATCGAGGCGTTGGCGAAGCGTTCATTCTGAACGGCCAGCGTCTTGAGCCCCTCCAGGTGCGTGGTGACCGCCGTACGCGACTTGCGGTCGGCCAGGTCCTCGAGCAGGGCGACGGCGAGGGCCGCGCCCTGCAGCGGGTCGGTGCCCGTGAAGAGCTCGTCGAGCAGCACCAATGAGTCGGGCCCGCAGCGGCTCAGGAACGTGTTGATATTGGTCAGGTGGCCGGAGAACGTACTCAGGTCGCGCTCGATGGACTGCTCGTCACCGATATCGGTGAAGATGGAGTCGAAGAGCGGGAGCTCGCTGCCCTGGTCGGCAGGAATGGGCAGCCCGCATCGGGCCAGCAGGGCGCTGAGGCCGAGCATCTTCAGTAGCACGGTCTTGCCGCCGGTGTTTGGGCCGGAGATGACGAAGACGCGCTTTTCGCGATCGAGGACGAGGTCGTTGGGCACGGTTTCGTTGACTTCCTCGCCGTCGACAACGCGCCGGTTTTTGACCCAGAGCAGTGGGTGGCGCGCGCGCTGCAACGCGATGTCTCCCTCGGAGATCACCGGGATATTTCCGTCGATATCGAGGCCGAATTTTGCGCCCGAGACGATCAGGTCGAGGTAAG
Source organism: Myxococcota bacterium (assembly GCA_051747295.1). Classification (GTDB taxonomy): domain Bacteria; phylum Myxococcota_A; class Bradymonadia; order Bradymonadales; family Bradymonadaceae; genus JBNJFZ01. The sequence goes on from JBNJFZ010000075.1 coordinate 7,919, forward strand.
CAGAGACCTCGGTATTTCGCTCGAGCTTGGACGCGTGGCTCGCGACCTTGGCCGACAGCTCGTGCAGGATACGATTCTCTTCTTCTTCGAGCTCGATCTGCGCCCAGCGCAGTTGGTTGTTGAGCTCGACGAGCTCGCTGGGTTCGATGAATGCAGTCTGCCCGCTGGACGAGTAGCCGTGGACGATACCGGGGACCTTGGACTTCGCCCCGATACGCACGGGCACGACGTAGCGATCCTCGCGTACCGTGTAGAAATCGTCCTGCAGGTGGGCTTCAATCGCGTCACGCGAGAGCATCTGGTCGACGCGCGAGCGCAGGCGGTCGTGCTGATTTTGCACCGAGCGTCGCAGCTTGCGCAACTCCGGGCTGGCATTGTCGCTGAGGCGTCCGCCGGCTTCGACAGCGTGGTTGAGCGTGTCTCGCAGGCTGTCGCAGGGGTCGAGTTGGCGGCCGGCGGCGGCGAGGTACGGCAGCTGCTCCTTGCGATTCTCGAAGAATCGACGTGCACGAGATGCGACGTCGCAATTGCGGCCAATAGCCTCGAGATCCTCGGCGACGAGCACTCCCTCGCGTGTGGCGTGGGATACGGCGCGGCGGATGTCTTTGAGCCCGACGAGCGGAGGCTCTTCACCTTCCTCGAGCATCTGGAGCGCCTCGCGGGTCTCCTCGAGTCGTCGCTCCACGGCGCCGCGTTCGGTCAGGGGCAGCAATTGCGGGATCAACTCGCGCGCTTCCGGGGTCACCGCGTGCTTCAGGATCAGATCGAGGACCTGGTCCCACTGAAGATCGTCGAGCGTCTTCCTGGGCAGGTTCTCGTCGTCCAGGCGCCGCGCGTCCGCCGCCGACTCTTCGTCGAACAGCGGCGCCAGCGTCGAGGCCATCAAGTTGGCGAGCGGATAGGCGTCGTCCGCGACTTCGCGGACATCCTGTTCATCTCTGTATTCGATCTCGTTCAAAATCAGGTCTTGTTTCGGGCAGATGATATGCGACGTGGCGAAGCCACGCTCAGCCAAAGGTAGAGAAGACGCGACCGACGTCAAACGCGCCGGGCGATTCGTACGGCGCGAGACTGCACTGACTACCATGAGGGGTTTGGGACGGGAACAAATTCCAGGGGTTCTCTCGTTTAGGGTTCTGAAGTTCAGAGTACACACCCCTTAATATCAAGAATTAGGAAGGAAACTCAGGGGTTTACGGTATGAAGAGAATGCGAGAGCGAGGAAGAGATATGAAGACGAAGACCATAAAACGAGGGCTGCGCGTCGTCGTTTTTGCGCTCGCTGTGTTGATCGCGGCGCCGCTATTCGTCAGTGAAGTAGACTTGAAGGACTGGTCTGCGAACATCGACCCTGTTGAGCTTATCAAGACGCCCGAGGCTCGGGCGCAGTCGCCGGAGAAGACACGCGCGGCCGGCACGTATGGGATGCCAGCAGTTTCATCGGTCTTCGAGGCCCAGAAGAGCAAGGTGGTGGCGATCAAGTCCGAGAAGAGCAAGCAGGCTCGTGGTTCGGGCATGACGCCCTTCTCGAAGCCGGGGCCGGCCGTCGGTCAGGGATCGGGGTTCGTCGTCGACGCTGACGGCTATATCCTGACCAACAATCACGTGGTCGAGGGCGCGGAGAAGGTGACCGTCGCGATGGCCAGTGGCGAAAATTACGAAGCCCAGGTCGTCGGGACAGACCCCAAGACCGATCTTGCGCTCGTCAAGATCGAGCCAGACGCGTCGCTCCCGGCGGTCGATCTCGGGACATCCCGCGACATCAAGGTCGGCGAGTGGGTTGTAGCGATCGGCAACCCGTTTGGTCTCGACTATTCGGTGACTGCAGGCATCATCAGCGCGAAGGGCCGCAATATCGGCCAGGGACCGTACGACAACTTTCTGCAGACCGACGCAAGCATCAACCCGGGTAACTCCGGGGGGCCGCTGTTCAACCTCGACGGTGAGGTCGTGGGGGTCAATACCGCGATTATTCGCGGCGGTCAGGGCATCGGCTTCGCCGTCCCGATCGATATGGTCAAGGCCATCCTTCCGCAGCTCAAAGAGCAGGGCTACGTGACTCGTGGCTACATGGGAGCGATGCTCCAGGAGTTGACCGAGGTGATGGCCGAGAGCTTCGGTGTCGAGGCCAACGCTGGCGTGCTCGTCGGGTCGGTCGAGGCGGGCGGTCCGGCGGATAAAGCTGGCCTCGAGGCCGGTGATATCGTCACTGAATTTGGTGGCAAGAAGGTCGAAGAGACCCAGGATCTGATGCTGGCGGTCGCCGACGCCCGGCCGGAGACGACCGAGAGCATCGTCGTGCTACGCGACGGTGAGCGAAAGCGACTGAACATCACGCTCGTCGAGCGTCCGGATGCGGCGAAGCCGGAGGTTCAGCCGGCACGCCACGACAACGACACGAACAACCGTCTCGGGGTCGAGGCCTCCGACATTCCACGACGACTCGCCGCCAAACTCGGCCAGTCCGAGGGTGTGTTAGTGCAGGGCGTCGTGCCCGGCTCGCCGGCCGCACGCGCGCTTCGCCCGGGCGATATCATCACCCAGGTCGGACGTACGCGGGTCGAGTCGCTGCGGGAGTTCGCGCGGCTGTTGAAGTCCCACGACACCTCCGAGCCGCTCCGCCTGCGCGTCGTGCGCGACGGGCGCGGGATGTTTGTCGCGGTGCGCCTGGACGAGTAGCTCCCCTGTTATCACTCCAAATCGAGCACGACGGGGCCCTCGGGGCAGCCATCGAGGGTCCCCACGATCGCGCTGGTGGCACGCTGGTTTCCGGCGGGTCCCAGCGCGTCGATCGTTGCGCGGCCGGTGGGAAACGTGAGCGTCGATGGGCCGCCAATCACGCGGGCCGGGGCGTAGATGCCCTCGTTGGCCACGAATTGAGATTGTGGCGCGGAACAAACGCCGCTCTCGGGCTCGGTGGCCGACTCAAGTCGGCTATGCACATCACAGAAGAGTTCTTCATTGGTACAACTCGTCGCCGCTCCCAGCGAGCAGTGGCCCAGCCCGCTCGGGTCGGAGACACATGTGAAGTCATCGTCGGGCGGACAGGAGCGCCGGGCGACCGACGCGCTGCCGCTGGCGTTCGGGCAGATGCTGTTGCCCTGCCCGTCGACGTAGCAGGGCGCCGAGATGTAATCGACCCGGGTCGTGCCCTCCAGACAATTCACGCAGTTGCGATCGTCCTCGCAGCGAACGCCCTCGGTGTAGGTCGTCGGTTCGCAACGACTGCCAACCCCGTCGATGCCCTCAGACATCGTGCGGATGGTGCAGGCGGTGGGGCTTCCGCTGGCGTCGCGACATTCGACACGAACGTCGCAAACTTGTTCGACCGGGAGCGCGAGCGCCCAGGGCCCGAGCCGCCCGATCTCGACCTCGGCCCCAATCTGCGTTGGCGACCGGTCCGTGAGTTGCGTGTGTGTCGTTCGCGTCTCCAGCCAGTAGCCACTCGTCGGCTCCAGGGACAGGACCGAGACCGGCAGGCCTTCGTAGGTCGCCGGATAGGTCGCGGGAAGAGTCAACTCCAGTGTGCGGCCGGGGGCCAGCGCGGCGGGTCGACCGTCGTGGTAAACGCGAATGTCGAGACCACCGACGAAGCGATGCTTGTGCGCGCCGGCCTGGTCGAAGGTCTGATAGGAGCCGGGCACGCTGGGTCGATCGGCGCGGGTGTGCACGATAGGGGAGACCTCGACGTCGACCTCGCCACCTTGCAGGCGATTTCCATCGGCGTCGACGAACGACAGTCGAGGAATGAAGAAGCTATACGGACCGAATTGGAGGGCGTTGGATTCGATGACCCGGATGGTCTCGCGGCCGGCGAAGGGGCTCGCCGCGATTTCGATGCTGGCCTGCTCGACATCAGGAGGAATCTCCACGGTCTGGTATCGCGGAGAGATGCCGGGTGCGCGAACAACGACGCTCAGACGCTGGCCTTCCGGGAGTCCGTCGAGCGTTGCCCATCCCTGCTCGTCGACCGCGACGCTTCGAGGATGGTCGAGTAGGCCGACGGTCGCGTCGGCGAGGGGTCGCCCCGCCAAGTCGAGCGCGCGCACGTCGAGTGTCGCGCTTCCCTCGGCCAGCGCCGGCGCCGGCTCGACGATGATGGTCTTCTCGACGGTATCCTTCCAGCCGGCGTTGTCCGCCAGCAATTCAACGTGGTGCTCGCCGGGGCGGCTGAAGATGTGGGTGGCTTTTTCGCCGGTTCGCGTCAGCGAGTAGTCGAACTCCCAGCTATAATCCAGCCGCAGCGATGCATCGACCGGGTCGGTCGCGGTGGCGTCGAAGACCACGGGTTGTCCGACCGTGATGGTCTCGGGCTCCCAGGTGAAGTCGGCGACGGTTCTGGGGAGTTGGTCGTTACTGGAGTCGATCGGCCCCGCGTCCTCGACCGCCGGTCGCTCTTCGGCGTTGCATCCGACGAGCGCTACGGCGGCGCAGAGCACGATGAGCCAGCGAGCAAAGGTTTGTGTGGATGTCATGGTGTCCCCCGGCTGCGACAGAGAGGCGTGACTGACTGGTTTGATTGTAGCTTCGTCCGAATCTCAGTCCAACACCTCGACCTCATCGCGGCTGACTCTTCGGATGAGCCTGGTCAGCTCGCGGCGCCGAGGTGCGTCGCTGTAGTGGACGTCACGGAGCTGGCCGACCAGATCCTTGCCCCGGCGAAATGCGCCGACGAGGTCGCCGGACATATCCGTGGGGTTCTTGATGTCGTCCATGATGTCGTTGAGCTGGTGGCCCAGCGCCCAGCGCTCCCCGAGCGGCATGACTTCGGGGGTAAAGGTCGTGACCGAGTCGACCAGCGGCTCGGACGACTCGACGATATCGCTCTCGAATATGCGGGTGAAGTCGTCGAAGATCTTCCACCACTTGTCGTCGGAGGGCCGCTTAACCCGTGCCGAGCGCGGCAGGCTGATGACCAGGCCGCACATCGCGCCGAACAACTCGTCGGGGTTGAGGTCTTCTAGAACGCCGTTGACGATGAGCTCGGTCAGGAAGATCTCCTCCATCTTGAGGTGGCGGAGGATGCGCGCGGGGGGCTCGAGCTCGTTTTCCTGTGTCAGGTAGTTGTACGAGCGCAGGAATGTGAGCTTGCGCTGGAATTCCTCCCACATTCGCGGGCGCTCTTCTTCGGCGAGCTCGCGCTTGAGTTGGGCGAGCCGACGGCGTTCTTTGCGGCTCTCGCGGATGCCCTCGGGCGACAGGTCGTCGGCGTCTTTGGTGTCGTCTTGCTCTTGCTGACCGCCGATCTGGTGGCGCAGGCGGTCGGCGTTGGTCGAGCTCTGGAAGGCCTTGAAGCTGCGCTCCAGGAGGCTTCGAATATCGGACTCATCGAAGCGCGCGACGAGGTTGACGACCGAGTGCCACGAGAGGTTGAAGGACGACTCGACCGGCTCGCTGCGGTCCGATAGCAGGTTTTTGAGGAGGCCGCGGACCTCGTCGTAGTCGTTGAAGTCCTGTCGCACGACGATGTCGCCGACCTCGTCGATGCCGCGGCGGCCGGCGCGGCCGGCCATCTGCATGAACTCGCGGATGGTCAGCGGGACGACGTCGGTGCCGTTGTATTTGGTGAGACTGTCGAAGATGACCGTGCGGGCCGGCATATTGATGCCCAGGGCGAACGTCGACGTGCAGTACAGCGCGTTGAGCAGTCGCGCCTCGTAGAGCTCCTCGACCAGCGCCTTGAGCGCCACGTGGATACCCGCGTGGTGGAATGCGATGCCCTTCCGGTAGATCGACTTGAGTTGCGGCGTCAGCACGTCCGGGAACTCCTCCTGAAAGTCGCGGAGCCGCGCGTTGATCGCATTGGTATCGGCGAGGCGGCCGAGGCGCTTGCCCACGGGGCCTTTGGCGAGGTTCTTGGCCAATCTCTCGACGAGCTTGCGGCTGAAGATGAAGTACAACGCCGGAAAGCTCTCGTCGTCGAGCATGTCGAACACGTCGTAGTGATTTGTCGACATGCCGCGCTTTTTGGACCGGCCGCGGTCTTTTTTGTGGCGACCGTATGCGCGGTTGTACTCCTCGATGGAGACCACGCCGGTGTCGACGCTCGCCAGGTGCATCCGGAGCGGAACTGCGCGCTCGTCCTCGCGAACGACTTTGACGTCGGTCTCGCGAATCTCGCTGAGCCACTCGGCGATCTCTTCGAGGTTCGATGCGGTTGCCGACAGCCCGAGGATACGGATGCGATTCGGCAGGTAGATCAGCAGCTCTTCCCAGACGGTGCCGCGGGAGTCGTCGTCCAGGAAGTGTATTTCGTCGACGATAACCGCCTGCAGGCGCTCGATCTCACGGAGTGTCGTGTCGGAGGGTGAGGCAGTCTCCTCGAGCTCCCGGCGCTCCTCGTCGTCGATGTCGGATTCGTCGACAATGCCGCCGTGGCCACCCTCGAGCAGCATATTTCGCAGGATCTCGGTCGTCATGATCCGGACGGGGGCATCGCGGTTGATGACCAGGTCGCCTGTGACGAGGCCGATCTTTTCGCGCCCGAATTGTCGGGTGTACTCGCGGTATTTCTGGTTTGAGAGCGCTTTGACCGGGGCGGTGTAGATGATCTCGCCGCCCTCATCGAGGACCTGTTCGATGAGGTAGTCGGCGACGAGCGTCTTGCCCGTGCCGGTCGGCGCGGCGACGAGGACGCTCTCACCGTCGTCGATGTGGTGGACGGCTTCTTCCTGGAAGCGATCTAGCGTGAGGCCGCGATATTTCATGATGGGTGCTCGTTGCAGTACGGGAGTTCCCGCGCCCTGGACGGCGCGGATGAGCGCTATTGTTGGGATACTCCCGTGGTCGTCACGATGCAACCAACGCTGATGTCGATGCCCGCGACTAGCGGCGGCGACGCCACAGGAGTGCACCGATCGCGAAGATAAACATCATCGCGCCAGTTCGCACCGGGCGGTTCGTCGAGGTCGAGCATGCGGCGCCGTCTTCAGCAGCTGGCGGAGCGTCAGCCGGGGCGGCCGTGAACCCACCGGATGGTTCAGAAGCGGACTGATCATCGGCGCCGAGGCCGACGCCGCACTCGCAGGCGCCGGTCCAGCTGTCCAAAAAGGCGCTGTACTCCTCGCTCTCGGTCGCACCGCTGGCGAGGTTGATGGTCTTGGAGCCGAAGGCATCCGAGATGCCGTTGGGGCAGACGCATACGTCGCGGTTGTAGCACGACAGGCCCGCGTGTTCTTCGGGCTTGTCCCAGGTCGATGAGCTCCACTGTTCTTCGTTCTCGAAGAGGTCGTCCGTCTTCCCGTCGCAGTCGTCATCGATGTTGTTGCAGATCTCGGGCATGGGTCGGTACAGCGAGATGCAGACCTCTTCCCCGTCGGTGCAGTTGATCACGCCCTGGGCGCAACGTCCCTGTGCCCCGTCGACGGTGCAGGGATCGCCGCCGGTTTCGCAGGGGCACGCGACCTGGGTTTCGACGGTGCTGACGTAGTCGGACTTGACGGCACCGCAGAGGTCGTCGGTGAGGCGGACGAACTTTCGGTCGTCGCTGGTGAAGTAGAACCCATCGTCATCGAATTGGTCGGCCTCGCTGGGATCGATCCCCCTCGACTCGAGGTAGTCGTCGAGGCTGCTCCCGGACGAACTCTCCGAGGGATCGAAGTACGGGATATCGATCTCGCCGTAGACGTCGTGGAACATCGTCACGTCGGTCGCGTCGGGGTCTTCGAGTGCTCCGGTCGTCGGGTAGTCCGTCGGGACGTCGAGTCGAAACGTGCAGGAGGCGCTGCGCCCGATATCCATGAGCGTATTCTTGAAGGCGACAGGGTCTTCGGCTTCGAGGCTTCCCTCACAGGCGTAGCCATCGGCGAGGTAGGTCGAGTCGTCTTCGCCGGTGTCTTTGACGATGTCGTCGAGCTGGGAGTCCGAGAGATCGCAGGGGTCGACTTGATCGGCCGCGTCGCAGGGAGCGGTGTCTCCGGTGCAGCAGGTGCCGGTACCGCCCGATGCGGCCAAAAACGAGTTGATGGCGACGTTGGTATCTCCGCCGAAGCCGACCGCGAAAGTGAGGTTCGGAGCGGTGGAGCGCTGCCTGGCGGCGCAGAGCTGGCGGACGGCGGTGTGCGTGGTGGCCGCGTCGTCGGGGACGCCGTCGGAGATAATCACGCCGACGCCGGGGCGAGCGGGCTTGGAGAGTTCGTCATCTTGGCGAATGACCTTCCCGGCCTCGCCGACCTGCGTGCCGCCTGACGGGCTACGCGCGTCGAGCGCCGAGTAGATATCGGTCTCGGTATCCTCGCCGGGAGGCACGGGCTTGGACGAGCTATCGTCGAAGAAGCCGAGGCCCAGCCGGATCGTGTCGCAGCCGCTCTTGTCGGTATCGTCGCAGGGACCGTCACGATGGGTCGCGGTCGAGACGTCCTTGATGGTGCGTGTCGCAGCTTCCCATCGAGTTTCATCTTCGCCGTCGCCGTCGAGGTCGTACCCCGACGACGTCGTCATCGAGCCGGACTGGTCGAGGACCATCAGGACGTTGGGCGCGGTCCCCGAGGTGTCGTGGGATGTTCGAGGAGCGCACTGGTCGCTGAACTGCCAGGCCGCTGCGGTCGAGGGCGCAGCGATCAGCAGAGACACAACAACAGCTGCGAATATCCGTGAGCGGGAAGTCGTGCGCATCATAGTCCCCTTCATGCAGCTTTTGCCGACCGTGTTCGGGTCGACTCTCTAAAAGAGTCAGTTATTGTCAGGGTACGGATGTTTTAGAGAGAGATCAATTCGGTGGGCCGGAATGAAAGAAGCCCCGACCGGTGTGGTGCCGGTCGGGGCTCGATGCAGCGCGCAAGAGACGCATGCAGACAGACGTTACTCGGCGGCGGGTCGCGCCTCACCGACTTCGTCCCAGTCGATGTCTTCGAAGCGCTCGATCGACAGGTCGAGGTACTCTTCGCTCTGGTCGATGCCGATGTAGCGGCGACCGTTGGTCAGGGCGGCGATGCCGGTGGTCGAGGACCCGCAGAACGGGTCGAGGAGCAGGTCGCCGGGGTCCGAGGACGCCAGGACGATACGATTGAGCAGCTTGATGGGCTTCTGGGTCGGGTGCTTGCCGAACTTTTTCTCGGCCTTGCGCGGCGACATGATATTCCACAGATTCTTCATCTGCTTGCCGCCGTTCATCTCCTTCATCAGCTGGTAGTTGAACTTGTGCTTGGTGTCTTCGTCGCGGCCGGCCCAGATCACGGTCTCGGTGCCGTGGGTGAAGTAGCGGCACGACAGGTTCGGGGGCGGGTTGACCTTGAACCAGGCGATGTCGTTGAGGATCTTGTAGCCGAGCTGCTGCATGGCAAAGCCCAGGCTAAAGATGACGTGTTGGGTGCCCGAGACCCACAGTGATCCATTGGGCTTGAGCAGGTTCTGACACGACTGGAGCCAGGCGAGGTTGAACTCGTGGTTGGCTTCGACACCGTTGGAGCGGTCCCAGCGACCCTTGTTGACCGAGACCATACGTCCCGACTTGCAGGTGACACCGTCGTTGGACAGAAAATAAGGAGGGTCGGCGAAGATCATATCGAACTGCTCGTCGTCTAGACGTTCGAGCAGGTCGAGCGAGTCGCCCTTCAGGAGGGTAAATCCACGAGGATCATTATAATAGACCTCGACGTTTGCTTCTTCGAGCAGTGCTTCCATTTGACGTCCCTGTCGTTTATGTCATCGCCCACATCCTTGTGAGCGGGCCAGGCTTGGTCGGTCCTCGCATCCGTGCGAGTCGGCCATCCGTGGCCAGTTGTGTAATTCATCCTTGACGCGCCATCGCACGTGGGCCGCGAACCATTGCTGATTCGTGCCCTACATCCCCCGCAGTAAGACTGCAGGGATCCTTCGCCCAATCGTGAGAGCCGCTAAGTGCTTGAAAATGATCGGGAATTCGGCACAGATAGATCTTTAAAAATGAGCCGAAATGATCTAATGATCTCAAAGCGTTAGCGCGATCTTGAATTCAGACTAAGGGCCAGTGATCTACAGTGTCAAGAAGTCTGATCATAAATTCTTGGATCGCTGATCTCTGCGGTCTCGTGCGCTCGATCACAGGTTTGGTCTCGAAGCGTGCAAGTGGCTGGAACCTTTGGTATTTCGTCGATTCGCGATGTCCTGAGTGACTGAATTTCAGCGCTGTATCATTGATAAGCGGAAAATGTGATGTCAATTAAATCTACCCGACTCGCCCCCCAATTTGCTGCTCTGTGCCTGGCGCTATTCGCGTTGGCGGGATGTCCGGCGGATCCACCCTCGGACAACGGGGGCGGCACTGACGCGGGCGCGGACGCGGACGATTGTGATCCGGCGTGTGACCCCGAGAGCGACGACCCGGTTTGTGGGGAGAATGAGACGGTGCTGGAGTGCATCGAGATAGGCGGATGCGCTGTGTGGAGCGAGAAATTCGAGTGCCCGGCTCAGCGACCCGTCTGTCAGGCTGGAGCGTGCGTCGAGGAGAATTCGTCGTGCAACAACGTCTGCACGCCCGGTTCCGATCCGCGGTGCAAGGATATCGATACGGTCGAAGAATGCGACGACCACGATGGCGACGGTTGTTATGAATGGGGCGGTGAGGCGACTTGCACGGACGGCTGGTCGTGCGACCCGGCGCTGGGTGAGTGTGCCGCCCCCGATTGCTCGGACCAGTGCCAGGCGGGGGCGACACAGTGCTCCGAGGAACAGATTCAGAGCTGTGAAGAGCAGGGCGATGGCTGCCTCGCGCTGAGCCCACCGGAGGATTGTCCCGCCGGGCAGGCCTGCGAGAGCGGAGCCTGTGTCGAGCTGCAAACCTGTGAGGACGAGTGCGCGGACGGCGACTCGTTGTGTTCGGCCGACGAAGGCCGGCTGGTCTGTCGGGATGACGACGGTGATGGGTGCCTGGAGTTGGTATTCGAGGACAGTTGCCCCACCGGCCAGGAGTGCCGAAATGGAAGCTGCGTCGAGGCCGACACCTGTCGCGACGAGTGCGTCAGCGGCGAGACCGTGTGCGTGCAGAACCAGATCGCGGAGTGCACGGACACCGACGGCGATGGCTGCGTCGAGTTCACCAGCCCGACCGATTGCGGCTCGGGCCAGAGCTGTTCGGTCGAATCGGGCACGGCCCAGTGCCAGGGCGCTCCCACCTCGGGCAAGGTCGTCATCAACGAGATTTTCTACGATGCCGTCGGCCAGGACCTTCGCGGAGGGTCGACCGACCCGAATTCTCCGGTCTTTATCGAGTTGAGCGGGCCGCCCGGGCTGGATATCTCAGGCTATGTGATCGAGTTGGTCAACGGCTCGAACGGCAGCGTCTATACGACGGTCACACTCCCGGCGGACACGCTGCTCGACGGCAGGGGGTTCGCAGTGCTCACGATGGATACGCCGGACACCTTCCTGGCATACGGGGTTGGGACTTACGCGAACGTCTATCATGTGCTGCCCGCGTACGGGAACGGCACCGACGCGCTTCAGAACGGTCAGGACAACGTCGTGCTCGAGGACGGCGGCGGCTCGGTGGTCGACGCCGTGGGCTACGGCGACTTCTCCGGCACTCAGCAGAACTTCAAGGGCGAGGGCACGTGGGTCTCGTCGGCGACCTCGGGTCGCTCGCTGGGACGGGCTCCAGGGGCTTCCGATACCGATGATAACGCGGCCGATTTCCAGAGCTACTACCCCACGCCCGGGCTGCCGAATAGCGACCTGATTATCAACGAGGTCTATCCGGACCAGCCCGGTTCGGACGACAAGACCAAAACCTTTGTCGAATTGGTCGCTCCCCTCCAGGGTTGGGAAGACTTGCCGCTCGATGGATACACGCTCCGCGCGATCAACGGATTCGACGGTCAGGACTATATTTTCGCCGGCCCGGCCGGAGCCGCTGGGATCGACCTTTCGGGGGCCAACCTCAACGACGGCACAGCCGAAGATGGCTGGTTTGTCGTATGTCACGACAACGCGAACTCCACACTTGCCAGCCTCTGCGCAGTGTCTTACACCGGCTCCGATTGGCAGAGCGGTCCCGACAACGTCGTGCTTCAATACGAGGGTCGGACCATCGATGCCGTCGGCTACGGAACATTCTCCTCGGGCGAGACGTTTGTTGGCGAAGGCTCGCCGGCCACGTACTCGAGGAGCGATGCGGGGCAGTCGCTGGGGCGCAAACCCCAGAGTGATCCGAGTCTGGACAGCGATACAGACGACAACTCCGTGGATTTCTCGCGGGTGTCGCCGACTCCTGGAAAGAGCAACCCCCGGCCCTGATGCTGGTGGTTGGTCGATCCAGTTTTTGACAATTTCATAGCAGTGATCGGAAGTCTCATGAGTGAACGAAGCAAGCCAGGTAGCCAGTTTGAAGGCGCCGAGAATCGACAAGAAGACGTGCAGGAAGAGCAGGAACGGTGGGAGATCGTGTGCTCGATCTGTGGCGAGGAAGACACGGTACCGTTCGAGCCGCGCCGCAACGCGACCCTGTACTGTCGCGAGTGCCACAAGGTGCGCAAGGAGAAGATCAACAAGGGCAAAGTGAACAAGGCGCCGCGGATCAAGCACAACACCCGCGTGAGCTTTCCAATCACGTGCAGCCAGTGCGGCCAGGACGAGACGCTCGACTACGTGCCGAAGGGGCTCAAGCTCTCCGAGGCGCTGTGTAGCGACTGCGTTCGGTCGACCTACGGTGACAAGTCCCGCTGGCAGGAGATCACCGAATCCAAGCAGCAAGAAAAAAAGGGCGAGTGGGAGTTCGAGTGCGCCGAGTGCGGGCGTGAGGACTACCTGAAGTTCGAGCCCGACCCCGAGGAAGAGTACCTGTGCGTGCGGTGCTTCAACGAGCAGGAGAGCCCCAAGCGCGAGCGGCAAAGCCCGAAAAAGCGCGTCGGGCGAACGGTGTATGTGCGGCCGAACGACGAAGACGAGAAAGCTGACTGATCGGCCGTGGGCTCGCCGAAGATGTCGTTGTTCGGGGCGTCTCCTCTGGGAGGCGCCCTTTTTGCGTTGTGGCTTGGCTTCGCTGTTGGCGTGTTGAAGCTTCGGGCATCATCGGTCAGTTCTGGTGGGGCAATTCAATCAACAAGCGAGGAGCGCATGAAGACGAAGGCAGCCGTTGCATGGGAAGTCGGAGAGCCGCTCGAGATCGTCGAGGTCGACCTCGAAGGGCCTAAAGAGGGCGAAGTCCTCATCGAAGTCCATCACTCGGGCGTATGTCACACCGACGCCTACACGTTAAGCGGTGCTGATCCCGAGGGCATCTTCCCGTCGATCCTCGGCCACGAGGGCGCGGGCGTCGTCGTCGACGTCGGGCCGGGCGTCACCACGCTGGAGAAGGGCGATCATGTCATCCCGCTCTATACGCCGGAGTGTCGAGAGTGTGATTATTGCCTGAACCCGAAGACCAACCTCTGCCAGAGCATTCGCAGCACGCAGGGAAAGGGGCTGATGCCAGACGGGACGAGTCGATTCTCGGTCGATGGCGAGCCGATTTTCCACTACATGGGAACGTCGACCTTCGCGCAGCACACGGTGCTGCCGGAGATCGCGGTCGCCAAGATTCGGAAGGACGCCCCGTTGGACAAGGCGTGCCTGATCGGCTGCGGCGTCACTACGGGAGTTGGCGCGGTCATCAATACCGCCCAGATGGAGCCAAACTCCAATGTCGTCGTCTTCGGACTCGG
>JBNJFZ010000075.1:21634-24422 GCA_051747295.1 Myxococcota bacterium
TTCGAGTTCGGGCTGGACGACATCAACGAGGCCTTCCACAAGATGCATGAAGGGGAGGCGATTCGAAGCGTGATTCACCTCCACGAGTAATCGCCCACGGGCTGCCACGCCGTTTAGAGTTGCGCAGAGAGTAAGGAGTAGTGATGAGCGTCGACGTTGTATCTGAGTGGAAGTGTCACGAGGGTCGTCAGTTGGTCTTCGAGCACGAGTCCAGTGCGTGCGATACGACGATGACGTGCTCCATCTTTCTGCCGCCCGGCGTGGACAGCCCTCCGGTGCTGTGGTTCTTATCGGGTCTTACCTGCACGTGGGAAAACGTGACGACCAAGGGCTTCTTTCAGGCCGCCGCCGCCGAGTTGGGGGTCGCTGTGGTGGCGCCCGATACCAGCCCACGCGGTGAGTCGGTGCACGATGCTGGGGACCGCTGGGATCTTGGTACGGGCGCCGGATTCTACGTCGACGCGACCGCCGATCCCTGGGCGTCGAACTATCAGATGTACTCTTACGTGGTGTCCGAATTGCCCGAGGTTGTCGACGGGGCGTTCTCCGTGGATATGGAGCGCCAATCGGTGATGGGACACTCCATGGGCGGGCATGGCGCACTCGTCGTCGGCCTGCGTAATCCCGACCAATACCGCGCGATCTCGGCCTTTTCGCCGATCGTCGCGCCGTCGCAGGTGCAGTGGGGCGAGGATGCGTTCGGCGCGTATTTGGAAGACGAGTCCGAATGGGCTGCGTATGATGCGACACAACTCGTCGCTGACCACGCTCGGCCCGATACGACGATCAGGATCGACCAGGGCACCGACGACGGGTTCCTGGAGCCGCAGTTGCGCCCGGAGTTGTTTGTGGACGCCTGTGAAGCCGCCGAACAGCCCCTCGAGCTGAAGATGCGCGAGGGCTACGACCACTCGTACTACTTCATCTCGACGTTTATGGACGAGCACGTGCGGTTTCACGCCGAGGCTCTTTGACGACATTGGCGCGTAGGCTGCCAGCCAGCGTCTGCGAGGTGGCGCGCGTCACCGTTGCTTCGTCATGGGTTCGTCGTTATGTTGGCGCGCGCAACTGTTTTGAATCCACTTACGTCCGGCGCTTCGGCGCCTACAAGCAAGAGTACGAGACCCACCATGGCCGACGCACAGCCGCAGCAAGAAACAGACGCCGACAAGCACTTCAACACGATTCAGGAGGGGCGGTTCGTCGAAAAGCGCGACGACGGTTACCTGTTTGAATTCGACGACGGTGAGAAGGCGCTGGTCAGCGCCGACGAGTATCAGTCCGAGGAGAACTTCGACCACGAGCCGGGCGACGAGGTCCGATTGCTGGTCGAGCGCCCGATCGGAGGCCACTGGTCGGCATCCGTTCGCAAGGCAGAGAAGCTCGACTTCTGGGAGCGCCTCGGCGAGCTCGCCGAATCCGGTGAGATCGTGCCGGGCGAAATTGTCGCCGAGAATAAGGGCGGTCTTTCGGTCGATATCGGCATTCGCGCGTTCTGTCCGCGCAGCCAGATCGACATGCACAAGGTGTCGGATGCGTCTCCGTACGTCGGCCGTAAGGACGACTTCCAGGTCATTCAATTCGACAAAAAGCGCGGTAACATCGTCGTCAGTCGGCGCAAGGTCCTCGAGAAGCGCCGCGAGCGCGAAAAAGAGGAGATTGTCGAGAACCTCGAGGAAGGTCAGATCTTTACCGGTGTTGTTCGAAACCTGAAGAAATACGGGGCGTTTATCGATATCGGCGGCATCGATGGGCTCCTGCACGTCTCGAATATGAGCTGGGGTCGAATCGACCATCCCTCTGAGCTCGTGCGTCCGGGCGATGAAATCGAGGTCGTCGTACTCGAGTATGACGAGGACCGCGAACGCCTGAGCCTCGGTCGCAAGCAACTGCTGGACAATCCCTGGGATAATATCGAGGAGAACTTCTCCGACGGCGATGTCACCGAGGGCGAGGTCGTGAGCCTGGCGGACTTCGGCGCGTTCGTCGAGGTGGCGCCGGGGCTCGAGGGGCTCGTCCATGTCACCGAGCTGGCCTGGACGGGTCGCATCAATCACCCGAAGGATGTGCTCGACCTCGGGCAGAACGTTCGAGTGAAGGTCATCGATGTCGACACGGACAAGAAGCGTCTCGGGCTGAGCATCAAGCGCCTCGAGAAGAACCCCTGGGAAGAGCTCGCGGCGTCGATCGAGCCGGGGCAGGTCGTCGAGGGCCCGATTCGAAACATCACCGACTTCGGTCTGTTCGTGGAAGTCGCACCCGACGTCGAGGGCCTCGTCCACGTCAGCGATATCTCCTGGACCGAGAAGATCGACGACCCCTCCGACCACTTCAAGGTCGGCGATGATGTCGAGGCAAAGGTCCTGGACATCGACGTCGACAACCAGCGCTTGAGCCTCGGGATCAAGCAGTTGAGCAAGGATCCATGGTCAGAGGCCAAGGAAGTCGCCAAGCCGGGCGAGAAGATCAAAGTAGAGATCACTCGCCTGATGGACTTTGGGGCCTTCGCTGAGGTTGTCCCGGGCGTCGAAGGGCTGATTCATATTTCCGAACTCGCCGAGGAGCGCGTCGAGAACGTGCACTCGGTCGTCCGCCCCGGTCAGAACGTCGAGGCGCTGGTACTGAGCTTCGACCGCTCCAACGAGCGTATCGGTCTGTCACTCAAGCGAGATGAACTCGGGGCCGAGAAGCAGACCGAGTACACCGAGGATGGAGGAAGCGCGACGCTCGGGGATATTTTCCGGGATCGTCTCGGGTTGGATGGCGATGAGGGTGAGGAAGCCGAAGA
>JBNJFZ010000076.1:0-2123 GCA_051747295.1 Myxococcota bacterium
CCGGCGATGGATGAGGTCGGCCGCTGGCTGAAGAACTCGATGCCCGACGACGTCGGGCCGGCCCTGATCCACAACGACTTCAAGTACGACAATGTCGTGCTGGATCCGGACGATCTCACGCAAGTCCGCGCCATCCTCGACTGGGAGATGGCCACCGTCGGCGACCCGCTCATGGACCTCGGCACCAGCCTCGCCTACTGGATTCAACCCGAAGATCCGGACGTCCTCCAGAGCCTGAACTTCGGCCCAACCGCCCTGCCCGGCAACCTCACGCGCCGGGAGGTCGTCGACACATACGCCGAATTCAGCGGCCGCGACGTCTCCGAGGCCGTTTTCTATTACGTCTACGGGCTGTACAAAGTCGCGGTCATCGGCCAGCAGATCTATTACCGATACAAAGAGGGCTACACCGACGACGACCGCTTCGCGATGTTCATCTTCGCGGTCAAAGCGCTCGGCGAGACGGCCTCTCGAGCCATTGAACACGAGACGATCGAACCGGTGGCGGAGTGACGCGAGCATTCGCTCCCGTCACGAGATTCGGGAATGGGCATTGGACATTGAGAGGTTTGATTATGCGCAAATCAGGTTTGCTTTTCATCGCTGTCGCACTTGTCTTGGCCTCGGCGTGCAAAAACTCGCCGCAGAAATCGAGTACAGCCTCGGAGGAGCCAGAAAAATCTGAGGCCGCCGAGACAAAACAGCCCGCCGCCGAAGCTGCCACCGACGACGTTCCATCGGACTGCGAGCCGCCCGATGTCTCCGGTACGACTGCCGAGAGTATCGCCGACCACGCCTTCAACCGGCCCGTCTACCTCACGCAACCCCCCGGGGAGGACGAGGATCTCTACATCCTCGAGAAGGATGGTCGGGTCCTGGTGGTCGCCGACGGAAAAGTGCGCGATGAGCCCTTCATGGACATCCGAGACCGGGTCGGCACCGGCCACAATGAGCGCGGCCTGCTGGGCCTGGCGTTTCACCCCGATTACCAGGAAAACGGGCGATTCTTCATCTACTACACCCCCGAAGACCAGCATAAAAACGTCGCTGCGGAGTGGAAGATCGAGGACGGTGAGCCACGCGAGGTTCGGCGACTGGTCGAACCCACCGATCCCGAGGGCAACCACAATGGCGGCATGATTACCTTCGGACCCGACGGCTACCTCTGGGTTGGGATGGGCGACGGAGGGGGCGCGGGAGATCGCCACGGCGAGATCGGCAATGGCCTGAACAAAGAGACGCTCTTTGGGTCCATATTGCGGCTGGATGTCGACGCCCCCGACCGCGATTTCGCCGCCGACGGCAACCCCTTCATCGGAAAAGACGGCGCGGATCAGATCTGGGCCTACGGACTGCGCAATCCATGGCGATTCTCATTTGACCGTGAAACCGGTGAGCTCTTTATCGGAGACGTGGGTCAAAACGAGGTCGAGGAAATCAGCTACGCGCCCGCCGATGCCAAACCGCCGCTCAACTACGGCTGGCGCGCCTACGAGGGGAATACCGTCTACGACGACGACCTCACCGACCGGGTAAGAAACCACGTCGCGCCGATCGTAACCTTCCAGCATGGCGCGCAAGAAGGCCCGCTCCGAGACGGCTGCTCCGTCACCGGGGGCTACGTCTATCGCGGCAATGCCGCTCCGGGTCTTCAGGGCGCGTATCTGTACGGTGACTTTTGCAGCCAGGACGTCGTGGCATTTCGCTACTGCGACGGGGAGGTCATCGGCCACAAGCGGATCCCGGGACTGCGCGGCCAGGGCTCCGGGCTCGGCTCGTTCGGTGAAGACAACGCCGGAAACGTCTACCTACTCTACCACAATAGTGGTGAGGTCATGCGAGTTGTGGCGAAGTAGGGAGGTGCCGGTGCCGGAAAACTATCCGGGGCACTTTTGCCGGAATGCTATCCGGGCCACTATCCAAGGCCACGCACAGGTCTGCGCCACGACGCGCCGTAGCCGGCCGTCGTTGAAATGCGATCGTTCTTCGACTCGCGCTGCGACTTGCCGCGCTTTCGAGTCGCTGACTCGCTGCGACTTGTCGCGCTTTCGAGTCGCTGACTCGCTGCGACTTGTCGCGCTTTCGAGTCGCTGACTCGCTGCGACTTGTCGCGCTTTCGAGTC
>JBNJFZ010000076.1:2223-24414 GCA_051747295.1 Myxococcota bacterium
GACTCGCTGCGACTTGTCGCGCTTTCGAGTCGCTGACTCGCTGCGACTTGTCGCGCTTTCGAGTCGCTGACTCGCTGCGACTTGTCGCGCTTTCGAGTCGCTGACTCGCTGCGACTTGTCGCGCTTTCGAGTCTTTGGCTCGCTGCACATTTTTTCGTTGCGCATACGAGCTTTGCGTCTCATCGGTTGCCGCCGACGACCTCGAGATTTCACCCTCGAGGCCGTCGGAGCACCGACTTTTCCTGACGGCCGAAACCGTATCCTGACGGCCGAAACCGTATCCTGACGGCCGAAACCGTATCCTGACGGCCGAAACCGATCCGTTTTGGAGATCCGTTGCCTTACGCCTCGCCGCGAGCGCGGAGCCCGGGCCGACGCGACGCTCGGCTTGCTGGTTACAACTGACGTCTCGGGACGAGCCCTCCACGCCAGATGCCAGCACGACAAATCACCCTTTTGGTGATACACATGGAACTCACCGCCAGGCGAGAACCATACGCACCACGCAGGCATCGCAGGTTTTTGAGGACGGATAGGTACATCCACGAGTGGACGCACCAAACCTTCCCTGCCGCCGGCCCGCTTGCCTCTCGACGCACGGACCTTCTGCCACAGGCGCGACCGCCGGCCGCCTGGCCACGTTCAGGCACCAGGCGACCTTTGGCCGGCCGAAACTCGCTGCCAACGGACGGGTCCAAGACCCGCCCACCGCCAGAATGAAGGGGACAGCCGCTGACGTCGGAGCTGCCGTTTCACCGTCGAGGCCTCGACTCGAGGACGGCATACAGCAGGCAGACAACCAGCGCCCCTACATAATAGTTTTCGACCGAACCCCCGGAATCGTTGCGTAGATTTTTCGAATTTCCGCAATTCCGACTGTATCTTGGGTCACAAGAATACGACACAAGCTATTGAACCTAATACGCTTTTTCGATCTAATTCGGTCTTTGGCCTCGGATTTTTCGTAAAGCCGATCTCTGTTGGGTTTCAAGGCGAGCCGATTCAATTCAGTCCGTAATATTCTCGTTCCGGCAACTGCCGCGATCATTGACCGACGACGGCGTATTCGGCACGGTGTCAGGTGTAGTCAGGCCTCTCCCCTCGCATCAGAATCACGTATGACCATCTGGATTGGCATCGCCATCGGCGCGGTAATCGTGGGACTCGTACTCCGCAGCGCCTTCTCGGGCACATCGATCAAAGCGGCGACGGACCTCGCTCGCGAGACCGGCAAGCTCGACCTGCTCATCGAGACCATCGAAGCCCGACCCGAACCCGAGCAGGCGACACGTTGGGACCACGCCATCGATTCGCTCTGGAATTCCTACGCTCGTGAGGAAGCAGCACACCTGACGATGGCCGCCGCCCAGCGATGCGACTCAGACGCCATTCAATACTGGATGCGACAGGTGCTCGAGGTCGAACCGCAAGTCGCGTCCGAGGTCTTCACGCAGGAATTTCTGGACGAATATTTCAAGCCAGAGATTGCCGCGAAGTGCGGCAAGGGCTGCTGCGGCTGAACGCTGGCGCGTTCTGAGGACACTAAGGCTTCGGCAACTCCTCCAAGGACCCGGACCAACAGACCAACGGACCAACGTCTTAGCAGGTCACCGCAAACCAGGCTCTGGAGTATCGGGCGACGGCTCCAGTTGAATCCCATTCTCATCGGCGAGCTGTTCGAGCTGGCGTTTTTGTGACTCGGGGCCGGCGAACCTTATCCGCGTGCGAAGGTAGCGCGCGGCCTCGTCCCGTTCGCCGGAACGCGCCACGGCCTTATCGTAGGTCGGTTGTAAGGCGTCGACCGATTGGCCGAGGAGCATCTTGATACGAATTGCCTTGCGTAGCTGTTGGACCGCGGTCTGGTTATTGCCCGAGTCGAAGGCCTGCCGGCCGAGCTTGCCGGCGTTCTCAGCCACGCGCATCATTTCATCCTGCGAGGGTAGCTCGGGCGGTGCCGGCTGACTCGCCGTGCTGAACCCCGAATCCATGGGGATCCAGTAGGCGCCCAAAAACTCCTGTACGGTCTGCCCGGAAGACACGTCGATCGGCGTCCATCCACCAGCATTTCTACGCCGCGCATACACCGTGCCGCCGTCCCAGCCAAACTCACCGCACCCGTCTCCCGCACGGACAAGGCCGTCAGAGCGCGATAGATAGCCCGGCGCCATAAGAGCGAACGCCCCGCGGTCGAGGCGCGCGAATACCACCTGAGACGCGCCCTCGCGCTCGTAGCAGCAGACGCCGGCTTCAGGTTGAATCGATTTTCCCGGCCCGTTCGCCAGCCGAAGCAAGAAGTCACCCTCACCCCTGTTCTCGAAAGCCTCCCAGATCGACTCAGAACCCTCGTAGGTGGCACTTCTTTCATGGGAGAAAGCCGCTGCCCGGCCCTCAATGGCCGACATATTGAGACGTAGCGGGTGAGCTTTCTCGCCGGATCGGACATCCCGCACTGAGCCCGACTCGTCCCGCATGCCACCCTCGGAGTTCACGACTTCGCGATGCAGCGAGACGTACGGATCGATCGTCGAGCGCACCCGCGTGTACTGGCGGTAGACCGGCCAGGTGCCGAACCCACGATTTTCCTGCAATCCGTCCTGGATCTCGGGGTGCCGCCAGAGAGACGTATCGGCCGGGCCTTCTTCATCATGCGAAAACGCAACGACGTTGTGCTGCGGTACGCCGTCGGTATCCTCGATGTGTCCCTGCAGCGAATAGATCCCATCCACGGTTTGCACGGCGAGGCCGGGTCCGAACTCGGTGCGTATGCGACCATCAGATTGGAAGCGCACGTCGAGCACCCGGTAGTTGTACAGGCCTCGATCCGTGCCACCTACGCGCACGTTCACCAGTGCTCGACACTGGTCTGACTCGGGCTCGGGCTCGTCGCCCACCTTCGCTTCAGGCTCATCCGGAGCAGACTTCGGCTCCTTGTCGAGGAAATCCGGAGGGTCGATCGGATCGTCGAATGCCGACGACTCCGCCGGGGAATCGGGCATCTGGTCGATGTAGTAGACCGCACCGGTCCCGGCGAGCCCTACGACACCAATCCCCACCATCCAGACTGCTCCTGCCGGCCATTCCATCGTCGACCCTCGTTCCCACGTGCTTTTTCTGAACGCTTAGGAGTCTCCACAGACGCATCAAAAACGTCAACGAACCGAGATTCAACCGAACACAGAATCGCGGAAGGACGACGAATCACCTGAACTCCAAAGCCCATTTATTTCAACAACTTAACAAGACCCCTGAATCCGGCATCGTAAATTTTTACGCAACGATTCCCCCCTTCGCGCCGAAAACCTCTATGAGGGCGCAACGATATGCTCCCGGCGAAAACGAACCCAACGGAGACTCCCATGAAGCATACACACGACACCATCGGCACGCTGACCTTCGCTCTCGCGGACTCCCCGCATACATTCGGCAAGATCGCGCTGCCCGAGAGAATCAAGCCCGGCAGCGATGACGATCCCGACGCGCCGCGCAGGTCAGGTCCCGTCGCGCGAGTCCACGATGCGTTCGTGGTATTTCACCCGAGTCGTGGATGCCTGGTGATGGTGGAATGCCACATCGGCCCGGAAGACGACGATGTGTCTCGGCACCGCAAGCTCGATCGGTCGGTCTCGAAGGCCGTTCGCGTGGAGACGCGCCTGAGAAGCTCGCTCCAACGCTGGCGGTTGTGGCAGCAGCGGACCGTCCCGATGGGCTGGGCCGTCCTCGTCCACGGTATACATGCCAGCGAATTCGAGCGCCTCGACTTCCCCCAGTGGTTCTGCCTCGCGAGCGCGAACCCCGACACCCTTCCCGGTCAACTCGATGCGGTGATGGATCGATTCGCGCGGCTGTGGCGCGGTGATATCACGCACCTGATGGGCGACCTGATGATGTCAGTCTGCTCGGAGGGCGCGCTCGACGGGTCGTTTATCCCGATCACGGCATTTCACCAGACCATGCATCAACTCGAGCGGGTGGCTTGACCGGACTCACGCGCAGCGCGTCTCCAGGCGTGCCATCTCATCGGCCTCGACGACCTCCATGACGAATCGGTCATCGGCCCGCGCGGCACAGTATTCGATGTCGCGTGGGTCGAATTCGAGGCGGTCTGGGTCGAGGAACTTGCGGGCGGCCCGCGACTCACGGATTCGACGCTCCACGGCGCTCGCGTCGGGCTGCTCGGCCCCGATGAGTCGAGCCCGAATATACTCGGCGCAGGCGACATCCTCGTCACCATCCGGGTGCGAAGCGAGCAGGTTGATAGTTTGCGCTCCAACCGCGCGAAGCCACCGTATGACGGCGTCGGCACCGCGATAACCACAGGCCAGTGTTCTGCCATACGATCGAGCATAGAGTGCCGCCCGAACGCCATTCGTCGTCGTCAGAATGACCCCGCGCCTCTCCACGTCCGCGTCCGAGAATTCGGCCGGCGAGTTGCCGAGGTCGAAGCCCTCGATCTTCACCGCATCGCGTTCGCCGGCGAGCAACAGGTCTTCGCTCTCGTTCGCGAGGGAAAACGCGGCGTCGACCTCACCCGCCAACACGATCTGTTCGGCACCGCCGGAAAAGGCCACATGCGCCGTGGTAAAAGCACGAATGACATCGATCGCCACGCACACGTCTGCGGGTTCCATCTGCGGTGCGTGGCCCTGGTAGATGCGAACGTTCATGTCCAGTTGCCGGGACAAGAGAGACCAACACGCGATATCCCATCTCGAATTGGATGGGCACTTTGAACGTCTTCTTCGACCATCTGGCGCCTCTCGGGACAGGAGGGAAGTCTTCGATCTAATACTTGAAGTACCCCGCGTTCTCAATCAGCTTGCGGTTGAATAATCAGCGCCGCTGCGTCTATTTTTGCGTGCACAGTTTGCCGTCATCCAGAAGTCCATGTCTCGGAGTTACTATGAGCATCCAGAATATTTGCGTCTTTTGCGGCTCGAGTGTCGGTAACCTGGACGACTATGCGATCGCGGCCCAGAAGCTCGGCCGCATGCTTGCCGATCAGGGTTATACCGTGGTCTATGGGGGCGCGAGCGTAGGTTTGATGGGCGAAGTCGCCGATGCCGCGCTCGAAGCCGGCGCAGACGTGATCGGAGTGCTCCCGCGCGGTCTGGCTGACAAAGAACGAGCGCACCACGACCTGACCGAGCTCCACGTGGTCAAGTCGATGCACGAGCGCAAGGCGATGATGGAAGAACTCGCCGATGCCTTCATCGCGCTACCGGGAGGGATGGGCACGCTCGAAGAATTCGCCGAGATCTTCACCTGGGCGCAGCTCGGGCTGCACAACAAGCCATGCGGATTGCTGAACGTATCCGGCTACTACGATCGGCTCATCGAACACTTCGACCACGCCCAATCGCAGGGCTTTTTGTGGCCGGAGCACCGTGAGATCATCCTGCATGCCTCGACACCCGACGCATTGCTGGCGCGCTTCGAAGCCTACGACCCACCGAAAGTCAAGCAGTGGATTGACGAGACGGAGACGTGATTTCTGGCGCCGGTGCCTTCTCGAAGAGCCACCTGAACGCCCGGTCGAGCTCCTGCGTACATTCGTCGTCGACCACCTCGCCGTGCGCCATCATGATCCGCTCGATGGGCCATTCGAGCATCTTGCGCACCGAATCCGCGAACACCTGAATATCGTCGTACTTGCTACGCCACAGCTTGCTGTGGGCGAAGGTCTGGTAGGTGCCAAACAAACGACACATCCAGGGCGCCAGCCAGCCCTCGACCCGATGCAAATTGAATACGACATCCGTACAGATCAGCGTCCCGGTCGACCGGTGGAAGAACACGGTTTCACTGATGTCTGAAGCCCCTTCTAGCATCAGCTGCTCGAGATGAGCGCTCCAGGGCGGCTCGGCCTGCCCCAGCACCGCGTCGAACTCCAGGTCGTCGCGTTTTTCGCGCAGTCCGGGCGCACCCCAGGTCTCAGCGCCCGGAAACCGTCGCTGGGCGTCCTCCAAAAAGAGGTGATGCCAGGCATTGGGCGCCACCAGATACCGGACATCTCCGAGCTCCTCGATTTCAGCCGCAGTCGCATCGTCCAATTCGACAGGTGAGTGCAGGAGTAACCGACCTTCGTCGAGCCGAACGATCGTCATTCGGCACGGAAAGTAGACCGCCGGCATGATCTTCACCCGCCCCAACACCTCCCACACGCTCTCATCGACCTTTCGTAACATGCGATCCTCCTGAGATTCTGACTGGCACAATATAGTCAATCATGCTTTACTATCTACGCGTCTGACCAATTAGTCAAGCAAGATTGACCAATATGACGATGAACGAAGAAAATTTTGACGCGCGCGCCTGGAAGCTCGCCAAGCACGAGAGCCTGCCGCAACTGATACTCAAGGTCGGCCGCCTCCTCGACGAGCGGGCCGTGCAGCGCATGAAGCGGGCGGGGTGGGCGGAGCTGACTCCCGCGCACACGCGCCTCCTCCCGCATGTCGACCTCGAAGGTACGCGCGTCACTGAACTGGCCCAGCGCCTCGGCGTGACGAAGCAGGCCGTCAGCCAACTCGTCCGTGACATGGAACGCATGGGAGCGCTCGAGCGCGTGCCCGATCCGAGCGACGGACGGGCCAAGCTGGTCAAATTCGCCGATCCCGACAGCCTCTTTGTCGGCCTCGGTGTACTGGATGAACTGGGAGACGAGGCGTTCGTCGACGCCACCGACGAGGAACTCACGGTGGTGCGTCGCGTCTTGAAGGGCGCACTCACCAGACTCGAGCCTGACGATTCGTAACTCGTGGGCTATGGTCGTGGGCATGCGACTCTACCTCGCCATCTTGCTCACCGCGGTCTCGGTACTCGGCGCATGCGACCGTGTGGACGCACTATTCGCCGATAATCCGGATGACGCACCGGCTCCGGCCGAAGGTCGCGAGTCGCTCGACTTCGTCGTCGACGGTGACGGTGTCTTCTACGCGACCCACGGCGCGGATGGGAAACTCCACAACGCCACGAAAGTCGCGCAGATCCCCATCGCCGAGCGCGCGACGACCTTTGTGTACGTCGAGGGCCAAACGCCGAGCTTGCGCGGGGAAGAGGCTCGCTATGTCGTGAACCTGGTAGAGGCGCAGGCTGGAGACCGACGCACAGCCGTGCTTCGCCAGCCCGACTTCGTCAAGGCCTCTGAGCTCGCCGGTCTGGGCGGGGCACGCGCGGCGCTCGACGTGCAACGCCGTAGCGCGGGCCTGACGGACTCGGATGATCGGGGGAGCGCACTGGATAGTCCTCGGCAACGAAGACCGCGAAAACGTGGGCGCTCCGACAGCACCGGGGCAGCAAAAGCCGAGCCGAAAGGCATCATCATCGAGTCGGTCGGCGGGGAGGGCGCGACGAACGCCCCTGGATTCGACAATTCGAAGTCGGGTGGCTGGAAGCCTGTCACCGTTTACTACGCCGATTGGTGCGGCGTCTGCACGAGAGCCATGCGCTGGATGGACAAAAACGACGTGTCCTATCGCGCCGTCGACATCGAAGCATCGGACCGGAATCGACGCGAGATGATCGACTTCTGCCGGGAGAAAAACCGCTCCCCGAACTCGGTGCCGACCATCCGGATTGGCGACGACATCATGAAGGGCTGGAGCGCATCGAGATTCCAAAAGATGGCGAAATTATGATGCCGTAAACCGCGGCGTCAAAACCTCGATAAATCGCCCTCTGACGCCATTTCTACGCCGGGTCCCTCGCTAGAAACCGCTTCTGAGGCCGTTTCTATCCCTCGACACCCCGAAATCGCCCTCTGACGCCATTTCTACGCTGGGTCCCTCGCTAGAAACCGCTTCTAAGGCCGATTTATTGAACCGTCTTCCTCCGCAGAAGAACCCACTTACCGCCGCAAATAATTGAGCCGACGCTCCACCAGGTAGTCGCTGATGGCCTCACGCGTTTCCTGCGACGGACGCTCGCGCAACCGGCTCGAGTCATAGGCCTGGTGCAGGCCGACTTTGAGGCGATCGCGGACCTCCTCGAACTCGATCGAGTTTCCGGGCGCCTGCATTTTCTCTTCACCCGCGCGCTTCTCGCGAATCAGCTCCAGGACCAGCGGTTCCTCGTACTCCTTCGCCAGGACCTCGAGGTTCGCCTCGACATCCCCCGTCGAGACCAGGTGGACTCCCGTCAAATACGCGCGGTAACAGTACAGGAGCGGCTTCAGGCCACCGGATTGCGCGTGGAGCGCCCACTGTGAGCGCGCAAAGCCATCGTAGTGATGGAAGTGATGGCGCGTGACGCACCCCGACGCGAGCCTCCTCAGCGTCTCTAACGTGCCATCCTCGACCACCAGGTGCGGCGAAAAAATCTGCTCCAACACGATGGCATTGCGCTCGAGCAGCATGCGCAGAAACTTACCGAGTTCGTGGGACACCAGATCGAACTCGATACCATCGCGCTCGTCGATGAAGTCCGTCGTCTCCTCCACGTCGCCGAGTCGTACGATCTCGGACGTCGGCAACAGGTGGGCACCACGGATGTCCACATCGGAATTCTCCGACGGAAATCCGTACAGGTGGGCACCGCTGACCGACGCGAAGACGAGCGCTTCCGCGAAATCCTCTAGCTGCGCACGCAGCCAATCCATATCGAGTTCAGCGGGCATCAGGGGCCTCCGTTTGTCCGGATTCGTCCTCGACCGCCGACCGTCGTGCCGCGATCAAGAATGCGTTGACTCGTTCGTAATCTGGCCGCTCGGGCAAGCTCGAGCGGCGAAACGCCGCGTCGAATTTCTCGTGCAGCGCCAGCCGCCATTGGTCGACATCCTCCCAGGGCAGCTCCCCGGTCTTGATCGCCAGCAGCCGCTCGCGGTGCGGGCCCACGTCGACCGGCACGAATCCCTCCTCCAGGATCTGAATACCGGCAATCAACAGCCGGACGAGGTGCATCGCGTGCTTGGGCTTGACCTCGCCGGTCTTCTGGCGGCGCTTCTCCAACTTCTTGAACTGCGACATCACGTACCGATTGTAGGTCTGGTAGACCAACTCCGATAAAAACGCCTCGCGCATATCCAACAACTCGCGGGCGAGATCGCCTGCGTACAGCACCAACGGCGTGTACAGACACTCGAGGATATTCGGGTTGGCCTTGAGCGCGAGCTTCAGGAACTTCTCGAGCTCCCAGTACACCTCGTCGGTCCGCTTGTCTTCGAGTTGGCCCGGCACCCCCCACATCGACCAGTGCATGCTCGCCGACGGCAGGTAGATGCCTCGAATATCGGTATCCGAGGTCGCCTCCACCAGCCCATATGCGCGCGAGCCGACCACACATTTGTAGATCACGTGATCTTTGAGCGACGCCTCCGAGACATCCTCATGCGCCCAATCGGCGCGCTGATAGTGCTTGAGGATCGCCACATCCTCGCGGACGACCTTCGACTCAGCACCATCTGCAAACCGGACCACGTACGGCTGTTCGTCCCCGTCCGGGGTCCGTACGACGACCGCCACCGAGCCCTTCGGCCGCGCATAACCACGCGCTGGCACCTCGGTTCGAGTCACCACCTTGGTGCCCACCGGGATGTCGAGATTCGGATTCTGCACGTCGAAGCTCCGATCGTTCTGTCGAGTCAACACTGCTGGGGAAGAATGCAGGCTAATCGACCAGCTACGACAGTCAATCACTCGCACGAAACACCCTCTCGAAAGCAACAGAGATCGTCGCACGGGATGCAGATCGTACGGAGTGCGAATTTCTCACGCCTTTTCAACGACTTGCCCTGTGTACACGACCGCCGGGAGCACACTCAATCCCAACTTTTTACGCAACGATTCCGGTGGTTGCGCCGAAAACCATTATGAGGGGAACACAAGGACGTTCACACCTACTCATACAGGAGAACCCGATGGGACAGACCGGCGAATTGGTAATCACCGAAGACGACCTACAGAGCACACTGCAGGGGCTCGGCCCCACGGTCGAGTTCGAGGAACTCGAGCTTCGCTTGCAGCCACACCTGTCGGGCGAGGTCGAGCGCCGCGGTGAGGACTGGTTTGTAGAGATCATGCGCGCTCAGCGCGAGCGCTACGAATGGTTTGCCGCGCAGGTAAGCCCGATGATCTCGATCGAAGCGCATATCCAATCGCTCGTGGACGACTCCCGAGGCCCCGGAGCCACCGAGCTCGCTCTGGTTTCGCTCAGCATCTCCGGCGAGACGATGGCACGCGCCGTACTCAACGCCTGGCAGCCACCCGAGCACGACCTCGAGTTATCGCTCTTCCACCAGATCTGCGTTGCGGAGGCCTTTCGCGAATAGCACGCGCCGAGCGCTCGGCGCTTCGAATCACGACGCATTTTTGTCGACGACGAGTAGCGCCGGAGGACTCGAGGACCAGCGAATTTGATGCGGGAGGTGTGCCCGGAAAGGTGCGCCCGGAAAGGTGCACGGCTCAACTGATGATGTTCTCCGGCTCACCTTCTCCATCGATGGACCATACGATATCTTTCTCGTACATCTCCTCGATTTCCTCCGGCGGAACCGGTCGGCTGAAGTAGTAACCCTGACCCAGGGGGCACTCCAGCTCTCGAAGGAACTTCCACTGCTCGACGGTCTCGATGCCCTCCGCCAGCGAAAACATCCGGAAGTTGCTGGCCAGTTGAATGATCGTCGTGACGATATTCGTGTCGCGCTCGCTATCGGGCACGCCATCGACGAACGAGCGGTCGATCTTGAGCGTTCGCACGGGCATGTGCTTGAGCCGCTCGAGCGACGAATAACCGGTTCCAAAGTCGTCGATCGACACGTGGAGCCCGGCCTCGCGCATCTCCTCGAGGATCTGCGAGACGTTCGACGGGTCCATCATCGTGGTGCTCTCGGTGATCTCGATCTCGAGAGCGTCTGGAGCAATCTGATGCCTCTCGATCGCATCGGTGATCTGGGTGACCGTATCTTCGCGCCAGAGCTGACGGGCCGACAGGTTGATCGCCGAGTAGATCGACATGCCTTTGTCGTGCCACTCGCGCAGCTGCTTGCACACCTGCTCGATGACCCAGTCGCCGATCGGCACGATGAGGCCAGTCTCCTCAGCCACCGGAATGAATAAGCCCGGCGACACCATGCCGCGCTCGGGTGAATTCCAGCGAAGCAGCGCCTCGACGCCGACGATATGACCCTGCTCGAGGTCGATGATCGGCTGGTAGTGCAGGCAAAACTCTTCGCGCTCCAGAGCACGGTGCAGCTTGGAGTTCAGGCTCAACAACTTCTGCTGACGCGTTGCCAGTTCGCCCGCATAGAAGCAGTAACCGCCGCGGCCCATCTCCTTGGAGCGACACACCGCCCGATGGGCGTGCTTGATCAGATCATCGGACTCGACGGTATCCGACGGATACAGGCTGATGCCGATGCTGGCGGTGATGTACGACTCCTGCCCGTCCAGATCGACAGGCTGTTTCATCGCCTCCAGGAAACGATCGGCGAGCTTCGAGGCCGTCGACGTCAGGGACTGACCATCGGAGAACTCATCGAGCCCCGACGTCTCATCCACGTAGACGATATACTCGTCAGCATTCGGCCGACCGACGATCGAGTTTCGCCCATAGGTGCCGCGCAGGCGCTCGGCGACCTCGATCAGCAGCTCGTCGCCAGCGCTATGGCCGAGAATATCATTGACCAGGTGGAACCGATCGACATCGATGTACAGCAGAACGCCGCGTGAATCCTCGTCGGCTGATTCGAGCCGCTCGTGCAGCCGCTCCAGCAGCAAGTTTCGATTCGGCAGTCCCGTCATCGTGTCGTAATACGCGATGTACTCGAGCCGTTCCTCGGCGAGCTTGCGCTCGGTGATATCCACGAGCACACCGGCGACCATCTGGCCTTCGTCCTTGCCACCGGAGCGCAGGTTGCCGTGGTCCTCGACCCATAACTTCGTACGCCCGTCTCGGTGCCAGATACGATATTCGACGGAGTACTCGTCACTTTCCGCGGTCTGGCGCATCACCTCCTTTTTGACGCGGTCACGATCGGCCGGGTCCATCTGCTTCCACCAAAGATAGGGATCGTCGAGGCAGTCTTCGGGGGTAAAACCGAGCATCTGCTCGACTGCAGGGCTGACATAGCCGACCGCGAAGTCCGGAAAGGTCGCCTGATACATGATGTCCGGCACGGTCTCGACGAGCTGTCGAAAACGTTGCTCCGAGCGACGGACATCCTCGACCAGTTGTTCCCGCTGGAGTGCCACGCCGATCTGGCGTGCCACCGACTCGATGACCGGCACATGCGACTGGTGGAACTGCTTGCTGTCTCCTCTGGCCCCGATAGTCATCACGCCCTGGATGTCGCCGGCGACCATAATCGGCGTGGATAGCGCTGAGGTAAATCCATAGCTCGCGATCGCATCGATCCGGCCGCTGAAGTCGCCGTAATCGTCGACGATGAGCGTCTCCTCGCAGTCGAGCACGCGCCCGGCGAGGCCGTGATTGGATTCGAAGGGCGCCTGCATCTGGGCGATATCGACATCCTCGGGAAATCCGACGGACCACCGATAATGCAACATCCCATCCTGTAGCAGCGCGACACCACCGATCTCTGCATCGGTGATTCTCACCGCCGACTGTACCGCCCGCTGCACCAGGCGATCGACGTCGGTCTCCTGGGCGAGCTCCTCGATGACCGAGCCGAGGCCTTCGACCTGTTCGCGAGCTTCTTTGACCTCGCTCAAATCCTGATAGTGGCCGACGTACGCAACCACCTCTCCATCCCCCTTCTGGCTGCGCACGGGCGCCACGCTGAGCTGCACGGTAATCGGGGCACCATCCGCTGCTTTTCTGAAGACCTCTCCGGACCAGTAACCCTCTCTTCGGGCCGCTTCCATGACCTGAACTGGGTTCGAGCCGTCGGCCTGATCTTCGACGGCCATAAACTCCGTGTTCTCTCCCATGATCGCGTCGGCATCGTAGCCGAACATCCCGTGGAAAGCCTGGTTTGCATACGTCACGCGCCCATCGAGGTCGACGATCAACACTCCGTTAGCGATCGTATCGACGATCGCCTCGACCTCCCGCTCCTTATCTCGAAGCTGTGAATGCCAGCTCAGCAGCGACTCTCGATGGCGACGCGCGAGCAAGAACAACAAGAAAGCCGAAAGCGCGATGATCCCGCCATCGTTTACGGCACCCCACAGGATTGGATGTTCTCGGTACGCCGTAGAAGGTTCGATGAGGAATGCATTGACGAAGATCCAGACGCACCCCAGCACCAGATAGACCACTAAGATGGTCGTGCTCGATACGCCCCCGGCGGATTCGTTGTCCCAACCGCCGTTCTGCTCGGCCATTGCTACCTACCAAGCGCTCAAGACCCATGAGGCCCCTCGCGAGGCACCTCGGCCTAAAACTTCGAAAGAGCTGCGCGTATGGCAACCCAGCGTCATAAAACTCTAACAGAAGATCCCCTCCGCTGTCGTGTGCCGCAATATTTTTTCATCGAAATGCGCGTCAATGGTCCCCCCTGCGTGAACAGCATACCATTGCGATCGAAGACGACCGTCGGCTATGAAGCGGATGACTATCTCCCGGAATCACGGAGTACCGGTTTTGACCTCGCCTGAACCCACTACAACAGATGTAATCTCCGACGGCTCGCTCGAGATCGTCCAGCACCGCCGGGGGTTTCGCTTCGGACTCGACGCGCTCCTCTTGGCGACTGATCTCCCGTCGCTGCCCGGCCGGTCGACAGTCGTAGACCTCGGCGCAGCTCAGGGGACGGTCGGCCTGTGCATCGCGAGCCGACACCCGGATTGGCGCGTAGTCTGCGTCGAGCGTCAACCGCAACTGGCCGAACTGCTGCGAATCAATGTGGCTCGCAACCAGCTCGAAGGCCGGGTCGAGGCGGTCGAGGTGGACCTCCGAGAGTTCCGCGAGCAGCTCGACGCACACTCCGCCGATCTCGTGGTGTGCAACCCACCTTATTACCGGAAGGGGCAGCGCCGACCCAGTCAGAACCCCGAGCGCGCCTCCGCCCACCACGAGCTGCACGGAACGATCGCCGACTTCGTGCGGGCCGCGGCGTATATCTTGAGGCAACGCGGTTGGCTCAAGATCATCCTGCCGCCGGTGCGCTCGCCCGATCTGCTCCACGCCGTCCGAGACACCGACTTGAGCCTGCACTCGATGCGCTACTATCACTCGCGCGCCGACGAAGACGCATACCTACTAGAGACCGTCTTCCGGCGAGGTGGCGCGCCGGATGTGCGCGTGCGGCCGCCGCTTTACATCTATCGCAACGCCGACGACTATTCAGATGAGGTCCGCTCCCGGGTGGCGCATGCCGCCCAACCCACGACGTGATCGCCATGAACGTACCCAGCTCCTACATCATGACATGGTTGGGCTCGCTGGCTCTGCTAGCGGGCTGCGCGACGGGGAGCGATCAGACACCGGTTCAAGCGGCCTTCGCCGACTCTTCGAGTGCCGTCGAGACGAGCATCGCCGAAGCCGAAGAAGAGGCCGAAGATCAAGACGCCTACGAGTTGCGAATCCGCTACAACGAGCCTCACTGCGGCGCGCCTGGCTTTGAAATCTTGGTCTACGGCCGCTGGACGCGGGTCTTCCTCGACGGTCGCGAGTCGCTGCTCAACGAGCTCGAAGACTCCCTCGTCGGTGAAGATGCCAGCGCCGGCCTCCGCAATGCACTCGCCTACGGCACACTCGTGGGTGAGCGAGAGACCCAACAGGGGCTGGAGTTTCCCGTCCTGGAAGTCGAGCGATTCGAGCCCGTAGACAACGCGGCCGAGCAACCGTAACTGCGTGGCTACTCGCGCAGATTTTCGCGCGGATCTTCCACATCCACACCGTATCGCTTCGCCAATCCCTGGCCCTCCGTGTCGATCATTCGGGCGCGCGCCAACTCGTCCATCGGGCGTCGGTAGCGCTGCATTTCGAATACAAGCTCGACCAGGGAGTCGAGTTTATGTCCACGATCTGCCTCGATGAACTCGATGACCGTGGGCGCCTCGTGCATGGCGGCAGGGGCGTTGCTCAGGAAGTTATTCAAGAAGCTCAGCGCCCGCTTGATCATCCACTGCGAACGGAGGCTCGCCTTCCCGAAGTTCGGCAGCAGGTGTTCGGCCTCGATCTTGAGCAGGCGCTCCAGGCTCACCAGGTAGGGTTGCACGTCGTCGATGAAGTCCGGCATGCCCTTGAGCGTCACATCACCGCAAAAGAGTGTCTCCGCCTGGCTATCGTACAGGGCGAGGTTACCGGGGTTCGCGCCGGGAGCCTCGATGGCCTCGAATGAAAGCGATCCGGCGGCTACGCTGTGGCCGGACCGAATCGGGATGAAGTTGAGGCGATGCGTCATCCGCGGCCAGTAGCGCCGGGCAAATGCTTCGGCGTCGTCCAGATCATCGTCGTCGTAGTTGTCGTGCTGGTCGACGATATGCTCGGCGTCGGTGAGAAACGCCTGGCGCCGCTCGCCGATATAAGCCTCGTAGTCCCGCGGCTGCATCATATCCGGGCTGAGCACAAAATGGTCCGCGCCCGGGAAATTCGGCGCCGCGCCGAGGACGTCGATTCGCCAGCTCGTGTAGACGATTCGATGAATCTGAGAGGGAGCGGCCTCGAGCTCGTGGAGCGCTTGGCACAGCGCATCGAATTGAGAGGGGTGTCCGGCATTGATCAGCGCGGGATACTCACCGCCGAGCAGGTAGACGTTATTCGCCTGGCCTACCGGTGGCGGGTAGTCCTCGGGTTTCTCCAGGCCGATGCGGTGGAGCGTGTCGGTGACTCGTTCGATTTCGTACATGACGTGTCTCCAGCACACATAGAAAAGCCCGCCTTTCAGCGGGCTTTTCTTTCAAAAGCTTGTCCGGAACGGCCGAAGTCGGTTAGCCGCGATACGTGAATCGAAGCTCATAGTCGCACAGGTAGAAGACGTCTCCTTCCTCGATGCGCTTGGACTCAATTCGGTTGCCGCGGTACTCGATCCCGTTCGTCGAGTCCAGATCTTTGATGTAGTAGTTGCCGTTTCGCCGCAAAATCGCGCAGTGTTTCCGCGAGATATTGCCGTCGCGGATCGTCAGGTCGGTCTGCTGACTGCCGCGACCGATGACGAACTTGTCGTTGTCTACGACGTAGCGGTTATTGTTGAAAATCATGTACAGCGGCTGCTGCTGAGGCTGCTGCTGTTGTTGCTGCCGCCCGCTACTCGATTGGGGACGCGAGCGCTGTTGCGGAAAGCCACCACCGCCGCCACCACCACCGCTACTACTGCCGCCGCCCTGACCGGGACGAGGGGGTGGGGGAGGAGGTCCGCCCGGGCCACGCTGCTGGCCCTGAGGACCTTGCTGACCCTGAGGACCCTGCTGGTTCTGAGGGCCCTGCTGGCCACCGCGCTGATTCCGCACGGCCGGCATACGCTCGAAAGTCCTGTGCTCCATTCCCGAGTCCGAGCCGCGCCCGCCGACATTCATGCGATCGACGTCGGCGTTTTGCGGGGCTCCTCGATTCAGAGAAGGCTGGTTACTCGAGGTGGGACGACGCTGGTAAGCGTCTCCTCCTCCTCCCTGGCCTTCTCCGGGCTCGAAGTCCCTGCTGCGGGCGTACAATCGCATGGACTCATTGATGAGATAGTCCATCGAGCAGCCCAGCTCCTGGGTCATCTGTTCGAACAGATCCCAGAGATAGTCTCGACAATAGAAGCTGCGAAGAGTTTTTCGGTTCTGATCCGTCATCGAGAATTGCCCCACCTCGACCGGGGATTGAAATGCGCTTGACGAGCGGCACCCTAGCACACGCAATGGAAAAGTGTCCAGAATTGCTTCGATTGATCGCAGATCGCTTGACGTGGCTGTATGAAAGAGACAAACCCAGAGAGGAATGTAGCGGCAAGCCACGGGAAAAATATGAGCAGTGATACCGAGAGACTGGACGTGCTCCTCGCCGAGCGAGAGCTGGTGGCCTCGCGCTCGAAGGGCAAGCGCTACATCATGGCCGGCCAGGTCTACGTCGATGGTCAGAAGGTCGACAAAGCCGGTACACAGGTATCTGTCGATGCCGAGATCGAAATCCGCGGTGATCAGAATCCCTACGTCTCACGTGGTGGGCTCAAGCTCGAGGGTGCGCTCGAGGCATTCGGTTATGACTGCAGCGGCAAGGTCGTGATCGACGTGGGTGCCTCGACCGGAGGGTTTACCGACTGCGTGATCCAGGAGGGCGCCGAGAAAGTCTACGCGGTCGACGTGGGCTATGGCCAACTCGCCTGGAAGCTCCGAAACAACGACCAGGTGGTCGTGCTCGAGCGCGAGAATATCCGACACCTCGAGCCCGAGAAGATCCCCGAGCCGTGCGACCTCGCCGTCATCGACTGCTCGTTTATCTCGCTGCAGCTGGTCCTGCCGAATACGATGCCTTTTTTGGCCGACGAAGCCGACGTGATCGCCCTGGTCAAACCGCAATTCGAAGTCGGCAAGGGCAATGTCGGAAAAGGTGGGGTGGTACGCGACGAGAAGATTCGCCGCGCGGCCATCCACGAGGTCATTCGCTTTGCAGAGTCGCTGGATCTCGAGTTGGTCGACTCCGTGGACTCCGACGTCCACGGCCCGGCGGGTAACGTCGAACACCTCGTCTGGCTGCGCCGCAAGTAGCTCGGATACTCAGGTGATGACGATCGGTTCGTCGTCGGTGACCACGACGGTGTGCTCGAACTGCACGGAGCGCTGACCATTGACGGTCATCAGCGTCCAGCCATCGTCGGCCTTCTCCACCCGGTTGTCCCCTTCACTCAAGAATGGCTCGATCGCCAGGATCGACCCCCGCTCGAACGTGCGGCGGTCGGACGTCCGACCAAATGGGATAAAGCGCGGCTCGGCGTGGAGGGCGCGTCCAAGTCCGTGTCCGCCGATATTTTCGATCACCGAGAAGCCACCGCGGCGCGCGACGCTGCCGACGGCCCGCCCGAGCTCCCGAAACTCCGTACCGCTCTTGAGCACGCGCAGCGCAGCGATGAGTGCCTTTTTTCCGTATTTGCACAGCTCGAGACCACGGTCATCCACCTC
The DNA here is from genome assembly GCA_051747295.1 of Myxococcota bacterium. Taxonomy (GTDB): domain Bacteria; phylum Myxococcota_A; class Bradymonadia; order Bradymonadales; family Bradymonadaceae; genus JBNJFZ01. Next base: position 20,220 of record JBNJFZ010000076.1, read on the forward strand.
ACCGACCGGAAAGCTGGCGCCCGAATCGGCGTAAAAGCCGTCTAATTCCGCAGAGACGTCGACGTTGACGAGGTCTCCGGACGCGATGCGCCTGTCGGAGGGAACGCCATGAGCTGCCTCGTCGTTGATGCTTATGCAGGTGGCGCCCGGGAATTGGTAGGTGATCTGGGGCGCCGATCGCGCACCGAATTCCTCGAGGCAGTCCAGGCCGATCTGATCGAGCTCGCGGGTGGTCACGCCCGGCTGCATCGACGCTCCCATACGCCGAATCGTCTCGGCGACGACGTCACCGACGCGGCGCAACCGCTCGAGCTCTTCCTGCGTCTCAATCGTCATGATGTGTTTTATCCGTCCGACTCCGAGAGAGCCTTATCGTCGTAGTCGTAGATATCCGCGAGGAAGTGGGCGCGCCCCTCGTCGCCGACGCGCACGGTTCGATATTCGACGTGAACCGGAATCTGTTTGTGCAGGAATATCGGCTTGTAGGTCGTCTCTCGGAGGATATGGTCGATATTATAATCCGAGAGCTGACCGTCACGCTTCAGTAGATATTCGGCGAAGCTCAGAGGTTTGTGCATGCGCATGCAGCCGTGGCTGAACGCCCGCAAATCACGCGAGAAGAGCGCTTTTTTCGGCGTGTCGTGCAGGTAGACATCGTGGAGGTTCGGGAAGATGACCTTGACCTTACCCAACGCGTTTTTATCGCCCTGCTTCATCCGGACATATTCCCATTTCTTGCCCGGGAACATGACCTCGTATTCGTTGGCTTCGTACCACGCGGGGATATTGTCGGGATCGGTCTCGCTGACGTCGACCAGGCCCGTCTCCGCATCGACGTAGGGAAAGTGTGTCGCGAGTAAGCTGGTCGACTCTCCGTCCTCGCCGCCGGCCGCGTCACCGGATTCGCTCGCACCGGCCTCCTTCGTCGAAGATCCGTAGACCTCCGAGAGCAGTGAGCGAATAGCAGAGACTCGGAATGCGACCTGCTTTCCCTCGGGTCCCTTGGTCAGATATTTGCCGATGGATGCTCTGTCCTCGACCGGCTTGTCTCCCGCAGAATCCGCCGAGTCCTCGTCGTTATCTGCGGCTGGCTGCGCGTCTTCGACATCGTCGGCGCTCGAATCCGATGCCGATTCGTTCGAGGCCGAAGGCGCGGACTCGCGCTGTTGCGGTGCCGAATTGTCGCTCCCAAAGACGCCTCCGCTGGCGAAGGTCGACTCTCGGGCGCTGGCTCGCTTCTCTTCAGCCTGCTCGACCAGCCGGGCGAGCTTGGCCTTGTAGGCACCCTCGACCTGGGCGCGGACCTCGGGGAGGATTTCCTCGGCCCGAATTCGGTCCGTCACGTTCCAGAATGGGTTGTAGATCACCCGATCGATATACGCGCTGAGTGTCGGCGTGCGGTTGGGGTGCTCCTTTTCTTTGCTCTCTTCGTCGATCTTCAGATCGTTGTTGCCGACCACGATGCGAAAGCGCATCGCGCGCTCCTGCTCGTCCCAGACCTCGACGTGAAAGTCGGGGATATTCACGTAGACATAACGCGGGTCCGAGTGGCGGATATCGGACTCGCGCCAGCGCTGGAGGTTGATGCCAATCTGCTTCATGCGCCGCTCGGCCGGGATGTTGACGCTGGACCAGAACATCGAGTGCGCGCGACCGTCCACGCGCATCTGATGGGTCTTCTGATAGGCCTCTACAGCCTCCTCGAGCGTGTCGCCGAAGGTCTCGTCGATGGGCGCATCCTCCGGATAATAACCCTCGATCTGGAGGCGCTTCTTGAGCTTGGCGACGGTCTCGCCGCTGGAACCGTTGCGCAATCCGCGCCGTTCCGAAACCTCCGCCCAGCCCCCAGCCTCGACGATCTCCTTGTAGCGCCGGTATTCGTCGACGAGCTTGGCGTACTGCGGATGCTGAGGCGGCAAGCCCTCGATCGTCTCTGTCGGTTCGTCGCCGATCACGACCGAGTCGAGCACAGCCTGGATCTTCTCGTGTAGGATTGCGACTTCGTTGTCGTCCCCGATCTCATTCGCCATGCGCGCCGCATGCCGCCAGACCTGACCGCCGCGATAGGCGCCTTTGGCCTTGTCGGGACGCCGACCCTCGACCTCCGGGTCGGTCCAGGGGTCGTCCTCGCGCTCGTGTACGAAGATGTCTTGGAGCTTGAAATACCGCATCTCACGTGCGTATCGGGCCGTATCACGCGCCAGCAGGTGCTCGAGCGTCGCCTGTGCCTTGCCGAGTTCGTCGGCGAGCCCCCGATACTGGTCCATGCGCTGGTTCATCTGCTCGCCGGCGGGATCCTCTAGCATCGCTTCAGTGACGGTCGTGTAGTTCTCGGCGTCCAGGGTAAACTCGGCCCGTGGCTTGCTCATCACCCAGCTGACGGCGCTCTCCTGCAGACCGGAGTCGGGCTGGAAGGGCTCCATCGAGTCCAGCTTCGCGGCGATGCTCTCGACCTGTTCGAGTTGTGAAGCGATCTCGTCGAGGCGATACGGCTGCGGGTCGAGCGCGTGGTCTTCGACCGCCTTGACGGCGCTCCAGGCCGCCTTCCCGCGCTCGGTCAACCCATGGGAGTCGACGAGCATCAACTCGTAGTCGTTGTCCGCATAGGTCTTTTCGACGAAGACGTCGTAGGGTGGCTCGGTGCGCTGCACGCCCGATTTTTGCTTCGCTGCACCCGCCTCGATACGAGATTTCAGCTCGTTCTTTGCAGCCGGCGCAAACGCCACGTCGCGCAACGACTCCTCCACCGAACCCGACCATTCCTGGACGTATGGCTGCGCCTCTTTCTCGGTCACGGTGTCTTCACCGCAGGCCGACAGGGCCACGACCAGGAAAATAGCGAGGAGACTTAAAACTGTCGAAGAGTAGCGCATAGAGTTCGCTGGGTGATGAAGGCGAGCGTGTCGAATCCGCTCAACCTACACGTGTATCGTATGAGGCGTCCAATCCGTAGAAGGATCGCGCGACCCCACAAAATTCCCCCGAATGTGGGTATATTGCAACAAAAACGCACCAGATACGGCCGTGCACTGGTGCGCGCCACCGATCAGTGCGCGGGTCGCCAATTCGAGCGCGGAATCGCTCCGGACTCCGGGGGGCGCGCGTTGCCGAGGATGTAGATCACGCGCCGGTTCTTCTCTTCCTTCGTCTCGTCGGGCGTCTCCACCGCCAGCGCAGATTCGCCGAAGCCCTGATAGTAAACCGGGATCTCGAGGCCGTTCTTGCGGAACCATCGCGCGATCGCCTTCGCCCGGGAGGCCGAGAGCTTCATATTTGCCGACTTGGACCCGACCGTGTCGGTATATCCCGCGATATAGAGCTGCATCTGCAGGCCCTTGTCCCTGTGCTTCTCCATGGCCTCGCGGATGTCCTCGAGGGACGCCTCGAGCTTCGGTTCCTGATCGTCGTCCCAGGTCGCCTTGCCGAACTCGAAGATAACCTCTTTGTGCGGAATCTTGACCCAGAACGGCTCGAGCTTGATGCCTCGCCAGAAGCCGTCGACGTCGTAGGCGACCATCGAGATCGCGCCGACGTTCTCGACCGGCTTGTACTCGAACATCACTGTTCCGTACTTGTTGCCCATGCTCCTGGTACCCGACCGGACCTTCTTTCCATCTTCGTCGTAGACCTCGTACTCGATCCGATCGAGCGGACGGTTGGTCTTAATGGGGATCTGGCCCTTGCCGATGCGGACCTTGTCCGGGTCGACGTCGAGCTCGAGCTCGGGCACGCGGACCGCGGTGAACTCCACGTCCGACGAGACGGTCTGGCCGGATCCCTTGGCTTCGATCTTAGCGGTGTACGAGAACTTCCCCTCCGGCTGCTTCAGCACGAACGTCTGCGTCTGGCCGGGGCTCAGGCCCTCGATGGACTTCTTGAAGGTCTTCCCGTCGCTTCGCTCGAACGTAATCGTGCCGCCATCGATCGAACCGGTGGCGTTGAGCTTGAAAGTCGGGTGTCCCTCATCGGCCTGAACCTTGGAGTTGACCTCGTACTGAAATCCGGGGCCCGCGGTCGCCAGGGCGCAGGTGAGCGTGAGCAGCAGAGCCGTCGTGAGGCCCGCGAGGCGCGCGAAAGTCGTGTGTTTATTGGTGGAAATCATGCCGTGTCCCATGTCAGCCGCTCTGAAGGTCGTGTGGCGCACACCTATATAACGTATGAGCCCCGCGATCATTCAAGACAAATCGGTGTATCG
>JBNJFZ010000077.1:0-24212 GCA_051747295.1 Myxococcota bacterium
CAGGAGTCTAACACGACACCAGGGCACCGGGCCAAGCAACTGGCCCTCGCCCACCAGATCAGTCTGCTTCTTCAGCGTCCTGGTCGTCTTTCAGGTGGAACCGCCATTCCTCCCGCAGGCTGTACAGAACGGGCACGACAAATAGCGTGATCAATTCGATCGCCATGCCCCCGACCGCCGGGATCGCCATTGGCACCATCACGTCGGCACCACGCCCTTGTGAGCTAATCACCGGCAATAACGCCAGCAAGGTGGTTGCGGTGGTCATCAGACACGGTCGCACGCGCCGCTTCCCTGCCTCGAGCACATGCTCGCGTACTTCCTCGAGGCTCTTCGGAGGCGCCGCGTCGAAGCGCTGCCGCAAATACGTCGTCATCACCACCCCGTCATCCGTGGCAATACCAACAAGAGCGATGAACCCGACCCATACCGCAACCGAGATATTCATAGGTCCGACCTGAAAGAGGTCGCGCATGCTCCGGTCAAAGACCTCGAAGTCGAGGAACCACGGTTGATTGTAGAACCAGATCAAGATGAAGCCGCCCGAAATCGCCACGATGACAGCGCTGTATATAATAAACGCAGTCGATGACCGGCGGAACTGCAGGTAGAGGATCAAAAAGATGACCGCCAGAGCGATAGGTATCAGGACACGCAGCCGTGCCTCACTCCTGAGCTGATTCTTGTAGCTACCGGAAAATGTGTAGCTCACGCCCTTCGGCACCTCGAATTCTCCGGCCTCGATCTTGCGCTCGATCAATGACTTCGCCTGTTCGACGGCGTCTGCTTCCGCGCTATCCGGCTGCTTGTCGAACGTGACGTAACTGGTCAGGAACGTGTCCTCAGCCTTCACCACCTGAGGTCCTCGCACATATCGAATCTCGGCGAGTTGCTCGAGCGGCACCTCTTCACCCTTTGGCGTCGGTACCATCATTCGACGCAGCGCTTCAGGGGAGTCGCGCTCCTCACGCATATATCTCACCCGAACGGGATAGCGCTCACGCCCCTCGATGGTCTGCGTCAATGCCTGCCCCCCGAGCCCGATCGAAATGGCGTCCTGCACCTTCGCGATGGTCAGCCCGTGTCGTCCAATGGCCTCACGATCGATATGGATCTCGAGGTAAGGCTTCCCAACGACGCGCTCGGCCACGACGGTATTCGACTTGATGGACGGCACCTGCTTGAGCAACTCCTCCAGCCGCATCCCGACCTCCTCGATGGTCTCGAGATCCGGGCCCTTGACCTTCACCCCCATCGGTGCCCTCATACCGCTCTGAAGCATGACGATGCGCGTGTTGATCGGCATCAGCTTCGGAGCACTCGTCAGCCCGGGCTGCTGAGCGGCGTCCACGATCTCCTGCCATATATCATCGGTCGTCTTGATGTGGTCACGCCACTGGCGCACCCGTTCCCCATCTTCGTTGACCTTCCACTCGGGTTTGTAGGTGATGATGGTCTCGAACATCGACGCAGGGGCGGGATCCAGCGCACTGTCAACTCGCCCGAGCTTGCCGACAACCTCTTCGACCTCCGGCACCTGAGCGATCTTGGCATCCATGAGCTTGAGCTGATCCAGCGACTCACCGAACGAAGCGTGCGGCATAGTCGTCGGCATGTAGAGGAACTGCCCCTCGTCGAATGGCGGCATAAACTCCCGGCCGAAGCCCGGAAAGGCGTGGGCCACCTCGACCACGCGGTCGTTCATTCGAAACGACTGCGGCAGCCACCCGAACATCTTGTCGAAGCCCAGCCATGCGGTCGTACCGAAGACCAGTAAGATCAGTGGCACCGTCAAGAACAGCGCTTTGTGGGCCAACGTCCACATCAAAAGCTTGTCGTAGACCTGAATAAACGCCCAGAAAAGCGCCAGGACCGTGTACGTAATGACCGCGACGAAGACCAGGTTCAGCACGAGAGGCTCGTCGAAACCCAGAGGCATCCACGCGCTGGTCAGCAAGAATGTCACCCCCACCGCCGCGACCGAATTTTGAATCCAGGGGATCACACGCGCCCATTTCTCCGAGAAGAGACTGCGCGTCATCCGGAGTACCCCGATCAGGGCGAAGAACAGACCGAGCAACACCTGCCCGTAAACCGCCACGCCTATGCCGAGCGCGACGAGCAGCCAATCGCGGATGTGCTCGACGCGAAAAACGCCCGACACGAGCGTCTTCCACCACGAATCGCGTGAGTCAATGGGATAGATCTTAGGCCAGACGATCAGGTGTACCAGCGTTGGAAGCACGACGACCGCCAGACCAAATGAGGCGATCAACGCAAACGTCTTCGTATAGGCCAGCGGGCGGAACAGCTTTCCTTCTGACGCCGTCAGCGCGAAGACCGGAAGGAAGCTCACGACGGTGGTCAACACAGAGGTCAACACGGCTGGCGCGACCTCGGCAGCGCCCTCGCGGATCAATGCCACACGGTCGTCATCCGGCCCTGCCTCTTCCAACCTCTCGACCATATTCTCGGTGAGCACGATCGCCATATCCACCATCGTACCGATGGCGATCGCGATGCCGGCGAGCGACATGATATTGGCCGTGACGCCGAAGATCTTCATGGCCACGAACGTCATGAGCACGGCCAGCGGTAGGAGCGCCGATATGACCGCCGAGCTGCGCAGATGCCCCAGCAAGAGCAACACGACGATGATCGTGATCAAAATCTGCTGAATCAGCGCATCCGACAGCGTACTGAGCGTCGCCTCGACCACCTCCGATCGGTCGTAAAACGGCACGATTTCGACCTGACTGACCGTGCCATCGTCGAGCGTTCGCTTCGGCAGACCTTCGCTTATCTCGGAAATTTTAGCCTTGACGTTCTCGACGACCTCGACGGGGTTTTCCCCGTAGCGAGCCACGACGACCCCACCGACCGCCTCGGCCCCCTCGTAGTCGAGGGCCCCTCGCCGCGATTTAGGGCCGATGGTGACGCGACCGATATCCCTGATACGAATCGGTTTTTCGTCGCGGGCCACCACGACGGTGGACTCGAGGTCCTCGATGCCCTCGACCAGACCCACACCCCGAATCAGATACTCGATTCGGTTGATCTCCATCGTCCGTGCGCCCACGTCCAAATTGGCCTGGCGCACTGCATCGGCGACCTGCCCCAGCTGCACGTTGTAGGCGGCGAGCGCATCGGGGTCGACATCGATCTGGTACTCTTTCTGGAACCCACCGATCGACGCGACTTCCGACACGCCGCTCGCCGACTGCAACGAGTAGCGCACGGTCCAGTCCTGGATACTCCGGAGCTCGTGCAGGTCCCAGCCCCCCGTAGGATCGCCGTTCTTGTCGCGCCCCTCGAGCGTATACCAGAAGACCTGTCCGAGCGCCGTCGCATCCGGACCAAGCGATGGGCTCACCCCCTCTGGCAGGGTCCCGGGAGGTAGTGAGTTGAGCTTCTCCAGGATGCGCGATCGCGCCCAGTAGAAGTCGACGCCCTCCTCGAAAATCACATAGATGGACGAGAAACCGAGCATCGACGAGCTTCGAACGGTCTTGACGCCGGGAAGACCCAACAAATTGGTCGTCAGCGGGTATGTGATCTGGTCTTCGATGTCCCGCGGTGACCGCCCTTCCCAGCGCGTAAAGACGATTTGCTGGTTCTCGCCGACATCTGGAATCGCGTCTACTGCGACGCGATCGCGCGGGATATCGGCGACATTCCAGTCAAAGGGCTGCACGGCGAGTCCGCCCAGCAGCAGCAGAGTCATGATGATGAAGACGATGATCTTGTTGCGGAGGAAGAAGCGCAAGAACTTGTCCCAGGCGCTCATCCCCTCGAACTCCCCACCTTCGACGTCGAGCTTCTCTGTACTCATAGCTTGTCCTGTCCGGCTTTCGTCGTCGGGGCTCTAGTGGTCGTGGCGGCCAAGGTGCGTTCCCTGGTCCATGGTCCCACGGAATTCACCGCATCGGCGCATTTCTTCGCCGAAGTAGACGTTGTCGACTTCCGATTCGGTCTGAAGCCACTCGGCCCCGCGGTTGTCGAAGGCCATCGGGCAGTATGCGACCTTCAGCTCCTCATCGAGCGGGTTCCCGAAGTGCTGCAGCAGCAACTTCAACTGCTGGGTGATGTCTTCGAAGATCGCGCGAGCTGCGGCGATGTCTGATGCCTCGGTGAACGCAGTGACACGCGGCGAGAGTTGCCCTTCGATATTCGACCAGGCGCGCATAGCCTTCGGTGGCCCATCTGCATCGAAGGCGTCGATGGCGCCCTGCATGTTCTTCGAGGCAGCCTTCGCAGCATCAAGGTCGTCGGAGGCGAGCCCGCGCTGCATTTCGAGGTAGGCTAGGAAAATGGGAGCGAGTTGGTCGCGAAAGGAGTCCGGGACCTGCATCGCGCGGTCAATGGCCCGCATGGCACTGTCGTCCGGTCGTGTCATCAGGCTCTTACCTCCGCGAATCTGGAGGTCAGCATCGAGCACAAACGCCCCGTGGATGACGACTTTTTCACCCTCCTCGAGCCCGGCTATGACCGGGAAAACGTGCCCGACCTTGGCACCGAGCTTGACCTCGCGCGCTTCGTAGGTCGGGACCTGCTTGTCGGGCACCTCCACGTAGACAATGCTACGCCGCCCCGAGAAAAGCGGTGCGCTCTCAGGGATCACCAGCGATGGCTCGTCACCACCCGGCGCGGCGTCCTCGGCCATGACGGTCGCCTCCGTCCACATCCCTGGGCGCAATTTTCCGTCGGGGTTCTTTACCTCCACGCGCACCTGCGCAGTACGGGTATTCGGGTCGACGACCGGATCGATGAACGAGATCTTGCCCTCGAATGTCACACCCGGCATCGATGCGACCTCGAGTTCGACGAGCTGCCCCTCATTGAGCGCCGGCAGATCAGACTCGTACGCGTCGAGTTGGACCCAGAGATTCGACAGGTCCGCGACGCGGTAAATCCCCGATCCAGCGTTGACGTAATTGCCCTCATCGACGAGCCGATCCAGGACCGTTCCACCGAATTGGGCGCTGATCGGCACGCTCTCCCAGGGTGAATCAGCCTTCTCCATGCGCTCCAGCTGCGCGTCCGTCACGCCGAGCAACTGGAGCTTTCGACGAATCGACTCGACTCCGGATTTGGCGCTGGTTTGCGCATAACTCTGTGCGTCGGAGAGCCGCTGGAGCTGGTCGAGCGCCGACAGGAGTTCGCGGTGCGCGGCGTAGATCTCCGGGCTGTATATGTCGGCAATGACCTGGCCGCGGCGAATTCGTTCGCCGGTCGTGGCGACACGCAGGCGGTCGATCCGCCCGGACGTCCATGCAGTGACGGTCTTGACACGCGTTTCATCTGGAACGATCCGCCCCAGCAGTCGCTTCGCAGCGCCCTCGCTGGAACGCCGCTCCACCTCCATCGTACGAATGCGAGCGAGCTTCTTAGCCCGCTCGTCGAGCCGTATCTGGTCGGGCTCCAGGGTCTCTCCGGAGTCATCGTCGCTGCTCGCGGGTATGAGATCCATCCCGCAGATCGGACATTGCCCGGGTTCGTCCTGCTGAATCTGCGGGTGCATCGAGCACGTCCACGTGGTCGAGCCTTCCTCGCCTCCTTCGCCTTCGGCATGCTGGTGCCCGTCGGCTTGCTCGTCACCGCCGCCTCCACCGAAGAAGAGCGCGCCGGCGGCGAGGCCGAAAACCAGCATCAACACAAGGCCCCCCCAGTTGACCGCCTCGAGCGGGACAGGACTATTTGCGAGCGGTCCCGGTGCCTCATCCTCTGCGACCTCCGCCGCATCTGCGTCGACAGCAGGTTCATCGACACCCGATGCGTCTTCCGCCTCTTTGGCGCCTTCCGCCTCGGAGGGCTTGTCATCGCGGTGCTGGTCGTCATGGTCACTCATTGTCGTCTCCTCGCGCGTGGTATGGCGCGGCGTCGATGGGCTCTCCGACGAGTTGTTCGAGTCGGACCCAATCGGTCGCATGTTCGGCCCGCGCATTCGCGAGGCCGAGTCGTACTCTCAGCAACTCGCGCTGGGCGAGCAGGACCGACGCAATCGTCGTCTGGTCGACTTCGTAGCGCCCGAGAACCGATTCGTAGGTGACCTCGGACTGCGGAATAAGGGTTGTTTCGTACAGATGAATACGGCGAGCGCTATCTCTCAGACGCGCGACCGCCGCGCGCACGTTGGAGACGGCGCGGTTTCGGGCGGCCTCCAGGTCCGCACGCTTGGACTCGGCTTCTGCGTGTGTGGCGTCGACCTGAGCTTGATAGCGGCCCACCCAGATTGGTATTTTCACCCCGACCATCGCGATAACCGGGTCCTTTCCGCTGTCGGGTAGGTCGGGGTTCTGAGCTTCACCGGTTTCGATATAGTCCACCCCAACCGTCATGTCGGGGTACCGATCGAGTTGTCGGCGTTCTGCGGTGCGCTCGAGGGATTCGATAGTGCGCTGCATGGCGACCAATTGCGGATGTGACTCCGCCAACTTCGCGAGTTCTTCCGGACTCGCCGACGGCAAGTGGGCACTGGGCAGATCTGCCGGCTCGACCGGAAGCTCACCAGCGTCCCTACGCCCCAGGGCATCCACGAACCTCGCCTGCTGGCGTTCCAGGACATTTTGCAGCTTCTCGATGTCATCGCGGAGCCGCGTCAGTTCGAGCGCGATTTGATTGAGGTCGGATTGGGGTGACTTGCCGACCTCGACACGTGCTCGGGTCACCGCTTCGACCGTCTCGAGTAACGTGAGTTGCTGGCGCTTCCAGTAGAGCTGACGCCCGGTCTGCCACTGCCGCCAGTACTTCTCGGTGACCTGAGCCCGCACGACGAGCATCGCCGCGTCGTATCGGGCCTTGCTCGCATCCGCACGCTTTGCCTGAGCCCTTGCTGCTTTGGCGGGTTTGTTGGGCCAGGGAATCGGCTGGCTGAGCCCGAATCGATGGCGCTGCGGTCCCACCCGCGTCTCGACTGGCCGAATGAATAAGCCATACGAAATCGTAGGTTCTGGCCAGCTGTACGCTGCGTCGATCCGAGCACGCTCCGCGCGCCAGCGAGCCACATCTGCTTTCAAGTCGGGGTGATGGCGCAGCGCGTAGTCGACGTACGGCTCCAACGCGCCGTCGAATTCGGGCAGCTCGTCTTCGCCGGGTTGGTCTTGGAAAGACTCCATCGACTCGGGAACATCCCGCGCGATGGGAGCAGCACAACCGGTTGCGAGCAACACGATCGCACAGATCACGTATGAGACATGCTTAGGCATATGTTCTGAAGCTCCGAAATGACCACATTGCAGTGCGGTCGAACGTGTAGGAACGCATAGAGGGCGTAGGTAACCCACAGCGTGCCGGGTATCAGAGCAGCAGAACCTGGTTTTGCAAATAGATGGGGGGCGCCGCAGCCACAGGATCGCCCCGTACAGGCGCTGAGTCGACCTCGACCTCGCCAATATCCGGCCAGGTGAAGTCCGAAGCAGCACCCAGCGGCACGACAATGGTACTCGGCGCGACGTCGACGACGGCATCGAGCGGGGTTGTATGCGGGTTGTCCGGTGCCACATGACACTCGCACCCCGACTCCGCACAATCGTGTGTATCGCTCGCGCCGGGCTGAGCCCCGTCGCTCGACGAGCAGCAGCAGGACGGCTCATCATCGGGCATACAGCTGGCGAGCAACGTCGCTGGCCACATCCCGAAGACAAACGCGCACGTAGCCGCTGCTGCGAGCAGCCAGCTCATCGTGCGTGTGCTCTCGATGTGGTTCGTCTCGGACATAGTTACGCTCCACCTTACTGTGGATGCGAAGATTGTGCCACAGGTTCCCCCGGGCTCCAAACAACTCACAGCCGGGTACTCGCCCTCGCAGATGCAGAACTCTCTGCACCTGGAGGATATTCTGCAGATTATTCTTCAGCCTGTCGCAAGAGCCTTTTTAATCGTGCTCGCCGAACGGAAAGCCCGGTGGCCACACATTCTCGAGCGACAGGGGTCCCGAGACCCGGTGGGAGGTGCAAGACAAATCGGGAGGTACAACCCCCTCCTGACGCCGTTTGCACATGGGTGCCCTGTGCAGAAGACCCTCAGGACGGGGTTGAGCAAGTCGTGAAATTGCACTCCTCGTGACGTCTGCCTGTAGACTATTCCCCATCATGTTGTTGAAATGCATACAGAGCGACGGTCACGAAAGCACCTGACGCCCCACGCAGCCGGCAAAACCCGTCGGCACGCACCTTGTATACCTCAGATGGCGTGAGTTCTATGCCCCACATCTCAGAATCCATGGACGCACCGAGCCATACCGGGCCCTCCCGGCTCGACTCGGGAGTCGAACAGAACCCACGTGCCTGGCTGGCCGTGGCGCTTCTCGGCGTCATCGCCACAAGCGCGTTTCACTACTGGACGGATAGTTCCGCAGTCGAGTTCCACAACGTGTATCGGCGCCTTTATTATATCCCCATCGTGTTGGCCGCATTTTCACACGGCGTTGCGGGCGGCCTCGGAGTCGCCGCCCTCGCCTGTCTGGCCTACACACCGCACGCGTTTTTCATGACGCACGGAAGCCCGTCCCCTGCCATCGACAAGGGACTCGAGATGGTTCTCTATATGGGTATTGGAGGCCTGACCGGGTGGCTCGTCCAGCGCCAGGTCCAGATACAGCACGCCCTGGAGCGCTCCTTGATGGAGCGAGACGAGCTCGAGGAAAGCCTCGTGCGCGCCGGCAAGCTCAGTGCGCTCGGTCGCCTGACCTCCGGCCTGGCGCACGAGATCCGCAATCCGCTGGCTTCCATTATGGGCAGCGCGGAATCCCTGGCCGACGAGTTCGACGAATCCCATCGCAAATACCGGCTCAGCCGCGTCATGCTCAAGGAAATCAACCGGCTCAACGACGTCGTCAGCGACTTCTTGAGCTTCGCCCGCCCGAACCGCCCCGAGCGACGCCCCGTCGATCCAATCCAGGTCGCCCATGAAGTCGTCGCGCTGACCTCGGCCCGCGCGCGAGACGCCGATGTCCGAGTAAGCGTCGAGCCTGAGACGGGCATCCGGGAGGTCGAAGGCGACGCGAATCAACTCTCACAGGTCATCCTGAACATCCTGCTGAATGCCTACGAAGCCCTCGAGACGTCCCAGCAACCTCGGCGTGTCACGATCGTGGAGACTCGCCGAACCCTCGGTGATCGCCGCTACTATTGCCTCGGGATACAGGACAACGGCCCGGGCATTCCGGGCGAGGAGGTCGACCGCATCTTCGATCCATACTTTACGACGCGCGATGAGGGCACTGGTCTGGGCCTGAGCATCTCCAGTCGGATCGTGGAGACGCACGGTGGCTTCATCGACGTCGAGACGCCCGACAAGGGTGGTACTATCTTCTGGATCTGCCTGCCCGAGGAGTCGTCATGAGTGGACGCATCCTACTTGTCGAGGACGACGAAAGCCTGCGCGAGGTCATGACCTTCAACCTCGAGGATGCGGGCTTCCAGGTCACGGCGTGTCCCGACGCCTCTGCCGCCCTCGAGACCTTCGACCCCGAGACGTGCGATTGCATGATCACGGACATACGTATGCCCGGGATGAGCGGCCTCGAGTTGCTCGAGGTCATCCTCGAGCGAGATCCGCAAGCCGTCGTCGTGGTCGTCACCGCGTACGGCAACAAAGACCGAGCAGTCGAGGCCATGCGGCTCGGGGCCTTTCATTATGTCGAGAAGCCGGTCAACAACCTCGCGCTGCAGGCCGTCATCGAGAAAGCCGTCGAGCACCGACGCTTCGCCCGCGAGAATCGCCAGTTGAAAGCGGGTGCAGGCCCGAAGCCAACCATTGTGGCCGCCAGCCCCGCCATGAACGAGGTACTGCGAACCGTCGACAAGGTCGCAGCCAGCGACGCAACGATCCTCATTCGTGGCGAGTCGGGGACCGGCAAAGAGCTGGTCGCACGAGCCATCCATGACCGCTCCGACCGAGCGTCCCGCCCCTTCGTCACCGTAAATTGCGCCGCGATCCCGGCGGATCTGCTCGAGAGTACGCTCTTCGGGCACAAAAAGGGGGCGTTCACCGGTGCAACAAGCGCCTCCGAGGGCAAATTTTCCGCCGCAGACGGCGGCACGCTCTTCCTCGACGAGATCGGCGAGATGCCGATGGCCCTCCAGTCGAAACTACTGCGCGTTTTGCAGCAGGGAGAGATCGACGTGGTCGGCTCGGCCACGCCAAAGCGCGTCGACGTGCGAATCGTCGCGGCGACCCACCAGAATATCGAGCGCCTCGTCAAAGCGGATGCGTTTCGCGAGGACCTCTACTACCGACTCAATGTCGTGCCGATTCGCATCCCGCCGCTTCGCGAGCGCCGAGAAGATATCCCGGTCCTCCTGCGCTTTTTTCTGCGCCAATACGCCCCCGACGCGGCACTCTCCGTGAGCGAGGAGGTCGACGAGGTCATGCTCGAGTACGACTGGCCAGGCAACGTCCGGGAGTTGCAAAACACCGTAGAACGCATGTCCCTCTTGCGTGATTCCGACACCATCGCTCTTTCGGATGTCCCCGACTCGCTAAGGAATGCAAATCGGCCCACACGCAGTTTCGCTAGTGGTACCAGCGATGCACTTCCCTTCACGCTACCCGATAATGAACTGGATTTACGTGAGCTCGAGAAGTCGATCATCGAAGCTGCACTGGCCAAGCACGACGGTAATCAATCGGCGACCGCTCGGTACCTCAAGATTCCCAGACATGTATTGTTGTATCGACTCGAAAAATTCGAGATCGACACGAATACCCCTTAGGCTCGTTCACGCAACTACACACAGGAGAAAACAAGCATGAAGAAGTTGTTTACATTGCTCGTCATCGCAGTCTTCGCCACCGCCGCAGTCGGTTGCGAGAAAAACGAAGAATCCTCGGCCGAAGGCCAGGAGCAGACCGAAGCCGAAACCGAAGGTGAAGAAGCCGAGGCCGAAAAAGCCGAAGCCCCGGAGGAACAACCGGCCGAGACCGAAGACGAGGCAGCGGACGGTGAGAAGGTCGCCATGGTCGAGGTCCCCGCAGACGGCAAGGAGTATGACCCCGCCGTCGAGAAGTCCCGCATCCCGGCTGATACCTGGATCTGCGACATGGGAACTGTCCACTGGGCGGCGAAGGAGAAGCCGGAGGACGGCAAGTGCCCGATTTGCGGCATGCAGCTCAAGAAGCATGAGCACGCCGGTGATTCCGCGAAGTAACCCTCCAAAGGCGAACCGCCCTGCAGCTCGCGGGGCGGTCGCTACTCCTCAGGCGCCATCCGCCCTTGCCATCCCGACAGGACGTCCTTGACGCGTCCGACCAGCTGCGAGGGCGTAAATGGCTTTCGAAGCAAGCTGACGTTCGGACCTCGCGTCCACGATGAAAACTCGGCATCCGCCGTATACCCCGACATAAACAGGACGGTGACCTCCGGGAAGACCTCGATCGCCCTTGCGGCGAGTTCTGTGCCTCGCATCTCGGGCATGACGACGTCTGTGAGGAGAAGATCGATCTGCGAGCCCTCTTGCTCGAGCCAGGTCGAGGCAGCCCGTGGGTTCTCGAACGCAGTCACATCGAAGCCGCGCTCACGAAGCACGCGTACGACGAGGTTCAGCAACACCTCGTCGTCTTCAGCAACCAGAATCTTTGCTTCCGTCGCTCCATCGACGACCTCACTTATCGGTTCGAGTTCGACCTCCGTGAGCTCCTGGTGCGAGCGCGGCAAAAAGAGCTCGATCGTCGTCCCCTCCCCTTCGACGCTCTCGATCGTCAGGGAGCCGCCGGCCTGACGCGCAACGCCATAGACCGTCGCCAGGCCCAATCCCGTACCTTCGCCGACGTCCTTCGTCGTGAAGAATGGCTCGACGGCGCGCTCGAGCGTTCTAGGATCCATGCCGACTCCAGTATCCGAGACGGTCAGTCGTACGTAATCACCTGCCGATAGTTCGGGAGATCGCTCGACCTCTCCCGGAAGCAACTCGACATTCCTTGTCTCGACACGGAGCTCGCCGCCCATCGGCATGGCATCGCGGGCATTGACCACGAGGTTCAACAACACTTGTTCGACCGACGAGCGGTCGATCTCGACTCGCCAGAGCGACGAGTCCAGATCGACGGAGAAGATGACTTCCTCACCGAGGATGCGATCCAGCATCTTCTCGAACTCGACGATAATCGCGTTGATATCGCTCACCGCAGAGCGAAGCTGCTTCCTTCGGCTCAACGATAGCAGGCGACTCGTGAGGCGCTCTGCTCGATTGGAGGCCACGAGGATCTCGTGGATATCCTGCCGAAGTTCGGGGTCTTCCACCTCCTGATAGGCGAGCTCGGCGTAGCCGGTGATCGCGGTCAGTAGATTGTTGAAGTCGTGCGCGATGCCACCGGCCAGGCGTCCCAGCGCCTCCATCTTGCGGGATTGCCGTAGCTGCTCCTCGAGCTCCGCGCGCGATATCTCGGACGACACACGCTCGTGGACGTCCTGCTGAAATCCCAGGATACGAATAGCGCGTCCGTCATCATCACGCTCGACGGCGCGGCCTCGACTCAACTGCCAACGCCATTCCCTATTCAGACCGCGAATCCTCGCATACACCTCGTATTCGTCCTTCTCACCGTCGATGACGGGCTGAATGGCCTCTCGCACCTCGTCTTTGTCGTGCTCATAGACCCACTCGAAAGAGGCCTCGGCCGTCTCGGCGATCTCAGCAGGCTCGAGCCCGAGGTTTCGGGCCATCTGATGGTCGAACTCGATGACTCCAGATGGCACGTCCCAGTCGAACTGCGCAAGACGACCCAGGCGCATCGCCAGTTGCAGACGACTTCGACTCTCTTCGAGGCGCTCCAGGTTGACTTTAGATGCGAGTGCCTGACCGAGGATGCGGCTCACCAACTCGAGGAATTCACGGCGTGACTCGTCGATATCGCCCCGACGAGAGCTCGCTCCGACGATCAACCCAAAGCGCTCATCGGCGCTCCCCACGCCCGCCAGGATGGCAGATCGGGCGCCTGAACGCTCCAGCACATCACGGACTGCCCCCGGCTCGAGCTCGAGCACGTCCTCGACGATCACCGGCTCGCCGAGTGTCGGGACCGCACCTCGAAACGCCAGGGCCTCGTCGCCGGAGACACGTACGGCTTCCGGCCCCTGCTCGCGCACCTTCCAGACCGCGTCTGGATCCAGGGCGAGATGACCGTCGACCGCCGGATAGAAGGCGCACGTCTCCATCTCGAGATGCGGCCCCACGACCTCGACGCTGTGCTGGGAGATATCTGCGGGCGTCGAGTCCATCAGCGCAAACCGACCGAGCTCTCCGATCGCCTTCTGCCTGTTATGGCCGCTATCTTCTCGCGAGGCGTCGTCGCCCTCGGTGCGCTGGAGCGTCACGAGGTGGTTGCCGGCAGCGGTATGACCCTCGAGCACGCACATCCATCGGGACTGCTCGGCGTTTGATCGTTTCACCCCTACGCGAAGACGCGCTTTGCCCCCATCCAACATCTCCTCCCACATCCGATCGAAGGACGTCGATACCTCGAAGAAGAGGTCCGTCAGCTTCTGCCCCTCGACGAGCCCATCTTCGTCAGCGTCTCCCCAGAGCTCCCTGGCGACGGTGTTCGCGGCCATGCAAACGCGAGCATCGTCGACCACCAGGACTGGCACGGGCAGGTTCTCAAATGCGGCGCTGGATAGCGTCTCACGCTCTCGGCCATCCACAATCTCAGTAGGCGAGTCCTTCAACGATGGCGTTCCCTCTCAAAATTCGCGATATCGGCTTCGTCTGACGTGGCACCGGCAACTCGGCCCACAAGAATGCTCCCGCTCAGGGAGTAGCGATACTAGAGCCCGTACCGAGTCATGAGATACGACTCGACAGCCTCTCGCTCGGTCTCTGGAAGCGCTCGGTCATAGAGGAGGACCTCGGCGACGTCGCCCTCCATCCCCAGGGCGTTACACTCGGCCCCTATTTGCTGGAAGAACCAGCTCCCGGCTACCGTCGAATTCTCGACCGACTGAGGAGAACCATTCTCGTAGACGGTGATCTGAGAATCGCCGATCACCAGCGCAAAAACCTGGTACTCGGAGGTGGTGCTCGCCAGAGATACGTTCATGTCGATCCCTGCATCACTGACAACGGCCAGGCCGGTATCCGTGCCGTTGAAGCTCAGATGATGCGTCCCATGATCGACGAGACAGTTGCTCAGAATTCGGCCGGTCCTGGTAGGTTCACTGTTCTTGACGACCACAAAGATCGCGGCGCGTGGCAACTCGATCGATGACGATGACAGGCGTAGATCCTGGTCCCCGAAGAAGCGCAACACCGGTTGTGAGTTGACCGCCGAGTTGATGCGATCCGGGTGTTGACTGAACGACTGACTGCGCAGCGTGAGTTCATTGCCGCTGATGTCACGCCAGGCCTCCACGCGGTTGCCCCCCGCGAAGTCGACCCCAACATCGGCGCGAAGCCAGAGCTTGAGATCGGCAGGGTCGAGCAGTGCGTCGCTGAGGTTACTATCGTTGGCGTACACGACCACCGAATCCGAGGCACCTCGGCACTCAGCCGTCAAGCTCGTAATGCCGGCGCCTTTACCTGTGACCACACCGCTGCTGTCCACGGTGGCGGCGCTCGGATTGCTGGAAGACCATTGGAAGTTGCAAAACGCCTCGCCCCCACCGACCGCCGTCGCAGCGGCCTGGAGCGAAAGCGTGTCATCCTTTCTCAGGACGTGAGGTCCCGCGGGTCGGATCTGCACCGACGAGACGTCCTGGGCCTCGACAACCACCGAGATTTGGTCCGAGACGCCCTCGACTTCGGCCGAAATCGTGGCCTGACCGGCACCGACTGCCTCGACTGTACCGCTCGAAGACACGTCGGCGACTTCGCCGTCACTACTGGACCAATTGACCGCGCGGCCCGAGAGCTCGTTGTCCCCGCTGTCGAACGTCTTTGCGGTCAGCTCGGCCGTTTGTCCCAGGGCCAAATCGAGATCCTCGGACTGAATCTCAACGCGCGCCACCGACGTCTCCGTCACGCTAACGTCGACGGATTCACTGATCTCGCCGGCGGATACCGCGATCTGCGTCGAGCCGACCGCATGCCCGGTGACCAGACCGCTGTCGTCGACAGAGGCGATATCCGGGTTATTCGAATCCCAGGCGACGGCCGCGTCCTCGAGCAAGCCTCCATCAGACGACTTCACCTCCGCGGATAACTGTGCATCCGAACCGAGCTTGACCTCGAGTGGATTCGGCGTCACCACGACCGACGCCGGGCACGCATCGCACACGATCGTCTCGCCACAGCCGTCGTCGTGCTCTCCGCACCCCACACCGAGGTCGCTGCAGGTAAGTGGAACGCACTGGTCCCCGTCACCTGCATCTTCGGCCGCCGGCACCGGTTCATCGGTCGGACAGCCCGTCAGGCTCAGCAGCGCACACAGCGCGAGGATCAGTGTCGAGCATCGGCACATCGGTCTACCCCGATAACACATCGTCTTCTAGAGTGACTTCTTCGACAAATTGTACGCAATGGAACGGAAAAATACCATTGAGACGTCAGCGGCTCGCATCGTCTCGACTCTCTGAGCCACTGACGAGCAGACAACGCGTCCCATCAGGATGGTTTAGTCATCGGTTGCAGGCTGCTAGTATGCCGGGGATTGTTTACTTCGCGGGGGCTCGCCTCTTTGCGCACCTAAGCACTGTCGAACGAGTTGTCTAAACCTTCAAACATCGCCTCGCGCCGGACAGCTCGTCGGCTTTCGTTGCTCCTACTCGTCGCTCTCTCGTGTCTCTGCATGGGGCTCGACGACGCAGAGATCTCCGAGGCACGGCAGGGCGTGCTCGGCGAGGATTACCAGACCGAGCTCCCCGAGTTTACGGACGCCGAGCCCGAGAGTCCCCTCGACTTCCTCGACAGGTCCGAGGACGACGCCGAGCGCTGTGACCCCGAACAGGACCCCAATTGCGAAGCGTCGGAAGCGGCCGGCCACGAGCCCGACCACAATCACGACGAGGGTGCCGCTGGCGGCGAAGATGGTGCGACTGGCGACGGCTCGTCCCCAACGACTGAGAAGAACTTCTGGGACCACGAAGCCGACCAGGATCCCCCCGAGCCGCCAGAACCACCCGATCTCGATCTTCCGGAAGGCCTACTTACAGTGCTTCAGGTGCTCGGTATCACCGTGCTGGTGGTGATCGTCTTGCTGATCGTCTGGCGTATTGCCCTGGCCTTTTCCAATCGCAGTGAGACGGCCGAACATGTCGATAAGGAAGGCGCCAGCGACACCGGCGGTGCCCTTCGAAGCAACGCCCCGACCGCTCCACATAGCGAACTCGCCGCCCAGGACCACTACGATGAGGCCATCCACCGTCTACTCCTCGAGGTCATCGACGTCATCTCCGAGCGCCAACGCGGGTTGAACTCTCCGTCGCTGACCTCCCGGGAACTCCTCAGGCGCGTGCGACTGGACGACGAGCCGCACGGGCATCTGACCGCATTAGTCCGCGCCGTGGAGGAAATCCTGTTCGCCAAACGCTCGGCCGACTCCGAGAAGTATCAGGCGTGTCTCGACCACTTCAGCAAAATCATGCGGGCCCTCGGCCGTGGGGGCGTGTGATGAGCGGTGGCGTCTTCAACAAACGCATCGTCATCGCGCTGTTTGCGGTCGTGACGATCTCCCTGGTTGCAGCGGTCATTTTCGGGCTCGCCGGCCCACCCCAGGGCGATGCAGAGTCCAACGGCGCCGATGCCTTCAGTCAGTCTGCGCTCGGTCATCGCGCGTTTCGAGAAGTGCTCGACGAGCTCGACATCCCGGTGCTCGCCAGCCGATATCGATCGGCCGACCGGGCTGGATCCGGCGTCCTGATCGTCGCCGAACCACGCATGGCCCACGTGCCCGGTGCCGCCGGGAAGTTGAGCGACATGCTCGACAAGGCCAATCGTGTCATCATCGTGCTGCCCAAGCGGCGAGGAAAGCCCGACCCGGACAACGACGACTGGCTCGAGAAGGTCTACCCGGTCAGCCGTAGCGAGGTCGACTCGCTGCTGACTCTGTTGCCCGGTGAGTACGAACTGGTACGCGTCGGCGGAACGCCCGACAACTATAACTGGACGAACCACGGACTCGCCGCTGACCCGAGTATCGACGACCCGCAGCTCGTCGAATCCAGCGACCTCGAGCCGCTGGTCGAATCCGAAGACGGGATACTCCTCGGGCGCGTCTCGACCGCTGCACTCGAGGAGTATCGAGAAAACCAATGGGACTTCGAGGGCTTCGACGACGAAGATGCTGAAGATGACTCAGAGCAGGCCGACGACCCCGGTAGGGCCGACGCGCCGGGGCCGCTCCCCGAGGTTCTGGTCTTATCGGACCCGGACGTCCTGTCGAACCACGGTATCGACAAGGGGGACAACGCGGCGTTTTCGGTGAACATGGTCGAATACGTCCGCCAGGCGACAGGTCCGGTCGTCTTCGATGAGACGCTGCACGGATTCGAGTCGGAGCCAGCGTTCACCCGCGCCATATTCGAATTTCCACTCGTGCTCATCACGCTGAACTTCGTCTTGCTGATCATCGTGGCGATCTGGGCGGGGATGGGCCGCTTCGGAAAGCCAAGAGAAGCCGAGCCGGCGATCGCGCCCGGCAAGCGCTTCCTCATCGACAATACCGCCCAGCTACTGCAAACGGGCGGCCACGACACGCATATGCTACGCAGGCTCGCCTGGGCCATCGTCGAGCACGTTGGCCGAGAGATCCGGGCACCGTCTGAGCTGGAGCGATGGGAGCGAGTCCGCTGGATAGACAAGGTCAACGAGCGGCGAGGACTCGAGTTCGAGCTCGAGCCGTTCATGAAATCAATCGAATCGCTCGCATCCGGGCGAGACTCCGCGCGCCCGGCGACCATGCTGGAGAGAGCGCGCACGCTGTACGAATGGAAAGAGGATATTTTGCATGGATATTGATCAAATACAGGAGCTGTACAACGAAGTGCGCGAGCGAATCGGGCGCGTCATTGTCGGCCAATCCGAAGCGATCGAGCTACTCTTCGCCGCGCTCCTCTCGCAGGGCCACGTGCTCCTGGAGGGGCCGCCGGGCACCGCGAAGACGCTGCTCGCGCAGACCTTCTCGAAGCTGCTTTCGCTGGACTTCAAGCGGGTGCAGTTCACGCCGGACCTGATGCCCGGCGATCTCATCGGCACGAATCTCTTCGACTTTCGAACCAATGAGTTCAAGCTGACGAAGGGCCCGATCTTCACCCAGATGATGCTCGCCGACGAGCTCAACCGCACGCCGCCGAAAACCCAGGCCGCGCTGCTCGAGGCCATGCAAGAGCGGCGAGTGACGGTCGACGGCACGCCCTTCATCCTGGGCAACGGGTTCATGGTGATCGCCACACAGAACCCCATCGAACAAGAAGGCACGTATCCGCTGCCGGAGGCGCAACTCGACCGCTTCTTGTTCAAGGTCATCGTCGACTACCCGAGTCGCAACGAAGAGAGAAAGCTCGTGGCGCTCCACGGCCATCAGACCAAAATGCCCGATCTCGACGATTTCGGCATCCACGCGCTCATCAACCTCGAGGGTATCGACCACGCCCGCGAAGCGGTCAGCGGCGTCGAACTCAGCGATCCGATGATCGACTACATCGTCGACGTGGTGCGAGCCACGCGCAACGACCCGTCGCTGTTGAACGGGGCATCGCCGCGCGCCTGCAATATGCTGGCGACCTCGTCGCGCGCGATCGCGGCGATGGACGGTCGCGACTACGTGGTTCCAGACGACGTCAAACGACTCGCGGCGCCCACGCTTTCGCACCGGCTGGTGCTCGCGCCCGGCGCCGAGATCGAGGGCATGTCCGCGATGGACATCCTGCAGCGCGTCATCCAGCAAGTCGAAGCGCCCAAATAGACGCTCCGAACGATTCGAGCATAAGAAGATCTGGTCAGACGATGATTCGACCCACCAAACGCGCCATTGTGCTGACAGCTGCCGGACTCGCGGCAGCTGCATTGCCAACGGCTCTGAGCCCCGACTTCTGGGGAATCTGGGTGGGCTACGTCGGCGTCCTGGTCGCCCTGACCGGCTTCGACCTGCTCTATGGCCTGTCGTCGAAGCAACTCGACGCGACTGTCGAGACACCGACGGTGACCTATGTCGGAGAACCCGCGGAGACGAAGGTCCAGATCGACACACCCGGCTATGGGGGGCATGTTAGCCTGATGGTGCGTTGCGACGTCGAGGGCGATACCGAGCACGTCGAAGACGTTGAATTGACGGTCTCGGACAAGAGCGGCGCCGGCACGCTGGAAGTCACGCCCACGCGGCGAGGCACCGTCGAGTTCGGTGATATCTGGCTGCGATGGACCGGGCCGCTGGGGCTCTTCGAGCATATCACCAACCTCCCCTGCGAGGCCGAAATCCCGGTCGTGCCGAATATCCAGGCGGTGCGCCGCGCCGCGCTTCGGCTCTCCACACACCACGCCTATTTATCCGGGCTCAAGACACGCCGCTACATCGGTGACGGCTCCGAGTTCGAGTCGCTCCGCCAGTACGCCCCCGGCCTGGACTACCGCACCATCGACTGGAAGGCGTCCGCTCGACATCGAGAGCTGATGTGCCGGGAAAACCGCAGTGAGCGAAACCACCGCGTCGTGATCGCCGTGGACACCGGCCACATCATGAGCGAACCGCTCGACGGGATTCCCAGGCTCGATCACGGCATCAACGCCGGTCTACTGCTCGGATATCTATCGCTGCGAATGGGGGATCAGGTCGGGCTCTTTGCCTTCGATGAACAGGTCAGGACGTTCTCGAAGCCGCAGCCGGGCGTCCATACCATCCACCGGCTGATGCATCAGTCGGCGGAGCTGGACTATTCGACGGCGGAGACCAACTACACGCTGGCGCTCACGGAGCTCGCGACCCGGCTTCGGCGCCGCTCCATCGTCGTGTTCATGACCGACTTCACCGACACCATCATGGCCGAGTTGATGGTGGAAAACCTGCAATTTATGGCGCGGCGCCACCTCGTGATCTTCGTGGCGATTCGCGACCCGAGCCTCGACGAAGTCGCAGAGACCACG
The DNA here is from genome assembly GCA_051747295.1 of Myxococcota bacterium. Classification (GTDB taxonomy): domain Bacteria; phylum Myxococcota_A; class Bradymonadia; order Bradymonadales; family Bradymonadaceae; genus JBNJFZ01. The sequence continues at coordinate 20,013 of JBNJFZ010000077.1, forward strand.
CCGCAAAACTCGATGGACATCAACCGCGCCGTGGTGGCCCAGGAGCTCATCGAGGACCGCGAGATGGTCATCAAAGAACTTCGCAGCTCGGGGGTCTTTTGCGTCGACGCACCGCCCGAGGGCATCACCGTCGAGCTCATCAACCGCTATCTGGACATCCACCGCCGCGAACTGATCGGATAAGCCATGGACGAGCTCAAGAGCGTACGCTTCCGGGAGAAGCGACAGGCGACCTGGCAGGAACTCGAGGACCTCGTGGTCCGCATCGAGAAGTCCGGGTTGAAGTCGCTTACAGCCAACGAGCTGAGCCGACTACCGTTATTGTATCGGTCGACTCTGTCCTCCTTGAGCGTCGCCCGATCCATCTCGCTGGACAAGAGCCTGCTCCAGTATCTGGAGAACCTGTCGAGTCGCGCCTACTTCTGCGTGTACGGGGCGAGGAGAAAGCCCGCCGACGTTATCGTGGAGTTCTTCACGATCCAGCTGCCACAGGCTGTCCGGGACATGCGCTGGCACCTGCTGCTGTCGGGCGCCCTGCTCACGCTCGGCACGGTCATCGGCATGGCGATGACGATGGACAACCCGGAGAACTTCTACAACTTCGTCTCCGAGGCGATGGCCCAGGGGCGCGGACCAGATGCGAGCACCGAGTCGCTTCGAGACGTCCTGTTCGACGACGGTGGCGGAAGCGGCGACGACCTCGCGGTTTTCTCCTCATTTCTGATGACCCACAACTCGAAGGTCGGGATGATGTGCTTCTCGCTGTCGGTCGCGCTGGGCATTCCGACGGTCTACCTGCTGGTCTACAACGGGATGGGGCTCGGCGCATTCGCCGCGCTCTACGAGCAACGTGACTTGAGCATCGAGTTCTGGTCCTGGATTCTCCCTCACGGGGTAACCGAGCTGCTCGCCGTCGTCCTCTGCGGTGCGGCGGGTTTCTATGTCGCCGAGGCGATCATCTTCCCCGGTAAGCACGGCCGACTGGCGAACGTGGCCAGGCGTGGGCGCCGAGCCGGCCTGGTCGTCCTGGGCGCGATTATGATGTTCGTACTCGCCGGGCTCATCGAGGGCATCTTTCGACAGACGGTCCAGGATATCGCGATCCGATATACCGTCGCGACGACCACCGCGGTCTTCTGGATCATCTACTTCGGCGTTATCGGACGGGGTAGAAAGATGACCGGCCCGATCGAAGCTCCACCTGCACGAGAGAGGAGCTGACCCATGGCCGCTGTCATCGACTCCGACAACCAGAACCTCCGCGAGATCAAAACCCCCGAGGGCATCCCTCTGCGCCTCGAGCTGGCGACCAAGGGCCAGCGCATCGGCGCGTTCCTCGTGGACTTCTCCATCATCATCGCCGCCATCATCGCGGTGCTCGTCCTCACCGCTATCGTGGTCGTCGGGCCGCTCCAATCGAGCTTGCCGCTGGCGTTCACCATGATCGCGATCTTCTTGTTCCGTAACTTCTACTTCGTGATCAGCGAACTCAAGTTGCAGGGTCGAACCCTCGGAAAAAAACTGGTCAACACCCGTGTCATCGACGCCGGAGGCGGCTCGCTGAGCGCACAACAGGTCTTCGCGCGCAACGTGACCCGCGAGATCGAGTTGTTCTTACCCCTCATCGCGCTGATGGTCCCCGAGGCGGTCCTCCCGGGCTCGACCGCGTGGTCGTACGTATTATCGGGGGCCTGGTTGCTGGTCCTGTCGATCATGCCGCTGTTGAATAAGAACCGAATGCGCGTCGGCGACTTCATCGCGGGCACTCTGGTGGTCCAGGACCCGCCGATGAACCTGCTTCGCGACATCGGCCAGTCATCCCGGCGCGGAGAGAAAGCCGAACCGCGCTATACGTTCACCAAAGAGCAGCTCGACATGTACGGGATCTACGAGTTGCAAATCCTCGAAGACTTCTTGCGCTCGACGACCGACATGGAGGCGATGCGCCGGGTGGCGCGACAGATCATCCGCAAGATCAACTTCAAAGAGAAGGTGCGCCACGTGGATATCGAAACCTTCCTGCAGGATTTCTACCGCGCACAGCGGCATCGCCTCGAGCAAAAGATGGTCGTCAAGGGCGAGCGCGTGGAGCGGAAGAAGATGGGACGTCTGAGCGACTGAGAACCCGCCTCTGACGTCCTTCTGCCAAGGGCACCCCTGTGCAAACGCTTTCTAAGGCGGGCTTAACCCACCGGTCTGTCTCGTTGCGGCCGCCGGGCTAACCGCCGGCCCCCATGATAACGAAGGCGACATAACCTCCGTACGCGGCGAGGAAGAGCGCGCCCTCCAACCGGGAGATCTCCCGGTCAGTGAAGGCGATCGGAAATAAGAGCAGCGCGGCGCCGAACATGAGCGGCAGGTCCAACGCAAGCGCCGCCTTATCGACCTCGAGCCCCGACGGCACGAGGCTGGTTGTAAACCCGAGTACGACCAGAATGTTGAAGATATTGCTCCCGATGGCATTGCCGACAGCGATATCGCGCTCGCCGCGCAACCCCGCCATGATCGACGTCGCGACTTCTGGCAGTGAGGTGCCGGCCGCGACGATGGTCACCCCGACGACGAAGTCCGAGAGTCCGAGCCGGCCGGCGATCGCGACAGCGCCGGTGACGAGCCAGTCGGCTCCAAAGACCAACATCGCGAGGCCTGCCGCGATCAAGAGCACGTTCAGCCCGATCACGAGCGCACCCACCGACTCACCGGGTGGGTGTTCCGGCGGCTCGATGCCGATATCTGCCGGCATCTCGGCGACCGCGACATCCCGACGTCCTTGCCAGACCGTAAAGACGACGTAGCCGATGGCGAACGCGGCGAGGACGATGCCTTCCCACCGGGCGATGCTGCCGTTCCAGGCAAAAGCATACATCAGCCCCGAGAACCCGATCAGCATCGGGATCTGGTAGCGGACGACGTCGCGATGGACGGCGAGTGGCGTGATCAACGCTGACAAACCGAGGATCACCAGGATGTTGAAGATATTGCTCCCGATGACGTTTCCGCTCGAGACACCAGCCGCCCCGGACGTCGCGCCGCCGAGCGTCACGGCGAGCTCGGGAGCACTCGTTCCGAACGCGACGACAGTCAACCCGACGACGAGCGGCGGTATGCCAGCGGCCAGGGCCAGCTTTGAGGCGCCGCGGACGAGCAACTCGGCGCCAATGACCAGGAGGACTAAGCCGATGAGCAGTTTCAAGACCAGCAATGCCGAACCCCTCCTGTGTGCGGAAGCATCAGTTCGTTTTGGTTGAGCTCGGTGGGACGCTCCAAGCGCTCGATGAGCCCTTCGATTCGTCCGAAAATGCTGCTCACTTCGACTCACCGTCCCCGAGCGCAGTCAACAGTCTCTCGATGTGCGCGGCGGACGCGTCCGACTCGTAGAGGAGCGGTTGGACGTGATTGATCTCGTCGGGAAAGTCGTCGTCCCAGGGGAAGAGCCCCTCGTTGGTCGGGAGGAAGAGCTGCAGCGCGGGGAACGACTCGTCGTCGTAAAACCCCGTCGCGTAGCCCATCAACGTCGACTTCCAGCGGTCGTCGATCTCACGAAACTCGACGCGATGGTTTTCGAGCAGCTCGTCGTTCGCCTCGCCATCTTCGAAGTCAGCGCCCTCGTGGACCCGGTTCGCCGCGATCTTGAGGACCGACTCGACGAGCTCCATCTCCAGGCCGAAGATGATGATCTCGGGGTGGTCGTAGGAATGCCACAGGCCGATCGAGTGAGCCCAGCTCGGCAGGCCCCCCTCGCCCATAACGCCGGAGATAGACCAGCCATGCTGCTCGATATTGGAGATAATCTGCCGTTCGGTGTCTCTATCCATGAAGTCCAAGTGCTCGTGTCACGGTGTGTCGAAAGTACTTCGAAATTGCATCGTTCGTTACGCTGTTGTAGGCGTGCGCAGCGAGATATTGCCCCCGTCAGGAGTGCCCATTATCGCCGAACAAGTCGACATCGCCGCCTGCCCGGAGTGCGGGCATGATGACCTGAATCGACGCCGGTCGTTCATCGGCGCTCCGCTCGGGGCTGTATTGTTGATGACAGGGTTCCTGGCGGCACTACCGACGCTCGGAGCGAGTATGATCCTCTGCGTCGTTGGCGTCTTCATGATGGTGCCGCGCACGCGCTGCCCAGAATGCGGATGGAGCAAGCGCAACTAACCGGCTCGAGCGACCAGGTCGCTGACATCACTTCGCGTTGGCGATCTC
>JBNJFZ010000078.1:0-23463 GCA_051747295.1 Myxococcota bacterium
CCGTCGAGCAGCATCCGAATCTTTTGCATCAAGTGAGGCTCGTCCCCCGCCGGCCAGGGCGCCATGCCCATCAGCACAGCGAGCACGGCGAGGAAGGGATATGAGATCCGGTCGAGCCACTGGTTGAACTTTTCGAGCATGCTTACTCTCAATCCAGATCGTCGGTCCGGCGATACTCACACACCTCGTCCCCATCGACAATATGCCTGACGCGGGTCAGATCGAAACCCAGCGCGCGCTCCAGGAGTCGCTGCTCGGCCATGCAAGGTACAGCTGACGACTCGGCTGCCGCCCGTCGAGGACAATGGCAGAAGGTGATATCGAATGGCTCCTCGTCGTTCTCCCCAAAGCACTCCGGCACGAATCCGCGCAGCTTCATGAACCGGCACAGCAACTCGACGCGACTGCCGTCTCTGCCATCTGCGAACCGCTCGAAGCTCTCGAAGAATTCTTCAGCGAGCCCCTCGAAATACTGACTCAACAGGTCCTCCGCGTCATTCTCTTCGAGAAATTCGATGAGCCCGGCGAGGATGTCGGACTCCTGGCTGTCGTACCAGACATCCGACTCCTGGGTGAGGCTGTACATCTTCAGCGGCCGGCCTCGCCCGTAGCGCTTGTGCCGGGTCTTGACGAACCCCTGGTCTTCGAGCTTTGCGAGGTGCTGGCGCACCGTGGTGGTCGCCAGATCAAGCGCGTCGGCGCCCTCCTCGACGGAGATCTCCCCCCCACATTTCATGATGTCGATCAGCTTGGCTTTCGTACTCGAGAGTACTTTCTCTTTCATCTTCATGATGTCCCCGTGCGGACAAGTGAGAAACCGTTCGAGCGAACTCAAACAGTCTTAGAGTAGCGATGCGTGCGGTCATCCCTCTTGCGAAGGTAATCGTCGAAGCACATTGCGATATTTCGAATGAACAGCCGACCCATCCGCGTGATACGCAGCGAATCGGCGTGTCGCTCGACCAATCCGTCCCGCTCGAGCTCGTCGAGGGCGGCGATCTCGCGTTCGAAATACTGGTCGAATTGTACGCCGTGTCGGCGCGAAAAGCCCTTGAAGTCTACCGTCGTCTTGCACATCACGTCCATGATGGCAGCGCGGCGGATCTTATCGTCCTCGGAGAGCACGACGCCTCGGACCACCGGGATGTCGTCGTCTCGAACCGATGCTTCGAACGCGTCGATATCCTTCTCATTCTGGAAATACGACGTGCGCGATTGAGAGATCGCGGAGATGCCAAACCCCATAATGTCGACGCCCTTACCTGTGCTATACCCCTGAAAATTTCGACGCAGCGTACCCTCTCGGAGCGCCACGGCCAGCGAATCATCGGGCCGCGCGAAGTGATCCATGCCGATGTAGTCGTAACCGGCCGAAGAGATGGTCTCGATAGTGAGCTTGAGCAACGCCAGCTTCTCTTCAGGCCCCGGGAGCGACTCGGTCTCGAGCAGCTTCTGCGACGGGCTGATCCACGGAACGTGGGCGTACGAGTAGATGGCGAAGCGATCCGGGCCCAGCTCGAGCACTTCATCGAGTGTCTTTTCAAAGCCCTCTTCGGTCTGGTGAGGCAGCCCGTAGATGAGGTCGACGTTGAGCGAGCCAAACCCCAGCTCGCGCAGCGTGCTCACCGCCTGCTCGTTGAGGTGGTGGGGCTGAACGCGGTTGATCGCCTCCTGGACGCGCTGGTTGTTGTCCTGAATGCCCAGTGAAGCCCGGTTGAAGCCCACCGCCTTCAGGGCCAGCGCGTGATCTTTCGTAAACTCTCGCGGATCGATCTCGACGCCCATCTCGGCATCGGGTCGAATATCGAAATATCGGTGGATCAACGCGCCAAGCCGCTCGATCTGCGTGGGCGAAAAGAAGGTCGGCGTGCCGCCACCCAGGTGGACCTGAGTCACCGGTCGCCCCTCGATCCACGGCCTCTTGAGCTCGAGCTCTCGCTCCAGATCGTCCAGGTACGTATCGGCTCGCTCGCGATCACCGGTCACGATCTTGTGGCATGCGCAGTACCAACAGAGCTTCCGACAAAACGGAAGGTGGAAGTAAATCGACAGCGGCCGACCGGCGTTCTGCTCCGCGGCCAGGACCTCATCGATGCGCGCGGCATCGACCGCTTCGTCGAAATGCAGCGCTGTCGGATACGACGTGTACCTCGGGCCGGACACCGAGTACTTTCGGAGGAGATCGGCGTCGACGCGTAGCGAGTCGTCGGTTTGCTTTGCGGGAATGGTCATGAGGGATTTACTCTCGGACGGAGGGCATCGACATCGCCGACACCCAGAGCAGGTGCACGACGCGACACAAAGAAACGCTTAGTTACGATGCAAACATCTGGCCAAGCCTGTAGAGTCAGCGATCGAAGCGGCGAGAGGCCGCCGAGACCGGTGCGAGAGCGCGGATTCCGGTGACGAGACCCGGCCTTCCAGGATTGTCGAGCAAGGCCACGACGTGCAGGCATTTCGCCCGGCCCCGTTAAACGCAAATTATGCGCAGGTTGAAGATATGCTGGGAAAACTGACTCGAAAAGTGGCGGGGCACGCCTGGACCATCGCACCGACCCTGCGTCATCGCATGACCCCGCGGCGCCCACCGGCGGCCGTCGACTGGACCCGCGTGCTACCAACCGACGCCGTGGGCGACGTGCGCATCACGGGCAAGTGGCGCTCCCGAGACGGGAGCCGCAGCGCGGTCGTGCTCGTCCACGGACTCGGCGGCCACGACGAGAGCGCCTACATCGTCGATGCGGCGATCGCTGTGGAGCGGTTTCACCATAGCTGCCTGAGGCTATCGCTTCGCGGCGCCGGACAGACCGGCGAGGACCTGTATTGCGCCGGGCTCACCGAGGACCTCCACGAGGCACTCGCCGACCCTATCTTCGACGATTACGACCAGATCTTCGTCATCGGTTTCTCGCTGGGCGGCCACATCGCGCTGCGCGCGGCCATCGACGGCATCGACGAGCGCGTGGCCGGCGTCGCGGCGGTCTGTCCACCGATCGACCTGCGCGCCTCGCAGCAGGCGCTCGATCGCCCCGCGCGCAAGGTCTATCGTGAGTATATCTTGAGGGAACTCCGGCAGATGTATCGGGTGATCGCCGAGCGCGGCCGAGCACCGACTCCCTTCGAGCGCATCGAGATGGTGCGGACGCTGCGTGAGTGGGACGCTCTGACGGTCGTGCCGCGCTTCGGCTTCGCCGACGTCGACGATTACTACGAGTCCTGCAGCGTCGCAGGCGACCTCCATGCACTGAGCGTCCCCGCGCTGATGGTCGTCAGCGAACACGACCCGATGATCCCGTCGAGCACCATTCGCCCCATCCTCGAGAGGCAGCCCGCACAACTGGAAATCGAGTGGGTCGACGCCGGTGGGCACGTCTTCTTCCCCGCCGGGCTCGACCTCGGACTCGGCCAGGAGCGCGGAGTCGCCGCACAGATCCTTCACTGGTTCGACCGCCAGATGAATTAGCTCTGGAAGAGGAACTCGTAGACGTCTGGACACAGCATCCGACCAGAGGCTGCTCTCCTGACCATCCCTCAGCGCCCGCAGCCGAGCAATCACTTAGATTACACCGCAACAAACAAATCAACACATAACAAAAATATTCTTTGTTTGCGGTTGTAAACAATTTCCTGTAATAATAGCTTAGATAAGCGACACGAGTTTGCCACACATGCAAACGTCGAAAACGTTCGCTTATCGACGCCCCGATCGGATGTCGCGAAAGACACCGAACGTGGAGCGTGCATTGAGCTCGAGCCCGGCGCCTGCACCGAGAATATGACTCGATCAGCGCCTAAATGTGGGATGTTGTTACGGAAAAGAGATGGCTAGCAGCCTGTCTCTTCGGCTACGCTCCCGCTAAAACAATCATGAGACGGGATTTGCCCCCATGAACGATTCGCCGCGTGAGTACTCGCATACTCCTGCCGAAGCTCGCCAGACCGTCGGCCATAACATTCGACGGCTTCGAAAGAGCCAAGAACTTTCTCAGGAGCAGCTATCCTTTCAAGCTGGAATCAACCGCGCCTACCTCTCGACGGTCGAGAACGGAAAGCGCAATATCTCGATCGAGAATATCTTTGCAGTAGCCGATGCGCTCGACGTCGATCCACGAGAGCTATTACGCCCGATGGATGAGGACGACTAACAGATCGGGACGAAAGGACGTCTGCGTCTCGGACATGAATGTGATAGAGGAGCTTGTCAAAGCTGCGTCGCGGGAGCACGTTCGTGCTTCCGGCGTGGCGCCCGAGCTCCGTTTTCACTTCCATGGTCTCCGAAAAAATGAGCGACATCGAAAAAGAAGGCCGCATCGTTCGCGGTATGACTCCCAAGGATGGGTTCAGGCTGGTCGCCGTCGATAGCACGACGACCGTGCGCGGCGCGCTGGAAGCCCAGCAAATCGAGGGTGACTCCGCACGGATCTTCGGCGAACTCCTGACCGGAGTCACGCTTGTGCGCGAGACGATGGCGCCCAAGTTGCGCGTGCAGGCCGTGCTCAAGAGTGAACAGGCCGGCAATATGGTCGGCGATTCACACCCGGGCGGCCTGACCCGGGGACTGGCGAGCACGCGACCGGACGCCGACTTCGAGCTCGGCGACGCCACGTTGCTCCAGATCATGCGAGCACTTCCCAACGGCGAGCTCCACCAGGGCGTGGTACGCACCGAGCCGGCTTATGGCCTCAGCGCCTCCTTCACGACCTACATGCACACGTCCGAGCAGGTCGAGAGCGCGGTCGGGGTCGCCTGTGTCATCGAGCAGGGCGAGGTGCGCGCGGCCGGCGGCTATATGCTGCAGAAGATGCCCGGCGCCGAATTCCTCGATCTCGCGAAGATGACCGCCCACCTCGAGCACTTCGAATCCCTCGAGGACGCGCTGCTGGAGGCTGACGCCGACCCCGAGACGCTCCTCAACTCGATGCTCCACGACGTGGATTTCGACATCCTGGAGCGCACGACGATGCGGTTCGGCTGCAACTGCAGCGAGCAGCGCTTCCTCAGTTCCCTCTCCACCATCGGTCGTGATGAGCTCCAGTCCCTCGCCGACGAGGGCGAGCCACTGGAGCTCGAGTGTGACTATTGCGCGAGCACATACGAGATCTCGGTGCCCATGCTCGAAGCGGTCCTCGAGCAGATGCGCGATTGATCGAGCGACCAGCCTGTCGACCTACAGCGAGTAGCTGAATCCGAGCGACACGGTAGCAAAGTGCAGCCAGTTCTTGGTGAACCCGTCACCCGGCCCTTCATCGTCGTTGCTGGTGCCCTCTCCACCGCCAGCCAGGTACCGAAAATTGGCAAAACCACCGATCTCGTCGCTGAGGTCGTATCCGACGCGTACGCTCGAATCCAGGATGGCGCCGGTCACGTCCGAATCCCCGCCGTTGAGGTATTTGATGGGGGCGTAGAACCCATCGGCCTCGAATCCAAACCACCACTTCTCAGCAAATGGCTGCCGATAGCGAACCTTGATGATGGGCACCGGACCGACGTCGCGGTTCGTCCGAAGCAACTCACCGTCGGCGGACGCGAAGTTGATGGTCGCATTGCGTAGCTGAAGCGACGCACCGATCGCCAATTCGCGGTCGGACTCCTCCCAGAAATCGTAGAGATAACTCGCTCGATAAAACGGGAAGCCGTACGTCAACTTCATCGGCGTCCCCGCGGCGAAGGCCTGGTTGTCCACGACAATATCCCGCTCGAGCAGCACCTCGGACTCGATCCGAAGCGGCTGATACAGGAAGATGGCCTTGTGGTGATCGCCGAATCCAAGCTCCGCGCTCAACCGGGCGAAGCTGAATAAGACATCCTGCCCGCCCTCATCGACGTAGTCGAAGTACGTACCGTTCGAGCCAAACTGGACCTTGTGGAATAACGGGTCGAGGAACCCGAGCTCACCGACAAATTTCGCGCTTACCTTCGACTCCTCCGACTCCGTCGCTGCTGACTCCTCGGACTGCGCCAGGGCAGCCGACGGGACCAATAGAAGGCAGACGAGCGACCATACGACAGCAAACCGAGTCATTTCCGTGCTCCATCTTCGCAGAGTCATTATTGAATCAACGTCTCGGGAGTGCCGCCGACGATAAACGCGAGCGAATCGAGGGTCATCGCCTCATTTTTAACGCTCTCGATGAGAGCATCGCGCCACTCCCGTCTCTTAGATGCAGAATCGGCGCCGGGAAGTTCACTCTTTTCGAGCCTCTCGAGGTACGCGAGTTCGCCGGCGAGCATACTCTCGAGCTCCTCGGCGGCGGCGTCGACGAGCATCGTGCGCTCGTCCTGCAGGTGAGCCAGGCCCACGTTCACGGCGTTCCTGAGGACGGCGCGGAACCGCGACGCATCGCCCATGGCCTTCGCCATCATCTCGTACTCGAGCTTCTGATCGGCCTCGGGGCCCTGATATGACTCCTCGATGCGCTGAATGAGGTCCCAGTCTTCCACGACCCGGGGCTCGCGACGCGCGTCGAGGTCGACCTCGACGATCGCCGAAGCTGTTTCGGGCCAGAGGTGTCGGTAGGCGCGGCTGAGCAAGCCCTTGGGCATCTCGGCATCGCCCCACGCCTCTTCATCGGGGTGCGCCTCGGCGACAACGACCACGTAGGTCTTGCCGCGCCCGTCGGGCCCGAGTCGACGCGCAAACGCCGTCGCGCGGCCATCGGTCGGTCCGAGCGCATCCGCGACGAGCGAATCCAGGAAACGATTCCCCGGCGCGAAGTAGTCGAGCGACTCGTTCCGAAGCGCACGCTTGCGCGAGAATGTCCCGGTGCGCAGCCCGACGCGCTTCTCGGGGCTGAGCAGATCCAGCTCGAGCTCGCCGCTGGGCGAATCGAAGCCCCGCAGGCCGCGCCGCATATTGTTCCAGTGCCACTTGAACTCGAAGGTCCCAGCGCCGGCGCCATGGTCGTTCATGCCGAGCATACGCGCCCAGTGGCGGATCGGTAGCGAGTCGGAGACCCCGTCGACGAAGTCGAGCAGGTCGGTGAAGTCCAGCGCCTCTTCGAGCTCGTGGTCGGTCAGGCGAATCACCGCCTGGTAGGCGCGATCGTCGTCGTCGAGCTGTCCGTCGCGAAGCTCCGAGGCGCGCTCGATGACGTCTTCGGCTGGGCCGTTGGTGAGCACGTCGTAGAACTCCCGGTCGATCACCGCGCCCTCGAACTCCGCGTCGCGAAGGGATAGCTGCGGGACGCCGAGCGCGTCGAAGTACTCCGCGCACGTCTGGTCGAGGAGGCCACCGCCTATCATCATCGCGGTATGTACCGGCTTGTCCGGGTCGCGCGTCGGCGCATCGACGCGAGCCATTCTGCGCTCGAGGCGAAGCGCCGACGTGGGCAACTCCAGGTGGAGGATACCGTCGGCGCGCGAGACGTCTCGGCCCTGCGAGCCGGCCTCGTCGACGACCAGCACGAGCGTATCGGGGTTGGCGCGAAACATGCGGCAGGACTCGTCGATGACGTCCGCGGGCATGCCGGAATAGGCAGTCTCGACGGCCTCATCGCCGAGCTTGAGCCGCGCATACATCGCGAAGTCTTCGACCGTCTGGGAGGTCCGACAATACACCAGAACCTTGCGCAGCGGCGGCTCCTCGTCTTCTTCGATATCGGTTTCCGGCACCTCGTCGAGGAATGTATCGAGCCACTCGACTGCATTGACGAAGCGCGCGCAGGCTTCACCGGACTCGGCGTGCCACTGCCCCGCGAGGCTCATCGTCGAGGCGATCCACTCGGACTCGCCATCGAGCTCGGGGGCTCGCTCGAGCACCTTTTGCCAGAGCTCGGCCTCTTCACCGATGTCCGGATCCGAGGCGAGCAGCGTGACCGGCGAGGTCTCGAAATCACCGTCGGGAGTGCCCTCGAGCGCGTCGAGTCGCTGCTCGATGAGACCGAAGAAGCGCCCCGGCGAGCTGGCGAGGCCCAGTCGGTACAACATCACCATTGCGCGCTTGGCCGGGTGGCCTCCCGCGTCCAGTTTCTCGATCTCCTTCGCGATGCTGGCCTCCGCGTCATTCGGCTCGTACTCGAGGCGCTCGACATTTCGGACCATCGCTCCGTCGACGACCTGGTCGCGGGCGACTCGGCAAATCTGGGTCTCGAGGCCGTGATATTTCCGCGCGTAGGCCAGAAATTCTGCGGCGTCGGAGGCCGACTCGACCTCGTCCAACGTCTCACGACCGTACTCGTCCGCGGCCAGCGTACCGTCGAAGCGGGATCGGAACGCGTCGGCGTCGAAGTCATCGGCACCCAGCAATGCGTGGCCCTGTTCGATCCCCGTCCAGATGTCCATCTTCGCTTCGTAGTGCTCGTCAAAATCGTCCGGGCTCGTCCAGCCCGGCCGCACCAACTCGACCAGCGAGAATATCTCGCCGGGGTTCCAGGTGCGCGGCATCGGGCAGAGCCCGAGGAACCGCTCGGCAGTATCGGCGACACCACGGACACAGCCCCAGGCGTACAGACTATCGCGAAGCGAGGCCAGGTCATCGACGACCACGACATCCCAGTCGCCGTCGATGACGACCTCGGGACACACGTCCGCGAAGTGCTCGAGGGTCGAGCCGGATAAGACGACGCGGTCGCGCTCCAGAATCTCGTGCCAGCGGTCTTCCGGGGCCCGCTCCAGGTGGGTCGCATCGACGCGCACGAAGTCGTGCCCGCCGAATCGCGTCTCCAACTCCCAGCGCCACTCGCGCGACAGGCTGCCCGGCGCGACCACCAGCACGCGTCGATCGGGGTCTTCGGACAAGATGCTCTGGACGACCATCCCGGCGGAGTAGCGGCGGGCGACCGGATCGTCGTGGCAGATCAGGTGACGCGTCTCGTCGTCGCACAGCACCTGACGGGCACCGTAGACCGGCGCCACACTGGGCATGGCACGCGCGCCGATCAGCGTTGGCAGGCCCTCCGAGTCCTCGTACCAGCGCGACACCATGCGGTGCATGTCCCAGCGGGTGAAGAATCGAAAGGGGCCGCGCCAGTGCATCTTCTCGAATTGCTCGAGCGGATCGCTCGTCTCGGGTGTCAGCGGCGTGACGTGCGACTCGAAGACCGTGTCTTCGGTGCCGTCGCAGTCGACGATGTAGACGCAGAGGTCGCTGGGCGTCTCGGGCCAGTCGACCTCGACGATCTCGCCGGTCTTGCTCTTCTGGCCGCGCGAGACCTCCACGAGCATGCCCTGAATCAGCGGAAGCCGCACGATGTCGGTGTGAGCGATCGTGATATCGCGGACGTCTTCGGTATTCTCGAAGACGACCTTGATCGTTCCCCCCTCACCCTCTCCGATCACCCGACCAGGGCCGTCTTCGGGAGCTTCACGGTTGCGAATGAGTGCACCAACGGGAAAAGTCGACATCGGCGTCCGTTTTGTTCGAGAAAAGAGCGTCTAATTCGAGCGCAAGCGCGCCACAATACTCAGCACGACCGGCGAGTTATCAATGTTGCGCGGGTGCGGCAAGCAGCGAGCGAATCGTCGAGTCGCTCCTGGTTGTTTGCTCGGAGGCGTTTGCTGTCAGCCCCACTTCTGATAACTGTGGTCGCGCTGGGCCACCGCGCACCTGACGAGCAGCACATGTATCTGATCAAAGTCGACAATCTGGAGAAAGCCTACGGCGACCGCATGCTCTTCGAGGGGGTCGACCTCATCCTCAACGATGGCGAGAAGGCCGGCATCGTCGGCGTCAACGGCGCGGGCAAGTCCACGCTGATGCGGCTGCTCGCCGGCGGCGAAGACCCGGACGACGGCGAGATCATGTATCACAATGGGATGCGGCTGGAGTATCTGACCCAGCGCCCCGAGATGTCCGAGGCGTCGACCGCGCTCGAGCAGGTGCTCGCCGAGGGCCCCGAGGAATTCGAGGTGGTGCGCGCGTACGAGGAAGTCAGCAGGCAGCTCGAGGAGACCCCGGGCGACCGCGACTTGCTCGACAAGATGACCACGCTATCGGCCAAGATGGATCGCGTGGACGGGTGGTCGCTCGAGCAGGACGCCAAGGCGATGCTCGACCGCGTCGGTATCTCGGACTTCGACGCGCCCATCGCCGAGATGTCGGGCGGCCAGAAAAAACGTGTCGCCCTGGCCCGCGCTCTGATGCGACCGTGCGACTTGTTGATGATGGACGAGCCCACCAACCACCTCGACGTCGAGACCGTCGAGTGGCTCGAGGGCTACCTCAAGTCGCGAAGCGGGGGGCTGCTGCTGATCACGCACGATCGCTACTTCCTCGACCGCGTCACCGGCGTGATCTTCGAGGTCGCCGACGAAGACGTATTCCGCTACGAGGGTAACTACAGCTACTACCTGGAGAAAAAGGCCGAGCGCCAGGAGCAGGCCCGAAAGCGCGAGGAAAAGCGCAAGAACCTGGCCCGACAGGAGTTGGAGTGGCTGCGCAGGGGACCCAAGGCCCGGACCTCGAAGTCCAAGCACCGCGTCGAGAAGGCCAACGAGCTCATCAACGCCGATTACTCTCCGAATGAGACCGACGACGTCGACATCGACACCCTCGAGTCCCGCCTCGGCAAGAAGACGGTCGTGCTGGACGGCGTCTCGAAGAGCTACGGCGACAACACGGTGATCGAAGACTTCACCTACAACTTCCCGCGTGACGACCGCGTCGGCATCATCGGGCCCAATGGCGCGGGGAAGACGACGCTGCTGGAGATGGCGACCGGCCGACTGGAGCCCGACAGCGGCAATGTCGAGATCGGTGAGACGATCGTCTTCGGCTACTACGACCAGGAATCGATGGACCTGGACGAGGCCGAGCGGGTCCACGACTACATCGTGAGCATCTCGAACCGCGTCGAGACCGAAGACGGCTACCTGAGCGCCACGCAGATGCTCGAGAAGTTCTTATTCGACCGCGACCGCCAGTGGGATTATATCGAGAAGCTGTCCGGTGGAGAGCGACGCCGCCTCTACCTGCTGGGCGTGCTGATGCGCTCGCCGAATTTCCTGATCCTGGACGAGCCGACCAACGACCTGGACGTCGATACCCTCAACGTCCTGGAGGAATTCTTGGACTCGTTCTCGGGAGTGCTGGTGGTCGTCAGCCACGATCGTCATTTTCTGGACCGCACCGTCGACCACCTGCTGGTGATGGACGCCGAGGGTGGCGTCGAGGAGTTCCCGGGCAGCTACTCGGCGTGGGCAGAGCACCGCAAGGAAGAGACGAGGCGCCTGTCGGCCGAGCGCCGCGCGCTCGAGACGGAGCAGCGCAAGAAGAATCAGGCCAAGGACGCCGCGGCTGCCAAGAAACGCAAGGGCTTGAGCTACAAGGAGAAGAAGGAATTCGAGGAGCTCGAGGAGCGCATCGAGACCATCGAGACGCACCTGTCGCTGCTCGAGGAGGAGATGGCCGAGCAGGCCGCAGACTACGAAAAGATGCGCGAGCTCGAAGAGGAGCGCGTCTCGCTCGAGGCCGAACTCGAGGTCAAATTCGAGCGGTGGGCCGAGCTCGCCGAACTCGCTGAGTAACGCGTCGCGCAGCGGCGCACTGCCCTGAATCCAACGGAAACAGACCATGTCCGACGTCACGATCTGGCACTACAATCGCTGCAGCAAGTCCCGACAGACCCTCGCCCTGCTCGAGGAGCGCGATCTGGATATCGAGATCCGCGAGTATCTGGAGGATACCCCGAGCGCCGACGAGCTCGACGACGTGCTGACCCGGCTCGAGATGGAGCCGAGGGCGTTCATGCGGACGAAAGAATCGGCCTATAAGGAGAACGGTCTCGACGATGGTTCTCTCAGCCGCGCGGAGCTGATCGACGCGATGATCGCGCACCCGAAGCTCATCCAGCGCCCGGTCGTCATCAAGGGCGACGAAGTCGCGCTGGGCCGGCCTCCCGAAGCAGTCTTGGACATCCTTTAAACGAGGCACGCCCCCATGCTCGAGCGCCTTGTCAATCCGCCGTCGCTGCCCGACTGGATCGAACGCGACTACCCGTTCGAGCGTCGTGCGGCCGTCGTATCCGGCCGCCGAATCCACTTCGTCGACCACGGGGATGGCCCGACGGTGCTACTCGTCCACGGCAACCCCACCTGGTCCTACCTGTGGCGGAAGGTGATGAAGCGATTGCTCGCCGCCGGCTTCCGCGTGGTGGCGCCCGACCTGATGGGGCTGGGCCTGAGCGAGAAGCCGCTTTCACTCGGGGCGCATACCCTGGAGCGGCATATCGGGATGATCTCGAGCCTTGTCGATGGGCTCGGACTCGAGGATCTCGTGGTCGTTGGGCAGGACTGGGGCGGCCCGATCTCTGCAGGGGTCGCGATGTGGCACGCTCCGAGGGTTCGCGGGCTCGTCTTCGGCAATACGGCCGTGGTCAAACCCCGCGAGCAGATCGGAACGACGCCCTTCCACACCTTCTCTCGGATGCCTGTGATCAGCGACCTGGTCTTTCGCGGGCTGGCCTTCCCGGTCCCCGCGATGTCGAGCACACAGGGCGACCCGACCAGCATCGGCCCGAAGCAGACGGCTGCCTACTTCTGGCCGCTTCGCGCTCCCTGGAGCCGGGCCGCACCGCTCGCCCTGGCCCGGATGGTCCCGAACTCGCGCTCACACCCGTCGATCCCGCTCCTGGATGCCATCGGCGAATGGGTGGAGGCATTCGAGGGCCCTGTGGAGCTCGTCTGGGGCACGAAAGACCCGATCCTGGGTCGCCTACTCCGACGACACAAGCGCCGCTTGCCCGATGCACGGGTCACCGAGACACCGGCCGGGCACTTCCTCCAGGAAGAGGTACCGAACGAGCTCACCGATGCGATCATTCGCGTCGCGACCGGCGACGACTGACGCGGAGGCCGCCCGGCCCGCCTGCGGCCACACATAGAAGAGCCGCGCCGGATCAACATCCGGCGCGGCTCGAAACAGCCGCGTTATTCCATCAGGATGGGCTTAGTTCGCGCTCTCCTTGGCGATCTCTTGCACGCGCTGCCTGAAGCCCGGATCCGCCTTCATCTTCTTACCGATGGCGACGTAGACCGGCGGAGCCAGGCCGACCTCTTCGAGCTCCGACTTCATCTTCTCGCGAGCTTCCCTCTGCAGCTTCTTCGCCTCTTCGGGGTCGGATACCGAGCCCATCTTGCGCTGCAGCTCTTTGTTGTGCTCGTTCATATTGCCCGAGGCCTCGACGTACTTGTCGATCTGCTCGTCGGTGATCTTCTGGTCGGGTGCGCCCTGCATCTGTCCCGGCTGGCGTTTCGCCGTACCCGGCTGATTAGCCGCTTCTTGATCCCCCTGCGCCGCTCCAGGCGCCCTTTGCTTGGGTGCGCGTTGGTCGACCGCCCCCGGAGAGGACGGCTTTTCCTTATTGGCGGTAGGTGAATCGTCGGGGCTTGGCGCGTTGCGCTCCCCGGCCGACGGTGCGGGTTCAGACTCAGCGGCGGCCGACTCCTCTGCCGGTGTCGCCTCCGACTGCGGACCTTCGTTCTTCTCGCAGGCGACTCCCAGGGCCATCGTCGCGGTCAAGATGACTGTGATGAGTACGTTGGAATGGACGTTCTTCATATTCTCTTCCTTTTGTGAGGGTTCTCGTCTTCGAGACTCTTCGTCTAGCTTTGGCGCGCCCGAATGGCGCGCCATATGGTGATGCTGGTGTCCTATGGTTTAATTTTCGCTCTTGCCTTGCTCCTCCAGCTCTTCGGCGACCTTTTGACGAAACTCTGGATCCTCTTGAAGCCGCGCTGCGAGCGCGTTGAACCGGGACTCGCTCAGGTCGCTATCGTCAACGACCGATCGCAACTCCTGCTGGGCCTGGCCCTGCAATTTCTTGGCTTCTTCGCGGCTTCCCGCGTTTTGCATGCGAACCTGATAGGTCTGCTGGACGCGAGCGACCTCGCGGTAGGTGCGCACGAACTCGTTGAACTCATCCTCTGGCATGTCGAGGCCTTCGCTGGATGACTCCTCGGTCGCGGGCTGTTCCGCAGGTGCGGGCTTGCGCTCCGCCTGGCTCGGTGCCTGTTGAGTCGTGTCTTCCTCGGGTGCCTGCTTGGCAGGCTCCTCGGTGGACTTGTACTCTTTGCTGTCCGTCTGATTGGACGGATGCGTCATCTCAGACTCTGCCGTGGCTTCCTGCTGACTGGACCCCGATTTGCATGCGTACGTGCCGAGTGACACCAGTACCGCCAGCACGATGAGTGCGAGGCGGGTCGACCCCATTGAAGCGAGGCGACTCTGACTCTTGTTGAACTCCATGGTTTTCCTCTTTTCGCATTGAACACAAAGACGTGATTCTATGGCTCATGACGACGTTGATTCGACGAGTCGCCAGCCGCGGAACTCCGCAACCACGACTGGTACGTTGCAGCTTGCGTTCCAACGTGCTTCATCGCCACCAACCCCGGCACAGGACGCTTGCTCACCCTGAACCGCGCCATAATGTGTGTTGAAATGACACATGTGTTAATTCTCCCCCGGACGTCGGCACCTCCAACATGCTCTCGAAAAGACTGCTTTTATTTATCCTCCTTCCCCTCGCGCTGGCGTTCGGGTTGGGAGCGATGCTTCTGCAGCGCGACCTCGAAGCCCGATTTGAAGATCGCATGCAGGCCGAAGTCGAAATGGTGGCTCGCGCCCTCGAAATCCCGGTCAGCAATGCACTGGAGCGAGGCCAGATCGACCAGATATTCAGCGCGCTGGAGTCGACCGAGCGAATCGGCCGGGTCTACAGCGCGGATATCTACGACGCGGAGGGCGACTTGATCGCCACGACTCGGGACGCACGCCGCTCCGATCCGAATTCCAACTACGTCGAGGCGCTCGATCCCACGCAACGCGACGGTCGATATCGGAAGGTCGACGGTGAGCGCGTCTACTCGTATTTCGTGAGCCTGAACGGGCTGGGCGGACGGCCCCTGGGTATCCTCGAGATCACCCGGCTGGAGAGCGACTTCCAGGGCTTTATGCATCGGCTGCGCGTGCGTGGAGCGATCGGGCTGACAGTCCTGGTGATCGTGGTCACGATCATCGTGCTGCTCGGTTATTACGGGGCCGCCGGCCGAGCGCTGGGCGCGCTCCGTGCGTCAATTGAGCGGATCAACGCCGGCGAGCGCGACCACCGGGCAAACCCGACAGGTCCAACCGAGATCCGGAATATCGCGACCTCTTTCAACACCATGTTGGACACGATCTCAGAGGCCGAGCACGAGCTGCGACAGCGGCGTCAGCACGAGATCGAGCTCCAGCACGAGCTGCGCCGCTCCGAGAAGCTCGCCGCGATCGGGCGCGTCGCCGGCGGTGTGGCTCACGAGCTGGGAACCCCGTTGAGCACGGTGCGCGGCCGTATCCAGCGCACGCTTCGCAGCGACGAGCTCCCCGAAGCCGCCGAATCAGAGCTGCACGCGGCCGTCGACCAGACCAGGCGCATGGAGCGCATCGTTCAGGAGCTCCTGAGCTTCGGTCGCGACGGCGGTGAACGGCGCACGCGGGTCAACTTGACGGACCTGATAGATTCCGTCATCGCGTCGACCCACAACGAGCGGGCGGTTACCATCGAACGCGAACCGCCCGACGAGCCGATTCGTATCCACGCCAGTTACACCCGTGTCGAGCGAGCGTTGTCCAACGTCGTCGAAAACGGCCTCGAAGCCCCGGGCGTCGAGACGCTGCGAATCTCCTGGGGCCCAGACGGTGATATGGCTCGCGTGATCATCGAAGATGACGGAGAAGGCATCCCCGAAGACCTGCGAGGTGATGTGCTCGAGCCGTTCTTCTCGACCAAACCCGAGAGCCTCGGTACCGGCCTCGGGCTCGCGATTGTCGACTCCGTGGTCGAAGAACAGGACGGCTCCATCGAGATCGATGATTCGCCGGTCCTCGGAGGCGCACGGATCACCCTTCATTTCGCACGAAGCACTGGAGTTTAATGATGCATGACGATCAAGTGTCCAACGAGTCCGCGAATATCCTTATCGTCGAGGACGACAGCGGCCTGCGAAATCTCCTTGTAGAGGAGCTCGAGGAGGCGAATCACCGCGTCCACGCGGTCGAGTCCGCCGAAGCGGCCGTCGATCACATTCGTGTACGCCCGCCGGCAGTCGTCGTAAGCGATCTGAGGCTGCCGGGGTGGTCTGGCATGGAGCTGCTCGAGCACGTCGAATCACTCGACCGTGCCATTCGCCCGGCCTTCGTGCTGATCACGGCATTCGGCTCCATCCCCGAAGCGGTCAAGGCGCTCAAGCTCGGGGCGAATGACTTCCTGACCAAGCCCCTGGACCTGGACCACCTGCGCCTGCGGCTGCGGCGAATCCTGAACGTGGAGGCCATGCGCCGGCGCCTCGACGTCTGGGAGACGCTCGAACGCGAGGAGCGCTACGGCGAGCTCATCGGCCGCAGCACCGCACTCAAGCAACTCGCCCTTCGTATTCAGAAGATCGGTCGGGCCGACGGCCCCGTCCTCATCGAGGGCGAGAGCGGCACGGGCAAGGAACTGGCTGCGCGGGCGATCCACCTGCAGAGCCATACGGACACCGACGACTTCATACCGGTCAATTGCGCCGGCATCCCCAACAACCTGGTCGAGAGCGAGCTCTTCGGTCATGCGTCCGGCTCGTTCACCGGCGCCGAAGACCAGCGAGAGGGCCTCTTCGAGAGAGCGCACGGTGGCACCCTGCTGCTCGATGAAATCGGGGAACTCCCCCTCGACATCCAGGTCAAGCTGCTGCGAGTCCTGGAGGAACGTCGCGTCCGGCGTGTCGGCGAGAGCGACGCCTTCGATGTCGACGTCCGGGTCATTGCAGCGACGAATCGAGACCTCGAAGCCGAGGTCGAGCAAGGTCGTTTCCGCGAGGATCTCTTCTATCGCCTATCGACCTTCCGAGCCCGGATCGCGCCCCTGCGCGAGCGACGTGAGGATATCGAGCCGCTGTCTCTGCACTTTCTGAATCGCGTCCGACAGTCCTCCCCCGATATTCGGGCGCGCGGCTTCGACGAATCGGCCATCGACCTGTTCGACCGCTATCCTTTCCCGGGAAACGTCCGGGAGCTCAAGAACGCAGTCGAGCGTGCTGCAGCGTTCTGCGAGTCCGAGTCCATTGGCGTGGAGCACCTGCCCGAGCGCATGCGCGAGTACGCGAGCATGAACTTGCTCGAAGATGGCGACCAGGAGCTCGTCGATCACCTCTTCCCCGACCGAGAACTCCCCACGATCGACGAGCTCAAGAAGCGTTATGCCACCTGGGTCGTCCAGCGCCAGGACGGCAACAAGAGGCAGGCTGCAAATTTGTTGGGAATCGGAAGAAAGACCCTCTACCGATACCTCGACAGCCAAGACGATTGAGCCGCGAAGCCCTCACACCCTCACCTCCCACCAGCATGCGATAGGCGACGACAAACGACGGCAATATAGCACCGACAAAAAACCACACACGTTATTTTTCGACTACAAAACCCGCTTCTGGCGGGTTTTTCTATCTCTGCCGACAAGCTCCGCCCAACCGCCCCAAACACCCCATAAACCACATCAAACACGCCTAAAAGCCCAAAAACAGCAACAAATCTCCGCCTGCAAATAGCCATCGTAATAAAAAATCTATTTTTCTATTTGACTTCATATGTAGTCATGATTACTAATTAATACGTGGCCGATCGTAACGGGTTTAGGCTACGGAACTGTTGGCATTTTCAAGAGGAGCATCATGGCTCGACTCACGAAATTGCCGCGCATCAAGACGATCATCGCAATTGCAGTACTTGTGGGATTGACCGCGCCACTGAGTGTGAGCGCAGGCGACACGGATGGCGATGGATTAGACGACGCGTGGGAGAGAGAACATTTCGGCACGCTGGACTTCGGTGGCTCCGACGATCCAGATAGAGACGGCCTGAGCAACGAGCGCGAGTTCGACCTCGGGACAAACCCCATGCGCATCGACACCGATGGGGACTTCCTTCGAGATGGCGAGGAGGTCGAACTCGGTACCGATCCACTGCTGGTGGATACGGACGGGGACGGGCTCGAGGACGCGGCCGAAGTCCGCGTCATAGGCTCCAACCCGCTGGTCATCGACACCGATCAGGGTGGCTCGACCGACGGTGCCGAGGTCTACGTCGACCACACCGACCCGCTCGATAAGACCGACGACAAGCTCGACCAGGACTCCGATGGGCTGACCTTCTACCGCGAGTCTCTACTGGGTACGAGTGACGTCCAGGAGGATACCGACTCCGACGGACTCCCGGACGGCGTCGAAGACGCCAACCGCAACGGCAATTACGCATTCGATACCAATCAGAACGGCAGATTCGACCCAGGTGCAGGCGACGAGACCGATCCCCTCGAAGCCGACACCGACGGCGACGGCCTCCCGGATGGGTTGGAGCGCGACGCCTACGGCAGCGATCCCTACATGTTGGACACCGACGGCGACGACCTCGAGGACGGCGAAGAACACAACCTTCGCCGCAGCACATACGACTGCCTCGAGCCGGCGGTCGCAGACTCCGATTACGATGGACTCGACGACGGCGCCGAGATCAACGTGCACGGCACCGACCCGTGCGATCCAGACACCGACGGCGACGGCATCTTTGATGCGGTCGAGGTCGACGACCAGACCTCGCCCACTTCGGCGAGCTCGAAGCTCCCCGATTCCGATGGTGATGGGCTCAGCGACCGCTTCGAGACCGAGGTCACCTTCAGCCGCGTCGACGTGGCCGACACGGACGGCGACAATATCGATGACGGCCAGGAGTGGTTCCCGCTCGACGACCGCCTCGAGACGCTCGTGCTCGACGCCGATAGCGACGACGACGGGCTGCTCGACGGCAACGAAGGCGGCGTCATGGAGCGCACGGGGCTGACCGGCGGCACGAACCCCCTCGAGGCCGACACCGACGGCGACGGCCTCGGCGACGGACTCGAGCTCGGCTTGACCGCGCCCCAGCATTCACCGGAAGACCCCGACGCCACGGACGGATCGTTTGCGCCTGACAGCGACCCGTCGACAACGACCTCCCCGACGTCAGCGGATACCGACGGCGATGGACTCAGCGACGGCGAAGAGGACGCCAACCAAGACGGCAAGCGCCAGTCCGACGAGACCGATCCCGAGCTCTTCGACACCGATGACGACGGCATGGATGACGGCTGGGAGACGCGCTACTCCGCCGCAGAGAACTGCGAAGACGACGTCAGCCAGTATTTGGACCCGCTGGACCCCTCCGACGCCAATCGCGACATTGACAACGACGGGCTCGACAGCATCGAAGAGTACCGCGCGACCCGCCGTGACGCTCAGGGCAACGAGATCGTCACCCGGACCGTTCCATGCGACGTCGACAGCGACGACGACGGCATCGACGATGGCGTCGAGGTCTACTCGAACTACGGCGGCGGCCGCGGCACCGATCCCCTGCGTGCCGACACCGATGGCGATGGACTCCCGGACGGCGTCGAGGACGCGAACCAGGATGGCATGTGGCAATTCGAGGACGAGACCAGCCCCTTGCTTCGGGACACCGACGGCGACCAGCTCTCCGATGGTCATGAAGATGCCAACGCGAACGGGCTCGTCGACGACGATGAAACCGACCCCCTCGAGCCAGACACCGACGGGGACGGACTCGCCGACGGTCAGGAAATCCGCCTGCTCGGAACCGACCCGCTGCTCGCCGACACGGACGGGGACGGGTTGGGCGACGGCCTCGAGGTTGGCCTGGGCGCCGATACCGACCCGGGCACTCAAACCGACCCGCTCCGCGCGGACACCGATAACGACGGGCTGGCTGACGGCGTCGAAGATGCGAACCGCAATGGAGCGACCGACCAAGGCGAGACCGATCCGCTGCTCGCCGACACCGATGGGGATCGACTCGACGACGGCGTCGAGGACGCGAACGGCAACGGTCGACTCGACCCCGGCGAGACCGACCCAAGAGACCCCGACACTGATGATGGCGGCGTCGAAGACGGCGTCGAGGTCCACGACCACGGTACCGACCCGCGCGACGGCCTGGATGACTGGACGGCCGATCCGGACGGCGACGGCATCGTCAACCGCGACGAGATACTCATCGGCACCGACTGGCTGAACCCGGACACCGACGGCGACTACATCAGCGACGGCGAAGAAGTCGGCCCCGACCACACATCACCGCTCGATACCGACGGTGACGGCACCATCGACGCGCTCGACCTCGACAGCGACAACGACAGCCGACCGGACGCGGTAGAAGCGGGTGACGAGGACATCGACACGCCCGCTATCGACACCGACGGCGACGGCATCAAGGACTTCCGAGACCTGGATTCGGACAACGGAGGCGTGCCCGACAATATCGAAGTCGTCGAGCATTTCTCGGACCCGGAAGACCCGAGCGATGACGGTGTAGGCTACTTCGAGGGCCCCGTCACCGGTGGTGCCGGCTGCTCCTCGGCCGCCGACAACTCGCCCCCGGTCAGCGCCGCGGTTGTGGTGCTGCTCGGCCTCCTGGCACTGGTCGCGCGCTGGCGGCGACGCGGGGGATCGGCGGTCGCAGCCGCCGTCACCGTCACGGCCGTGCTGGCCGTCGGTCAGACCGCGTCCGCCCAGCATCCGGACGCGTACAATACCGCACTCGAGGTCAACTCGTTTCGCCTCGAGCCCAGCGGCCACGCGGTCTTCTCCACGGGCACCGGCGAGGTCCTCGGCCACATGGACTATCGCATTGCAGCCTCCAGCCAATTTCTATCACGGCCACTCGTCGTCGATCCGAATAATCCGGATCTCTTCGACCGGCCGCTCGTCGACCAACGCTATCAGGTCAACGCCAGCGCCACGGTCGGCTTTTACAACTTCACCCAATTAAGCGTCATCGTCCCCTACGTCGCCGAACAATCGGCCCAGTATCCCGGATTCGGGTTGGGCAGTGTGGCGAGTAGAGGCATCGGTGACGTAGAGATGCGCCCTGAGGTTCGTCTACTACGCGAGAACCCGTTCCCCGCCACACTTTCGCTCGCGGCACGGCTTACACTCCCCACTTCCAACGGCAACGCCTACCTGGGCCGCGACGCCGTGACCGCGGAACCACAAGTCCGCGTCTCACGCACGCTCGGCCCCTTCGCCTTAGCCGTGAACCTCGGGGCGCTGTTTCAACCCACGACATCTATCAACAACATCGAAGAAGGACGTCGACTGACGGGTTCGGCTGGCCTTCGCTGGAACGTAGCAAAAGACGGTTACGTGGGGCTCGAAGCCATTGGCTCAGGCCCGCTGACCAGGCCGTTCGAGGCCAGCCACGAGCGCCGCGCCGAGGTCGTCTTCGGCGGTGGCTTTACGGCCTGGAACCGCGTCGACCTCCACGTCGGCGTCGGACGCGGTGTGCTCCGCGGGATCGGCTCTCCGCAGGCCCGCGGCTTCATGTCGATCGCCTACAAGACCGGCTCGGTGCCGGTCGGCGAGATCGACTGCAGCCCGGACTCCGGGACGTCGCCGGAGGACTGCCCGGTCGAAGACTGGGACGGCGACAACATCGAAAACCGAGCAGACATGTGCCCCCGGCAAGCCGAAGATGTCGATGGCTTCGAGGACGATGACGGCTGCCCCGATACCGACAACGACCAGGACGGCATCTCCGACATCAGCGACGAATGCCCGATGACGCCCGAGGACTTCGACGGCGTGGCCGACCACGACGGGTGCCCGGAGAGCGACTTCGATGAGGACGGGATCGTGGACGAGATCGACGACTGTCCGCTCGAGGCCGAGGTCATCAATGCCTACCGCGATGAGGACGGCTGCCCCGACGAGAAGCCCGAGAACGTCGAAGTCCGCAAGAAGCGCCTCGACATCCAGGGCAAGATTTACTTCGAGACACAGCGCGCCACGCTTCAGACCAGCTCCTACCCGCTGCTCGACGAGATCGCGCGGGTCATCCAGGAGAACCCCGAGATCAAGCGCATCGAAATTCGTGGATATGCAGACGCGCGCGGCGGCGGCGAGTACAACTACTTCCTGTCCAAGGAGCGAGCACGCTCGGTGAAGCATTACCTCGTCGCTGAAGGCGGGGTGGCCTCCGACCGACTCGTCCCCGCCGGGTACGGCGCATTCATGTCCGATGAGGAGAAAGGCGAGGCCAGCCAGCTGGCCAAGCAGCGCCGAGTCGAGTTCGAGATCATCGAGCGCGAGTAGCTCAGGCGGCCTGCCGTCCGGCGATCTCGTCCCGTCGTCGGCGACGCCGACACTCGCCGAGGCACACCTTCTGAAGCAGGTGGAGCCTCGGCGGGTACGGCTGCGGGTCGAACCACTCCAGCACGCGAAGCGCCTCCGGCGTGCCGATGAGCGCCAACTCGATCATGGCGCGCTCCCGCTCCGAGAGCCTCGAGTCGACATCCACGAGCTCCGAGGCGAGCGCCATCAGCGGGCGGCGCGCAGACTCGGCGACCTCCTCTACGAGATGCTCGAAGC
Source organism: Myxococcota bacterium (assembly GCA_051747295.1). Lineage (GTDB taxonomy): Bacteria > Myxococcota_A > Bradymonadia > Bradymonadales > Bradymonadaceae > JBNJFZ01. Next base: position 22,372 of record JBNJFZ010000078.1, read on the forward strand.
GCTGCAGCGTCCGCTCCAGTCGACGCCTCTGTCGTTCACCTTCGCTCTCCAAATGCGCCAGTTTTGGTCCCATTTTCGACATCATGACCTCCTCCGGGGTTTCGACGTGTATCCAACGGACCCTCTATAATGGTTTTCGGCGCAACCCCCTGAATCGTTGCGTAGAAAATCGGCTTCGGCCCTCGAAATCGCGGCGAGCGCGCCCTCAAATCGTGTTTCTGTCCACGGCGTCTCTGTTCAGAAATCACATTAGTCCTCCCAAACCGTCTTCGCCGGCGCGTCCGCGGGTGAACAGGTCAACTCCACGGTGTTGCCCATGGGATCCTTGACCGGAAAGCTCCAGTACCCTTGCCATCGGGGCTGCTGGTAAAAGCGTGGAACATCAGCCCTCACAAGTCGTTGGACCGCTGAGCGAAACTCCCGACTGGTCGTGAATTGTATTGACCAGCTCGGGCTCGTCTTGACCCCTCCTCTCCAACCGGGCTGACGGTGCCACGAGGAGTCTGGCACACGTTCCTGTGAAGCCTCGAAAATTGTGAGCTGAGCATGGCCTATATGGTATCCCAACCCGCCTTCGGCCCCCTCTGCGAAGAAGACCTCCTCGAGGCAGAGAAGTTGCGAGTAAAACGCCCGCATTTCGACGAGGTCTTTGCAATAAATATAGAAAAAGAAACGGTGTTGCGATTCCATCGGCCAAACCCACAGCAGAAGTTCTGTTTGAAGTGCATCTCTTGACACGAGCGCTCCGCATGGCTCTGAGTCGGGTCCCTCGACTGCCCCACTGTGCACCTATTTTGAATCCGCTCAAACCAGACGCCGGCCACGTGGAGCGGATACACGTGTGCGTCGCCCGGGCGGGTGGATCCGATCGGGAGAATTGCCAGCGAGGCATGAAAGACCCCGTAGCCTATCTGCAAATTGTCGTCGCTGTACTCGACCACCACCGACGACCCCGGGATTTCACCCCCGGAGCCGTCGGGGCTGCCGAGTATCCTAACGGCCGAAACCGTGTCCTGACGCCCGAAGGCGATCCTTTTTGGAGTGCTGTGTGCGAAGTGCCGCTGCGCGAGCGCGAAGCCCGGACCGCAGCGA
>JBNJFZ010000079.1:0-23361 GCA_051747295.1 Myxococcota bacterium
GCTGCTCTGCTGACTTGCCAAATCCGCCTCGCAATGCCAGAAGTCTGACCCGTTTCGAGATGAGGAGCACACGGTATGTCAAAGCTCGGTTTGGATGCCCGACAGATCGACCGCGCACGGCAGGCGTCGGCCGATATCGCCGACAATATGGACGCATTTATCCGCGGCCGCACGACGGTCGCGGTCGAGCGCACGGTGTTGCGGCTGTTCGGCATCGACGACGTCGACGCCGAGGACATCCCGCTGCCCAACGTGGTCGCCAACGCAGTCGACGACGCGGGCCTGCTGCACGAAGGGGTCACGCGCTTCTTGGCGCGGGCGATGCTGCACACCAACCGCGATCCGCAGACCATCGCCGAGGCCATCTCCGAGGGCGATCTGAGCGTCGACGACGTTCCGTTCTTCGACGAATCCGAGGTGCGTCGGGTGGGCGACGAGCTCGCCCAGGACGCCGCGGACGCCATTGCGGCGAACGTCGCGGACCGCAATCGCCTCCTCGAAGACGCCGAAGACCGACCGGCTCCGCTCCACTACGTCATCGTGGCGACCGGCAATATCTACGAGGACGCCGTCCAGGCGCGCACCGCCGCCCGCCAGGGCGCCGACATCGTCGCGGTGATTCGCTCCACCGGGCAGAGCCTGCTCGACTACGTGCCGTACGGGGCGACGACCGAGGGTTTCGGTGGCACATACGCCACCCAGGAAAACTTCCGCATCATGCGCGAGGCGCTCGACGACGTCGGCGACGAGCTCGGCCGCTATATCCGCCTCTGCAACTACTGCAGCGGCCTTTGCATGCCGGAGATCGCCGCGATGGGCGCGCTCGAGCGGCTCGATGTCATGCTCAACGACGCGCTCTACGGCATCTTGTTTCGGGACATCAACCCGCAGCGCACGTTCGTCGACCAGTACTTCAGCCGCATGATCAACGCCTACGCCGGCGTCATCATCAATACCGGCGAGGACAATTATCTGACGACGGCGGACGCGGTGGAGGCGGCGCATACGGTGCTCGCCAGCCAGTTCATCAACGAGCAACTGGCGCTTCGCAGCGGGCTTCGCCCCGACCAGATGGGCCTTGGCCACGCCTTCGAGATGAATCCGGACATCGAAAACGGCTTCCTGCTAGAGCTCGCACAGGCGCAGATGTCGCGCGAGATTTTCCCCGAGGCGCCGCTCAAGTATATGCCGCCGACCAAGTACATGACCGGTGACATCTTCAAGGGCCACATCCAGGACGCGCTGTTCAACCTCATCGGCGTGATGACCCACCAGGGCATCCAGCTACTCGGCATGATGACCGAGGCGATGCACACGCCGCACATGGGCGACCGCGCGCTGGCCCTCGAAAACGCGCAGTATGTCATGAAGAATGCCCGCGCGCTCGGCGACGAGATCGAGTTCAAAGACGGCGGCATCATCCAGACGCGCGCCCGCGAGGTGCTCGAGAAGAGCGTCGAACTCCTCGAGCAAGTCGGCGAGGCCGGGATGTTCGACACCCTCGCCGAGGGCACGTTTGCGGATGTCTTTCGCCCAAAGGATGGCGGCAAGGGCCTCGACGGCGTGTTCGAGCGCGCCCCCGACTATTACAACCCGCTCGAGGACGAATTGCGGGCGCGCACCGGGCTGAGTTGAGCCGGCATTCTTTGCCGCCGCGGCACCTTCGTCATGCGGCCATCTTGGCCGCATGCGTCAAGAACTCGCCTTGGCAGAAGTCGCCGCTCCAAAATTTGCTTGAATAGCCAGGCGTGTTCGCGCGTCATCTTGTCCCCGGCAGATGTGAATGGATTTCAAATGGACGAGTCGATGAGGCGATGTGTCGCAGCCGTGCTTTCCTTCGCGCTGTTTGCTTTTACGAGCGCCGCACCGGCCCACGCCGCAGACGGCGAGCGCGGGATGTTCGAGTGGGGCGTCACCCTGAAAGCCGGTTTCGGAGTGGCGATCGACGCCAATGAAAAGGTCGCATTGTCGACCACCAAACGCGGTGGCTTCGAGGTTGACCTCGGTGAGCGTTGGTCGCTGGACTTCGACTTTCAAAAGCAGGGGATGTCGCAGGACGCCCCGGGGTTTGCACACCTGAGCGGTGGCACGGCCGTACGCATTCGGCAGCCGCTCGGGGAGTCGAATTGGCTGGTGACCGGCGGATTGGGTGGGCGACTGGGGCTCATGGTCGCGACGACCGAAATTTTTGGCTACAGCCGGCCGAGCCCCAACGATCTCCGGGGTTTTCCGCTCAGTCCCTACGCTCAGGCCGGGTTTCAGTGGTGGCCGTGGAAGGGCCTGGGGTTCGAGTTCGGGTTCGAGTATTTCCCTGCGTTCTTTCGCGACGGGGTCATCCACCAGACGGCGCATGTCACGTCATTGTGTTTGAGCTTCTAGCATTGTGTTTGAGCGTCTAGCCGAACGCTTCCTGTTGACCGCCGGCCGTGCGGCGCCGTAGCCTGAGATGCGTGCCCAGAACGCATCCCCAAAATCCAACGAATATGTCCAGATCGGCAGTACGCGTCGCCCTTCTCTGTGTCCTCTGTCTGTCGGCCAGCTGTGCGTCCACCGCTGAGCCGACACAAGAGGACGAAGCTCCGACCACCACCGGGCCGTCCGAGCCCGAACGCCCGAGCTACCACGCCGCATCCGATGCCGAAAAACTCGGCTACGACGAGGCCAAGCGCGCCGCGCGCGCCGTCTGTGGCGCCGAACCCGCCGCGCGCGAGTGCCGGCGAAGCGTCGGCCGAAGCGCGCTCGGCTATCGCGGGTCGTTCAGCGCGCCCGGCGTCGACGAGATGATCGTCGTCGCAGACGAGAGCACGACGCTGTTGCGTCGCGAAGGCGGGCAATGGACGCAGGCCGCGCAGCTCGAGGGGCTCGATGCGGATTCCTGCCTCCTCGCCGACAAGGCGAAGACCGACAGCTTGATCTGTCGCATTTCCACATCGCGCGAGAACGGATACGCCACTGAGTTCTACGAGGTTTACGTGGGTGAAGAGCAGCCCCTCGTGACGGAATCGCTGGGCCTGCCGAAAGCCACGGACGTGAATTCGGTCCTTTTTGCGGGCTGGAAGCATGGCTCCGGGGGTATCGAAGTCCGCGTTCACGACGCCTCGAAGGTCCGCTCCAGGCAACAGACCATCGATATGGGTGAAAACGGCGAATGCAAGCACAAGACGTTCGTGTTGGACTCGACCGGTAAGGCGTCGATTCGCGAGCTCGACCAGTGCACCACGTCCGAGACGCTCGACCAGACCAGCAGTGACCGCTCGACCTACGAAGGTGGCTTGAGCGACCCGCTGAGCGGACGGAATCGCTATTACGCGATGTGCTATCAGGATGAGATCGATCGGCTCAAAGAGCTGGCCGAGCAGCGCCAAGAGCTGACCGAGAAGTGTGAGGCGGGCTCAGCGGACGAGGACGTCGATTGCGCGAAGTACCTCGAAGACGAGTCCGACGAAGACGGCGAGGATGCCGTCGAAGCGCAGGACGACGTTCAGGACCCGGAGAAGCTCGCAGGAAATATCACGACGCGAATCGTGATCGGCTCGCCCGGGGCGCCGGTTGCGTGCGAGGTGGTCGAGAGCAGCATGCAAAACGAGAATGTCGAGTCGTGTCTGTGCCGCGAGATGATGAAGACCGATTTTCCGCCCGTGCCGAAGGGCGCGTTCTTCGATGTGACGTATCCGTTCGATTTCTCGCCGGAGTACACGCGCTAGATGCTGAGCCTCACAGGTAGAAAATACCGTATAACCGTAGCTTCGACTGGTTGTTTTCGGCGTCCGCCACATTCCACAAAGGAAACCGAAGCTGACCGCTATCCGGCGGCGTCAGTCCCTGAAAAGTCGCGGTGCTCGCGCCGATCGAGACCCAGTCGGCCGGTTCGTAGACGATATCGAGCGTCGCCGCCTGCATGGTGACCGTGAGCGCGCCTGGCTCGGGCGTCTGCTCGTCGTCGCCGCGATAGCCGACGAATTGATACAGCCCGTAGCCCAGCCGCGCATGCAGCTCCTCGATGATCATGACGTCCGCGGCGATCGCCTCCGTGAAGACCCGAGAGATATCCGGCGTGGTTCGGTGCAGCATCGACGGCATCATCATCGCCGGGCCCCCGTAGCGATTCGTCGGGCGCATCACCGCGGTGACGTCGAGCGTGCCCAGGCCGTTTGGCGGCGGGTACATCGACGTTTGCGACAGCTCGAGAGCCCCGTTGGGGTCCGCGTGCGAGTTCTGGCGCATCGCTGCCGACACGCTGAGCTCGACACGGGTGGTCGCGTACCACCGCCCGTCCAGCCCGAACTCCGCCCCAAAGAGAAGGTTCGACTGCACGCTGTCCTGGCTGGTCGGCAGCGCGATGCTGACCGCCGGTGAGATTTCGAACGCCGTATCGGGTAGGCGCAGGCCGGCGTAGCGCGTCGTGAACATCAGATCGTGGCTCTGGACGGTATTTTCCGCCTCGGTGCGCGGCTCCGGAATCCACTGCTGGACCGCCAGCGACGCCGACACCAAGACGAAGCTGCGCCGAAACGTCGCGCCGATACCGTAGGTCTGCGACCAGTAGACGCCCTCGTCGGTGTCGAAGCCGCCGGGGCGATCGGTGTCGACGAAGCTTCGCTGGCCGAGCGCGACGCCCAACACGCCGTTGAACTCCGCGCCATTCGGCGCCGTATGCCCCGGCGTCTCGGACTGTGCGAGCGCGGTCGCGCTGGTCAGGGTCGCGATGCAGAAGATGGCAGCAAACAGGTAGCGCATAGCCGTGGTTGGTCGGGCAGAGGTACAGGCGTGCGGCTACCGTAGCGTACCAGAACCGGCCCTGCCAGCATGCAGAAGCGGAGTGTGGAGGCGGTCGCCGAGCCGGCGCGCGGGTCGCGACGAAACTTTTTACGCAACGATTCGGGGGTGCCTGCCGAAAACCATTATAGAGGGGTTTGGTCCCTCTGGTGTTCAAACTTCGACCCGAGGAGCGCATGGCACGCGATATTCGAATCTTTCGGATGGGGGCGGTCTACCACGTCACCAACAAGACCTACCGCGGCGAGCTACGGCTCAGCCCCGACGAATTCATCGAGCTATTTGCGGCGGGCTGCCTGGCGAAGGCAGCGAGCATGTACGGTGTACGGATCATGACATTCGTGGTGATGGGCAACCACTTTCACCTGGTGTTGCAGGCGCCGCTGGCCAATCTGGACGACTTTATGGAGTACTTCCAGCGCGAGTTGTCGACCCGGCTCAATCGATATCGCGGCACGTCGGGGACGAACTTTCCGGAGCGCTACGATGCCGAGGAGATCGCTTCGGCCGAGGACTTCTGCGATCTGGCGGCTCACATTTTGTGCAATCCAGTGCGTGCGCGGCTGGTTTACGAGGCGGCGGAGTGGCCGGGGGTGTCGTCGCTTGCGTTGCATCGGGCAGGGGAGACGAGTCGGACGGTGCGCCATGCCACGCGGGCGCAGGCTGCGGCGATGCGAGAGCACGGCCTAACCCCGGCGCTGGAGCGCAGCCTGGAGACCCTGGAGTTGGAGTTATCGCCGCCTCCGTTCTGGGAGGGGCTGGATGACGACGAGATCCAGAGGCGGATCGCCGAGGCGGTCGATGCAGAAGAGGCGCGGCTGCAGGACGAGATCGACCGAATGAACGAGCGCACCCGGGGTCGCAACCGCATCTTGGACGAGTCGCACTGCCAACGCCCGAAAGAGGTGTTCTGGCGGGCGCGCGGTCGGTGTATCAGCCGAGATGCGGACTGGAAGGCAGCGTATAATGTCTGGTTCGACGAGACGACGCAGGTCTACAGGCGCGCCGCCACGAAGTGGCGAATGGCCGGGGCTTGGGGCGAGTACCCTCCGGGCACCTTTCCGCCGGGGTGGCTTCGGTGTCTGACGCCGTCGGATGCGGTGGGCCCGCCGCTCCCGTGGCACGAGCCCCGTCCGATGGCGGCGTAGACCGCCGCCCCGAACGCCCGAGTTGTGGATGTCGGCGTGGTGACGCGCCGAGGGCCTCCAACGGGCTGCGCGTCGCTGGAGAACAGTGACAAGACCCCTGAAAACCCGTCTAATTTCGAGCCTCCGTGGGGCATGCAGCGGTGTGTCTGCAGCGGTGCTCTGCGCTGATTTTTGACGAATTTCGACGAATTTCACCGTCCAAAAAAAACATCCAAGCCCCAATCACCACCCCTCACCTCCAAAAATTCACCCCGGTTCGCCCTGAACGCCCCCGGATCAGAAAAAAAACGACCCCATTTGGACGACTAAGGTGGTACGAACCTGGTTGGTGGGCATGAAGGGCCCTGGGAGGGCTTAAAAGCGGGGTTGGTCAGCGTGGGAGGCGGTTTCTACTCCATCGAGCTGCGTTCCAGGGCCACCTCGATCCCTGCATCGAGCATGGTATCTGAATCGACCGCGTCCGAAATCAGCCCGGCGAGTTTCTCGAGCGCGGCTACATCGCTGCCGTAGACGCAGAGGCAATCGCCCTCGGGGTCAAACTCCACCTGCGAGCGTAATTTGGGCGCATGGAGCTCGAGCAGTCCGTAGGCAATGCCCGCCCAGCTATAGCCGCCGCCCTGAAAACCGCGATCGTGCAGGTATTCGTAGCGCTGCATGCCCCAGTAATCGAAGCGGTACCGACCGGGAACGATACGCACGATCTGGCCGTCGGAGAGGTCGAGGTCGAATTCGGTCGGGTCTTCGTCATCCACCAGCGACTCATCCGGTCCGCCGAACAGATACTGGTTTTCGGGCGCGTCGGCGAATGCGTCCATCAGCCGTGCCAGCTCCTCGATTTCGTCGTCGTCGAGCTTGTCGCTGTCTTCGAAGAACGCAAAATGATCCTCGAGCGCGAAGAAGAGGTCCGGTGTACCGAGCTTGCCGGCGTCGAGGGCTTCTCGGACGCGATCGCGGCGGTCGAGCTCGATATCGCTCTGCTCCACGCGTTCCCAGAAGCGCTCGACGTCGCGGCCCACGCCTTCGTTCCAGGCCGTGAGGAATTGGCTCTGGAGCTGGCTCAGGCTCCGAGTCGGCGCAGTCGGCGCGGTTTTGCGCTCCCACTCGAGGCTCTCCAGGAGCCATGCCTTCTGGTCGTCATCGAGGTCGTCCGACGATTCATAGACGTCCTGCGCGATGTCGACGAGCTTCAAAAATATCTCGAGCTTCGTAGACATAGTCTCTCGTTTGTAGCAAGGCTCACCGGCGCCAACCCAACGCCCCTCCCGGACTCAGCAGCACCAGAAGCCCGCCCATCGCGAGGTTTCGGGGTGATGGTGGACCGTCCCGCACCCGCAGCCGTCGATCGTGCGGGCGCAACTGTTGTCGACGCCGTCAGGGACCTTAGTCTCGCCGGGATTCACGGGTGTTTTCTACGAGCCTAACAGAGCGTGGGCGAACGCCAAACCGCCTTCGCCCGATGGCGAATGCAGGCGGTTGCGATGCCGCGAGCCGACAAACTTTGACGAAGCCTCCACATTTGACGACACTGGTTTGACGAGATTGGAGCTGTAGCGACTCGAACGAGAACCTGGATGTCCGGACCGTTTTGGAAAACCTGCTTCGCGGTGCTCGTCGCCGGGATGGCGATGGTCGGCTGCAACCTCGAGGATGACGGCGCCGACCCGATGAGTGATGGTGGGGGTATCGAGGATACGAGCGATACGCAGGACTCCGACCCGCAGCTCTGCGACGACGCGGCCACGGAATGTGACGGCGAGTGCGTCGACCTGTCGAGTAACACCGAACATTGTGGCGCGTGCGGTCGAACCTGTGAGGCGCCCAACGCCGAATCCTCCGGCTGTGATGGCGGCAGCTGTCAAATCACCTGCGAAGACGGCTTCGTCGATGCCAACGGCGATCTCGACGACCCCGATGGCGATGGCTGCGAGTCGAGCTGCGTCCCCGACCCCGACGGCGAGACCTGTGACCGCCGAGACAACGACTGCGACGGCGAGGTCGACGAGGGGGTCATGAATAACTGGTACCTCGACGCCGATGAAGATGGGTTCGGTACGGACGCCGATTCCAGGGAGCAATGCGACCGCCCCTCACCGCGCTACGTCGATGTCGGGGGCGACTGCAACGACGCCGACGGCGAGATCAACCCCGATGCTGAAGAGGTCTGCGACGAGCAGGACAACGACTGCGATGGTCAGATCGACGAAGGCGTAAAGACGACCTTCTACGTCGATTCCGACGGCGATGGGTATGGATCAGATGCCCTCCAGGAAGTCGGCTGCAGCGCGCCAGAGGGCTTCGTCGACGAATCCGGAGACTGCGACGACTCCGACCCCGATGCTCGCCCGGGCCAGACAACCTATTTCAGTGAGCCTCGGAGTGGCGGTGGCTACGATTACGACTGCGATGGTGAAGAAAGCCCCATGATCGACGACGTGTCGACCCAGGGTTGTTCGTATGCGGGGAGTTGCGGATTCAGCATGTCGACGTGTGTCGAGCAGTCGGGTTCCTCGGGATGGAGGAACGACGTGGCTGAATGTGGGGAGACCGCCAGTCTGTTCGCGGGATGCCAGAACTGCGCGACGCCTACTGGCACCTGTGCGGGCGCGGAGGTGTATCAGCCTGCCACCCAGCGTTGCCGGTAGAGGGCGCGCGAGCAATCAAATCGAAATGGACAGGTCCATGTCCACGCTGACCTCCATGCCGCCTGCGCGGAGTTCGACCTCTTCGTCGAGCACGACGTAGATGCCCACCCAGACCTCCAGTCCATCGTCGTCTTCCTGGATGAATTGCGAGACGTTCGTGGGCTTCGAGAGGATGTCGAAGTCGATGGTGCGTGAGCCCTGCGGGAACCCGCGGGCGACCGCGACCCGACGCCAATCACTCGAATCGTGCCAGCTCGCGCCCTTTGGGAGCAGGTAGACGTGGATACTGTGGACCGCGTCGAGGTCGGCGTCTTCCGGTTGCTCGACGGTCAACCTGGCGTACGAAACCTGCACGTCGCTCGCGTCTCTGGGCTCCTTGTCGAGTTGGTAGCGCGTGCTGAAGGGCAGCACCTTCAATGCATCGCGATCACCGTAGTCGACGCTCGCTTTGCCCTCGCCGTCGCCCTCCAGATCAGCGACCTCGACCGTCACCGCCTTGTCCGGGCTGTGGATCGTGAAGTCTTTGCTCAGAGATTCGTTGACGCTGGGGCCTCCGCAACCGGCCGTCGCACCGAACAGGATGGCGAGAGTGGCGAGGATGAGTCGGCGGTACATGGTCCCCTCGTGATGGAGGTGAGTGATACGAGGAGTCTACAGAGGTTTTGCAGGTTTGACCATACGAAGGTCGACATATGACGCGGTGACAGCTGCGGGAATGCTGCAGAAGTTTGTCCGGTTTACTTTGTGTCGAGTCGGTAAATGCTCTATGCTGCGCGATGCGTTGGCCGATCGTCGTGCAGGTCACGGCGCCGGCCAACTCTGTCTCTTCCCCGCTTCGAATGTAGTGTCCCGATGAAATTGATCCCGCGTCTTGCCTCCCTATTACTGCTGCTCTCCCTCGCTGCGGGCTGCCCCGCCGAAGATCCCGGGGGCGACGATGCAGACGCGGCCGAGATGGACGCGGGTTCGGATGCGCAGGATACACGGGACGATACGACCGAGGACGTCGCGGAGGACACCACGTCTGACGCCGACGCGGAGACGTCGACGATTCCGGACTCGATCACGACCGGCGGAGCCGAGTTCAGCGCCCCGATCGCCGCGAACGAAAAGATCGATATCGAGCTGGAGGCTAATGAGGGCGATCACATCGTCATGTGGCTGCGCAAGGCCGACGGCACCGACTGGAATCCGTCGCTTTCGATCTTTCGACCGGGCGAGCCCGAAGCCATCGCCTGGGGAAACCCATCGGGGTCGGCCGACGCGCATATTCCGTACCGTGAGGACGAGCTCGACATGGGCTGGGAGTTCTTCGCGGGCGGCTCGTATCGCCTGGAGCTGGCGAACCTGTCCCAGACTGACGGGCGCTTCGACTTCGAGTTGACCTGCATGTCCGGTCCGTGTCGCCAGGAGGCTATCGATACGGATGGCGACGGCATCACCGATGACCGCGACAACTGCCCGAACGACGCCAACCCCGACCAGGTAGACTCCGACGGCGACGGCCTCGGTGACGTCTGCGACCCGGATCAAGAGGGCGACCCGTACGTGGGACTGAGCAATCAGGAGCTCCGAGACGAGATTCTCTTGCGCCATCAAGGACATACCGCGACGAGCTACGACCGGTCCCGCGAGTTGATCTTCGGGACTATCGACAACGAAGATGGCGTGGTCGAGTGCGTCTACACCGGCCAGACGATACAGACCGACACAGTGCCGCCGAGCTCGCAATTCAATACCGAGCATACCTGGCCGCAGAGTCGAGGCGCGGATACCGGCGACCCCAACTCCGACATGCATCACCTCTTCCCGACGACGTCCGATTCGAATACGCGCCGATCGGCGAACTATTTCGGAAACGTCGTCTCGAATGTATCCTGGTCGGAAGGTGGCTCGAAGCTCGGTGAAGATGCCGACGGAGATAAGCGCTTCGAGCCGCGCGACGAGCACAAAGGCAACGTCGCACGCGCGATGTTTTACTTTGCGGTCGTCTACCAGATGTCGATACCGGCTCACGAAGAGCAGGCGCTGCGACAGTGGCACGACGAAGATCCCGTCGACCCCGACGAGCGCGTTCGCAATCAGACCATCTACGACCTGCAGAACTCCAGAAATCCGTTTATCGACTATCCGGAGATCGCCGATCAAATCGACGACTTTTAAAGCCTGCCTCGTGTCGTCCATCGCCGCACTGGCGCTGATGGGTTGCGAGCGAGTCAGCGCGCTGCTCGAGACCGAGTTGGACGACTCGGCCGAGGGAGTGTCGGGCCGATGGGAGATCGTCGAGATGACCGAGGCGACCGAGGATTGTGAGATGCTCGATGCGGCCGCCCCGCGCGGGGATACCGTCGTGGTCGAGGTGGCCACGGACGACCACGATGCGGGCGGCGCTCGGCGTGACGACGCCCCTGATTCGAAGCATGCGAACAGTGCCCAGAAGCATGTCGAGGTCATGGTATGTGACGGCGCGGACTGCCTACCGGTGCACGGTCGCTACAGCCGCTTCGAGCGAGCCGAGGCCGGCTGGCGCGTCGACGCTTATGAAGCAGATTGGAGTCGGTATCCGGCCTGCCTGGCGCGCCACATGCGGGCGTCGTTCGGGCTGGTCGCCGATGGCGAGGCCCGCATCGCCCTCGAGAGTTCGCGGGGCGAATGGCTCCTCGAGGGCGATGAGGACTGTCACGACGACATCGCTCGCGAGCGCGAGGAGGCACTCGAATGCTACCACCGAAAGGTCTACGAACTACGCCGGCCGGTGGATGCATCCGGTTGACTGCACAGTACGTTTGCTCGGATGCGTTGCACGTATGACCTTCGGGGGGTAGACTTTCTCAAGGTATAGGACACACATTGAATCTCGACTTTTGGCGACCTGTCGACCTCGGCGGACGCCCCAGATTTCCCGGATGCCTCGGCGTAGAGTCAGGACTGCATTATGAGCGATAACGAGGACAAGTCGGACCCGTCGCGCGAAGATTCTGGAGGTTCTGCAGACCTTCGCGAGACCGTCGAGCACAGGCCCGTCGTGCCGCTGGAGTCGGGCGGGCTGGGTCAGCCATCCAGCACGCCACTCGATGTGTCTTCGGATGCCGAATCCGTCTTCCACTCCATCGAACTCTTCGATGGGCTGACGCGCGGCGAAATTCGCGAGATCGTGAGTGCCTCCGAGCAAATGATGCTCTCGGCCGGCGAGATCCTCTTCGAGCAAAATGACCCCGCAAACGCGCTCTTCATCGTCGAAAACGGCGAGTTGCAGGTGCGCGCGGCTTCGGGGGCAGGTGAGGACATCATCCTGGCCATGCTCGGCTCGGGTACCGTGGTCGGTGAGATGTCGTTGATCGGTGGCGGCCCGCGCTCGGCGACCGTCGAAGCACTCAGCGACTGCCAGATCTACCGGCTCGAATCCGATGCCTTTGCCGCACTGCGTGCAGAAAAGTCTTCGGCGGCCTACAAGATCATCCTGAGGCTCGCGCGAATACTCGGTGAGCGACGTCGTCAGACAGACGAGCGCATCGAGCAGGTCTTCGCCGACCCGGCCAACCACCTCGACAGCTTCGAAAGCCAGGTACACGACATCCTCGCCAGAATCCGCAAGGCGTAACACGACTCTCTCGACTCGAGATCAACGAATGGCAGACGCTTCATACGCTGACATCATCGCCGACCGTGGGCTCTTCACCCAGCTCGAGCGCGACGAAGTACTCGATCTCGTGGAGGTCTGCGAGCACACGCGCGTCATCTCCGGCCAGCCGCTGTGGGCGCCGGGTGATCCCAGCGAAGCTGGCTATATCCTGTTGGACGGTCGTATCGAGATTACCTACCGCGTCCAGCCCGACGGCCAGCGCACGATGCAGCACTCCGAGCCCGGCTCGCTGTTTTCGATCAACTCGCTGGTCGGCTCATGGAAGCACACGAGCTCGGGCACGGCGGTCGAGCGAAGCGAGGTCCTCGAGCTGACTCGGGACGCCTTCGATCGACTCTTCGAAGACGAACACCCGGCCGCATTCGTGATTACCGACGCCCTCGCCGACGAGCTTGTCGAGGAGATGCGCGACGCGAATCGTCGACTGCACGAGGTCTTCGGGCACCCAGCGGAGACGCTCCGGATGCTCCGACGCCGCAGTCGTGAGACCAAGCGAACCTGAATTTTACTCGAAGATTGTGGAGCCACACATGTCCAAGAAGATTGGTGTGATTGGAGGCGGCTCCTGGGGCACTGCCCTGGCCAAGCTGCTCGCCGAGAATAAACACGACGTCGAGATCTGGTGTTACGAGGATTGGCTCGCCGACACCATCAACGACGAGCGGGAGAATACCGAGTATCTCCCCGGCTTTGAATTGCCGGAGAACCTCTCGGCGACGGATGACCTCGAGAAGGTCATCCACAACAAGGACATGCTCGTCTCGGTCATGCCCAGCCACGTGGTGCGCCAGACGATCAGCCAGATCGCCGAGAAGATCCCCACGGCGACTCCGATCATCAGCGCGACCAAGGGCATCGAAAACGACACCAAGATGCTGGTCTCGGACATCCTCGAGGACGTGCTACCGACGCGCTGCCACCCGTACCTGGCGTATCTCTCGGGGCCGAGCTTCGCGCGGGAAGTCGCCGAGCATGACCCGACGGCCGTCACGATCGCCTCGTACAATCACAAATTGGCGATCGAGGCGCAGGAGACCTTCAGCAACGATCGCTTTCGCTGTTATACGTCGACCGACGTCATCGGCGTGGAGGTCGGTGGCGCGGTCAAGAACGTCATCGCCATCGCGGCGGGCGCCGTCAGCGGTATGGACCTCGGTCACAATGCGATGGCCGGCATGATCACCCGTGGACTGCACGAGATTTCGCGCCTCGGTGTGCGCCTGGGGGCGAACCCTCTCACCTTGATGGGGCTCGCGGGCATGGGCGATCTCGTCCTGACCTGCACTGGCGGGCTCAGTCGAAACCGCTCGGTGGGAGTCAAGCTCGGTGAGGGCTACAGCCTCGACGAGATCCTCGAGCAGATGAATATGGTCGCCGAGGGCGTCAAGACCTCCAAGAGCGTCTACAACCTCGCCGACGAGTTGGGCGTGGAGATGCCCATCGGCGAGCAGGTCTACAAGGTGCTCCACGAAGGCAAGGAGACCGGCCAGGCCGTCAAGGACCTGATGTCTCGCGACCTCAAGCCCGAGCGCCAGGGCATGTACGGTTGAGCGGGAGACCGTTCACAAGATATCGCTTTTCTGATAGCCAGAGTGACCCGGTCCGATGAGGACCGGGTTTCGCTGTTCACGAACCGCTAGCGCCAGAAATCACATGCGACGTCGACGTCGACTCATCATCCTGTCCGAGGATGAAATCGAAAGAATGCGAGCCGCTGGACGGCTCGCGGCCGACTTACTCTGCCACCTCGGTGAGATGGTCGAGCCGGGAATTACGACGCAGGACCTCGACGACGAGGCGATGGCGTATGCCGAGAAGCACGAGGTCGAGCACGCGCCGCTGGGCTACAAGGGCTTCCCGCGGGCGATCTGTACCAGCGTCAACGACGTGGTCTGCCACGGCATCCCCGAGGAGGGCCGCACGCTCGAAGAGGGCGATATCGTCGCCATCGACGTCACCCCGGTGCTCGACGGATTTCACGGAGACAACTGCGCGACGTTCCCCGTCGGCGAAGTCTCCGAGACCGCTCAGAAGCTCATTCAGGTGACCGCGGACTGCCTGATGCGTGGTATCGGCGAGATTCGAGCCGGCAAGCGACTCGGTGATATCGGCGCTGCCATCCAGGAGCACGCCGAGTCCAACGGCTTCTCGGTGGTTCGAGATTTCATCGGGCACGGGATCGGCCGGACATTCCACGGGGCGCCCGAGGTTCCCCACTTTGGCAACCGCAACTCCGGGCTCCGGCTTCGCCGGGGCATGGCGTTCACCGTCGAGCCGATGATCAACGTCGGTGACTATCCGACCAAGGTCCTCGACGACGATTGGACCGCCGTGACCACGGATGGCTCATTGTCGGCTCAATTCGAGCACACGATCGTCGTCACGCAGGAGGGCGTCGAGGTGATGACGATGCGCGAGGGCCTCGACCCATTCGAGGTCGCCCCGGGCTGTCAGACCAAGATCACCACCGATGACTGACGTGGTCTCCTGAGCGCGTTTTACTCCGCGCCGAAGACCAGTTGGATATTGTCGGCGACCGCGTCGTTGTTGCTCCCGCCGGTCTTATTTCCCTCGAAGCGGATCTCGATGGATTCGGTTCCGGTCGGCACGGCTCCCGTGTCGCTTCGCTCGAGGAAGGCCGTCTCGCCGTTTCGGTCCTCGCTGGTGATGGGACCCAGCGTCGAGACCGCGAGCTCCGCGCCGCTGGCGTCCAAAAACGTGGCGCTGACGGTGGCGGCATCGCCCTGATCTTCCCAGCCACCCAGGTCGGCCGAGAATACGTAGGTCACCATTCCGTCCTGAATGTCTCCGAGAATAGGCTCGAGAGATGCGTCGATGGTTTGCGTGCCGACAGAAGTGCCGTTGCCGGCATCGCAGTTCGACCCGCCTGAAAACAGGTTCATCCCGCCGTTGGGAGGCTTGACGTTCTGGAAGCCGCCGTATCCGAGCTCGTAGTCCATGACCGTGAAGCAGCCATCATCACGGGTCCAGCAGGACACGCTCGTGGTCTCCCCGTCGGTCCCCGGATCGGCTTCCGCATCACCGTTGGCGACTGCGTTGGCGCCATATTCAACGAGTTCGTCGCAATCGACATTCGAGCCCAGGTCACCACAGCCGACGGCGAGCAGGGATGCAGCGGCGATGAAGCCAGATGCAGCGATGAGATTTTTGCCAATATCAGGACGTCCAAACATAGATGTTACTCCCCGCAATGGGACCGATGGAGATGGCTTGTCGTTCGAGTACACCCCATTGTCACCAATACTCAATAGATCTCAAGTTTTGGTGATCGCGACTCCGGCTACGCCTCTGACTTCTTCTTGCGTCTTCGCCGCTCGAGGTTCCCGAGCAGCACGCCTGCCAGAATGATGGGCCCGCCGATCATGAGGTTCGGGCCCGGCTCCTCCGCGATCCAGAACCAGGCGATGACCGCCGCGATGGGCGGGATGAGCAACTGCAACTGAGATGCGCGACTGGCCTCCAGGGCCGTCAGCGCGATCTGGTACAGGAAATACCCCAGGCCGATCGGAATCAGCCCCAGGTACGCCAACACCAGCCATCCCTGCGTGCTCAGAGACTCGAGCGGCTCGAGGCCCCACGGCAGCCAGAAAAGCAGCGGCAGCGTGCCCATCGACGTGGCATAGACGGCGACGTCGAGCGCGCGGTAGCGCTCGAGCAGGTCTTTTTGAATCACGATATTCGCGCCGGCGCACATCGCCGAGAACAACACGATGAAGCTGCCGACCGAGATAGACATGGTCGACAGGTCGAGGCTGATCACTCCCACGCCGGTCAAGCCGAGCGCCATGCCCGCCCACGTTCGAGCGGTGACCCTCTCGTTCAGGAATTGCCAGGCGAGGATCGACGTCCAGATCGGGATGGTCGAGATGATGAAGGCGCCCTGCCCGGCGGTGATATACTCCAGGCCGAGGTTCAGGGCCAGGTGGTAGAAGGTGAAGCCAAAGATGCCGGTCAGCGCGACCTTCCACCAGTCCTCTCTGCGTGGAAATGGCGTGCCGAAAAGAAGGCCTGCCACGAGCAGGGCCCCCGATGCGAAGACCATTCGCATCATCGTCAGCGTCACCCAGTCGAGTTCGCGCAGCACCAGGCGAAGCCCGGCAAACGCAGACGCCCAGATCAACATGATGAAGACGAGCAACCCGTAAGCTACGGGCTTGCTTGCGGGTTCTGGTAGGCGGGACATGACCACTGCTCGGGTGTTGAACGAACCATGCAACGGGCGCACGGTGTATCATGTTCGCGCCCGCGGCGGAATCCCCGAGCTCGTGGGGAACAGCCTCCAGCGCTATTTCGAGACGCTGAGGCCCTCGAACATGACTTCGAGCAGCTCCATCGAAGCTTTTCGCCTCATCTCCGGGGTCGATGCGTCGGGTTCGGACGCCGAGGCGCTCCCGAGCACCGAGAAGAACGCGCGCGCCATCAGATCCGGATCGTGCTCGTGGATCTCACCGCGCTCGGCCGCGCGCTCGAAGACACTTCGGACCGGCGAGAAGATCGCGCGGTTGGCCAACGTCGAGAGCTCCTGGATGGTTCGCTCCTCCAGGTGCCGCAGGTCTGCGCCCAGAATGCGCGTCAGCGGGAGCGGAGGCTGGGTCGCGAGCCATCGGATCACGGCCTCGAGCTTGTTCCGCGCGTCGTTATCGCTCTCGTCAAGTGCGATCTCGATGCCGTGTGCATGGCGGAGCATTGCGTATCGCATGACCTGCTCGAAGAGGTCCTGCTTACCGCCGGGCGCGTGGTAATACAGAGAGGCTTGCTTGATTCCGAGGTCTTCGGCGACGTCGAGTAGCGTGACGGCGGCGTAACCGCGCTCCATAAAGTGCCGCTCGGCGACCTGTAGGACGCGTCTCTTGGATTCAGTGAGTTCGTTGGCATTCACAGTGACAGTCCCGTTTGGCTCGAGCTTCGTGTCGCTCAGGTTCACTGTGACTTGGATGCACGAACCCCCGGAAGCAGTACATCTTTCGGCGGTGCCGGCTCAGAAATCCCAGCCCTTGCCGTGCAGTTCTTGGAGTCCGGGGGTGCCCGGAGGGTTCGGAAGGAACGATAGCCCGGGGTAGTTCTGCTTGACGTAGTTGATCGCCCAGTCGTTGCGGAACAACACGATCGGCAGCCCGTCTTTGTCCTCCAGGACCATCGTATAGTCCTGACGGTTGAACTTCGCGGCGTCGAAGTCGTCGCCCTCGACCCAGCGCGCGTACTTGAAGTTGAGGTTACGCAGCCGTACATCGACGTGGTATTCGTGTTCGAGGCGGTGCTTGAGGACCTCGAACTGCAGAATACCGACGGCGCCGACGACCGAGTCGAGCGTGCCGAGCTGGGGCTGGCGGAAGACCTGGATCGTGCCCTCTTCGGCGAGTTGGTCGAGCCCCTTGGTCAGCTGCTTGCGCTTGAGCGCGTCCTTGATCTCGACAACGGCGAAGTGCTCCGGGCTAAAGCGCGGGATATTCGTCGCCTCGATGGGCTCGCCGTTGGTCAGCGTATCGCCGATCTTGAAGTAGCCGGGGTCGTAGAGGCCGATGATATCGCCCGCATACGCCTCGGTGACCATCTCGCGGTCCTGCGCCATGAATTGCTGCGGGTAGGCGAGCTTGATGTCTCGCCCCTCGCGCGGCAGCGTCGCGTGCATGTCCCGCGTGTAGCGGCCGGAGGTGATCCGCAGGAACGCCACGCGGTCGCGGTGCGCCGGGTTCATATTCGCCTGAATCTTGAAGACGAACCCGGAGAACTCGGGACGCTTCGGATCGACGGGCGCGTCCTTGGACTCGTCGGGCGAGGGCGCCATCTCGACGAAGGACTCGAGGAAAGACTGGACGCCGAAGTTGGTGATCGCGCTGCCGAAGAACATGGGCGTGAGCTCACCGGCACGCACCTTGTCGAGATCGAACTCAGCCCCGGCGATCTCGAGGAGCTCGACCTCCTCGCGGAACTCTTCGTAGCGGCGCGGCCCGAGGATCTTCTCGACCTTCGGGTCGTCCAACTCGACCATGTCGGTCTTGACCTTGGACTCGCCGTGGGTGCCCTCGGAGTCGAAGAGGATGACCTTGCCGGATTTTCGGTCGTAGACGCCCTGGAAGTCCTTGCCCATGCCGATCGGCCAGTTCATCGGAACGGCCGAGATGCCCAGGACGTTCTCGATCTCCTCCATCAGCTCGAGCGGCTGCCGGCCGTACATGTCCATCTTGTTGACGAAGGTGAAGATCGGCAGCTTGCGCATGCTGCAGACCTTAAAGAGCTTTTCGGTCTGTGGCTCGACGCCTTTCTTGCAGTCGATGAGCATGACGGCGCTGTCGGCGGCGGCCAACGTTCGGTACGTGTCCTCCGAGAAGTCGGCGTGGCCGGGCGTATCCAGCAGGTTGACGGCGTTGTCGCCGTAGGGGAATTGCAGCACCGACGAGGTGATCGAGATGCCCCTCTCCTGCTCCATATCCATCCAGTCGCTCACCGCGTGCTTGGCGGCGCGGCGCGACTTGACGCTCCCCGCAAGGTGAATGGCTCCACCGTACAGGAGCAGCTTCTCGGTAAGCGTCGTCTTACCGGCATCCGGGTGCGAGATGATGGCGAATGTTCGGCGCCGACTCACCTCGCGCGCCATTTGCTTTGGGCCTGGCAGATTATCGTTCGACATGGTTTCTCGGCGTGACGTCGTTGCGCGACGAGCGCGCAGTCATACTTGGTTACGGCAGCGTCTGAACCCGTCAAAAGCGCTCTCAGGCGGGTTCGGCGCGGAGCATAGTGGGCGTGAAGGGGAAGTACAAGGCGACGATGTGCCGCCAGGTGATCGCGGGGGATCGCGGTCAGCGAGCCACCGTTTTCTCGGGCCGAACGGGGCGAGATACGGTCAAATTCCAGCGCCGGAGCCGGCCGTCGGCCGAGTTGAACCCGTGCAGGACGTTGTCGTGGGAGAAGTACAGCGACTGCGGGACATCGCAGTCATAAGGTAGCGAGGAGAGCTTGCGGCCGGACATCACCTCAAAGATCGCGATTTCATCGCTGGCGTAAGCGATGGCCAGCAGGTGACCGTCGCGAGAGAACGCAGCGCTGCGCGGGTCGCCGTCGATCGAGAGCGAGGCGACCTCGGCCCGTGGGTTCTCGCTGTTTCTGATGGTCAACGTTCGATCGTCGCGGAAGATACCGAATAGACCGCCTTCCTGGGAGACCGCGATGGCCTCTACGGGCGCGCCGGTCTTGAGGCGCATCCAGCCGAAGTCTGGCGTGTCGGGACGGCCCAGGTACACACGTCCGGAGGCCGAGCCGGCGATGACGAGCGCACCGGAGCGACTGCAATCGATGGCGCTGATGGGGGCGCGCCGAACATCCTGGTAGAGCGCCTGGAAATCATCGCTGGTGAGGTTGTAGCGGCCGATGGTGCCGTCTTTTTGGCCCGTGAAGATGTAGCCGTCGCAGATAGCCACACCGGTCACCAGCACCGCGGGGGCGAGCAACTCCCGCAGGTGGTCGTCTTCGAGTAGCCAGACCTGGTTTTGGTCATCGGCCAGGACCACGTCATGGTCGTGTCGCGCCGCGCTCGAGCGCACGCCGCGGGCGAACTCGGTGCCGAAGGTCTCTTCGGCGACGCTCTGGTGCTCCTCGCGACGGAGCTGCTCGGCGACGTCCGAGGCTTGAACGGTCTCGCTGCTCTCGGCGACGAGTCCTTCGCCGGGCTCGTGGCGCTCGGGCATGATCTGGATGGTCTGCGAGGCGACGATCGAGCGCGCCACGTCCAGGCCCTCGGGGTTGGTCTGTGGCCGATCGTAGCCGCTCGGGCTCGTGTCGGTCATCTCGAATTGGGACTCGTCGAACGCCGCCGGTGCGTCTCGAAGCTCGGCTTCGGATGCCGAGAGTGCCTCGGAGTCGGCCCTGGCTTCAGACTTGTCGGCGTCATTCATGCTCAGGATGCGCGATTGCAGTCCCGAGGCCGTTCCGGGGCGGTTTCGGAACTCGTTCTTGCTATTTGAGGCGAAGCTCCGGTCGGTCGGAGGTGAGAATTCGCCGGAATTCGGGCGTCCAGCGCGCGTGCTCTCGGCGCCGAGCTCGGCGATGTCGTCATCGAGGTTGTTGTCAGTTTCGTAGGGAGACTCGATCGAGGCCTGGCTGTTGGCCGCGCCGTCGAACATGGGCTCGGAGGGGGCCTCCAGGACCGACTCGACGACCTGGATGAATTCGATGAGGTCTTGAGGCCGGTCCGAGGGCGCTTTCTTGAGCGTGTCGGCCAGCAACTGCTCCAGCCTGCTCGAGAAGGGGAGGTCGGGCTGGACCTCGCGGAGCGTCGGGGCCTTCTGCTTGATATGTGCTTCGAGCGCCTCGAGGCTGTCGTGTCGGTCGAATGGCGCCCGCCCGGTGAGCATGTAGAAAAGCGTGGCACCCAGGCTGTAGATATCGCTGCGCGAGTCGAGCTCGCCCATGAGCGCCTGCTCGGGGCTGGCGAATAGCGGCGTGCCTAGGAACCCCTTGGTCATGCGCGCTTCGTCGTCGAGCCGTACCACCCCGAAGTCCAGGATAAACGCAAAATCCTCGCCGTCGGGCAATTGCTCGACCATCAGGTTCGCCGGCTTGATGTCACGGTGAATCATCCCCGCGTCGTGCGCCTCGCTGAGCCCGTTGGCGAATTGTCGTATCAGCCGCAGCGCTCGCTTGACGGGGATGGGGCCGCCGGTTTCGACGAGATATTCGATGGTCTGGCCGTCGATATAGTCCATGACCAGGCCCATCCAGCCGCTGTCGAACTCCAGCATCTCGTACACACGCACGATATGAGGGTTTCGAAGCATGCCGACTGCGCGCACTTCGCGCTCGATGCGCGTGCGCAGTTGGTCGTCGAGGTCTCCGCGGCCCGAGTCGAGCTCGACCATCTTGATCGCAAAGCGCTTGGGGACCGACAGCGACTCGGCGCGGTAGATCGTCGATGAGGCGCCGCGGCCGAGTTGTTTGGAGCACAGGTAACGGTCGTTGAGCACGCGGCCGAGGAACGGGTCGAAGGCAGCATCCAGCCCGCGCCAACCGTTGTCGGGGCGCTCTTTCCCGCACTCCGGACACTGCGGATCGGTCCCGTAGCGAAGCGCCGTGCACGAGGTGCAGTAGTGCTCCGGGAGCTCGTCCGGGTCGTACGGGGTGCTGCTGGATTTGGACCATTCCCGCGTCATGTCGTCGTCGGTTTCCTGCGTGAGTTCGCCCGGTTAGGCGATTGGATGTGCTGTTCTGCCCGAGACTGTAGCAGATATCGCGATGTATTCAACTGTGCTGAAACCCCCGATTCGCTCACCATTTCGGCTACTTGTCGTCTTCCAAGAACAACTCCTGGGCGGCGTAGCTGGCGTCCGCGTATACAGCCGCGATCGGGGCACCGCTCGCCCGGGCGATGTCAGCGCAATCTTCGTATTCGGGCGAGGCCTTGATGGCGCGCTGGTCGAGGTAACCGACCTTGACGCGAACGGCCCCATGCGTTGTCGATACCTCAACAATCTCGCGGCGCAATTTCATCCGCTCGACGCGCTCGACACGAATCCCGAAGGTGGTCGTCTCGACAAAGAGCGCCTTGGCGATCACCGATCGGTCACCCGGCCGGCACAACACGGAGAGTCGCACGCCCTGACGGCCCTTCTTCATCAACGCATTGAGCCGGACGACATCGAGCGCCCCTCGTTCGAAGAGGATGCGCTCGACATGTGCGAACTGCTCGGGGTTCATATCGTCGATGTCGCAAGACAGCTGGATGACGTCGTCCGTGTCTTCACGGTCGCTGTCGACCGCGGTCTCCAGCACCGTGAATCGCACCACATTCGCAAGCTTATCCATATCTCGCGTGCCAGCGCCATACCCCGAATGGGTGACAGTGCCGGTTGGCATCGTCTCGAGGCGACCGTGGGCGTCCAGGGTGCGCAGGATGGTGGCCCCGGTGGGCGTGACGAGCTCGGCTTCGACCTGGGTCGGGGCTATTTTGAGCCCTTTTAGCAGGTCGGCGGTGGCCGGAGCTGGTACGGGCATGGTGCCGTGGTCGACCTCGATGGTGCCACAGCCGGTGGGGATATCGCCGAACGACCAGGTGTCGGCGGCGTGCTCGATGATGTAGGCGGCGGCGACGAAGTCGAAGATCGAGTCGAGCGCGCCGACTTCGTGGAAGTGGACGCGCTCCATCGGGATGTCGTGGATCTTCGACTCGGAGCGGCCGAGCAGCTCGAACATCTCCGCCGCCCGGGCCTTCACCGCGTCGTCGAGCCCGCTGGCTTCGAGCATCTCGAGGATGGTCGAGAGGTGACGATGGTCGGACTCCTCGGCGGGGTCCCAGCCGGAAAACTCGATGTGGGTGCCCGAGATGGCCCCGCGGCGGACGCGCTCGGTGTCGATGTCGATGTCGCCGACGCCCAGCGTGGAGAGCGCCGCCTCGATGTCGGCCGCGTCGACGATGCCCGCGTCGAGCGCGGCCGCCAGAAACATGTCGCCGGCGATCCCGCCGAGCATATCGATGTGTACGTGTGTTGCCATGTCGTTGAACCTCGTGTTGAAAAGATAGCCGATGATTGCCATTACTCAGCGGGCAGCGTCAATGGCGGGCCGACGAATTGTCATGCGGCCATCTTGGCCGCATGAGCATAGGGACAACGATATGACGAGATTTCACTCATTTCCTCGCAACATCATGGGCCAAGCGGTGGTCGTGAAGGTCGCCGAGGACGCCGATGCCCACCTGCCGGACAGCCAGCGCAGCTGGATCAATACGGTGCGCGCGTCGGCCCATGAGGTCGAAGGGCCCGCCGACAAGCTCCTGGACGAGGCGCACCATCGACTCGACGCGGCGCTGGACGGGCGCGAGGACTGCCTGAAGGTCGGCGAGGTCTCGGGGCCGGGCTATTGGGAGGCGTTCGTCTACTGCGAGGACGATTTCGCGCAGGAACTCTTCGACGCGGCCGACGGCCCCTGTCAGGTCGAGGCGGACGCGCGACCCGACCCGCAGGCGGCGGTGTACTTCGAATTCCTGGCGCCGTCGGGCATCGAGGAATTGTGGGTGCAGAACCGCCGGCAGCTCTCGCGCATCCGCGCCGACGTCCCGCAGGAAGACCGCAAAGCGCGCCTGGAACACCAATTCAGCTTTCCGTCGAAGGACGACCGCTCACGCTTCGCCGACGAGTTTGTA
>JBNJFZ010000080.1:0-4719 GCA_051747295.1 Myxococcota bacterium
GTAGTAGTCGAAGATGCGGTCGGCGCATGCCGCGAACTCGGGTAGACGGGCGCGGTCGATGACGATGTCGCGCGGCACGCTCTCGGGGATATCGTCTTCCTCGAGGTGCCAGTAGGTGACGAGGCCGACGCCGAAGACGATCTCGCGGGTGTGCCAGTAGCCGAGTTCCTCGAGCCGCTGGCGGATCTTGTGCTCGAGCTGGACCATCTCACTGTGCTTCTCCTCGATGAACTCGGGGGCATCTTCGGGCGCGGTGTCTGAGCCCAGATGCGGGACTCCGAAGATGAGCGCGCCCTTCTCGGGATGCAGCACAATCGGGATGTTGTAGACCCACATTGGCAGTCCTCGACCCATGGCGATGAACTTATCGCGATACTGGTGTGCCTCGTCGGTCAGCTCCCGGAAGCACAGGTCCCCAAACCGATAATCACTGCCTTCGTAGACGGCGGCGAGAAATTCGCCGAGACGAAAGTGATCGTAGACGCTGTCGAGTGCGTTGGTGTCTTTGGTTCTGAAGTGCGCCATCTTCTCTCCTCAATCGTTGGGTTAGCAGCAGTTGAGGCGACGACGAACACCGTCGGCCCCTCATAATGGTTTTCGGCAGAGGGGACCGAATCGTTGCGTGATTTTTTCGGGGGAGAGCGGAGGTGAAGCGGCGCGAGGTCACCTAAGTGATTGGGATCGCGATGGAATGTGCGTCCGGGGCAATGCCGGTGATTTTTTGTGAGCGGCGTGATTCTCTGTTTGCCGAAACGACGTCAGTTCTCAGACACGCCCGCCCACCCAAACGCCTCGAGCAGCGCGGACTTCCCGCCAGTCTCGATGACCTCGCCGTGCGCCATGATGAGGCGGTCGAAGTCCCAGTTGGCGAGGTGCTCGACCTCGCGGCGCGCGGTGTCAGGAGGAGTTGAGATTCGCCAAACGGCGAAACCGTCGAATGAGGCGCTTGGCTCGCTGTCCTCGTTCGCTGGTCTCCGTCGGGGGAAGGTGGGCAGGAAGCGCGTCGCCAATGTCTTGATTTTCGAGCGCGGTGCTCGCGAATGTCGAAACAAAGTCACGGAGAGCATCGCTTGTTTGGGTGAGCTCGTCTATCGTGGTGGTTTAAGAGTCACGCCGCGAGTACACCTTCGAGACGGCGACCGGCCGCCTGTCGGTCACGCGCTCGACCAACCCGGATGGCATCAACGATCGCCGCAAGAGCATGAAACGATGGGTTGCGTCGCGCGCTGGGCACGACGAGTGGGTCTATCGGCTCGATACCAAGACCAACGGCTTTGCCATCCGGAGCGGGCCATACAAAGGATGCGCCCGCGATGATCTCATCTCGAAATACCGGGTGCGAGTGCGCGGTGAGCAGCCCATGAGTTCGCTCGCCCGGCGCCGCGGGATAGATGTGTGGGATGCCATGGAGCACGAAATTGCGCAGTGGCTTACGGCTCACCCTCTCGAAGGCAGGATTATAGAGGCCGCCGGCTGCAGCTCGATCTAGCGAAGCCCGGACTTCTGCGGCCTCGAGTCCCATGGCCTGTCGCCACTCCTCGAGTTCCTCGAGCGAGTCCTGGGAGGCTGCGAGCTCGAGTAAGATGACAATGTCCTGAGACTCCAACATAGCTGCACGTGCGTCTGGAGGAAGCCGATCCGCTTCGGCTGCGCGATTCTCGAAGAAGATTAGCGAAATATTCGAGAAAGCAAAAGATTCGGGGTGCGGTGCAAAGCGGTTAGCACCGAATCTGCTACCAACGACATAGTCAACTCGCAGACACGCCCGCCCACCCAAATGCCTCGAGCAGCGCGGACTTCCCGCCAGTCTCGATGACCTCGCCGTGCGCCATGATGAGGCGGTCGAAGTCCCAGTTGGCGAGGTGCTCGACCTCGCGGCGCGCGGTGTCGCGGTCCATGCCGAAGCGCTCGAGCAGGGTGGTTTGGCAGCCGGGATAGCCGCACAGACACCACATTGCCGCGCGGGTCAGCCACGACGCGGACTTCGTGAAGTTGAAGACCAGGTCGCTCACGATGAGCGTGCGGCTGGGGCGATGATGGACGACGACTTCGTTGGTCATGCCGAACGCGCGCATCGGCATCAGCTCGACCTCGTCGCCGAAGGGGCTCGACTGTTCCTCGACAACCGCGTCGAACTCGACGTCGGAGCGCTTTTCGGGCAGGCGCGGCGCCGCCCACGCTTCGAGGCCGGCCTCCGCCCACGGCCCCACGTACAAATGGTGAAGCAGATTGGGCGCCAGCACCCACCGCGGGTCTCCGAGGTGCTCGACTTCAGTTGGGTCGATGTCGACCGGCGAGTGGATGAGGAGCCCGCCGTCGAGCTTCAGAACGGTCATGCGCGCGCCCACCTCGATGCCGTTGTAGCGCTGCGGTCGGTCGACCACGATTCCCTCCGAATCCCCGCGCTCGTGCGTTCGGGCGGTTGCGAGCCGGTTGGTTTCGTCCTGCTCGACGATCGAGTCGATGACGAACCCACGGCCTAACCAGGTGTGCATAACCGCTTCGGCTTCGGCGTCGTCTCGTTCGTCGTCGTCCATCTCGCCTCCTCGTTATCGCGAGTCTAACACGACATGGTCGTGGTTTCATGGCGTAGCGCGCATCCACGCTGACATAGCGCTGCGGTCGTTCGATACCATCTCGCTTCATCATCGGGCTCGCTCGCGGGTGGACGTGATTTCGCCTAACGTAGTGCCGAACGGCGCAACGGCAATAGGGGATGCGGCATGCAGATTTCTTACGATATACCGACGGTTCTCGACGTCGATGATTTCCTGGCGCTCGTTCAGCGTGTTTGGCCAGGCGAGTACGACCGCGATGCGTGTGCAGCAGCCATCGACAGGACATTAAATCGTGTTGGGATTTCGGCCGGTTGGACAGTAAGGCGCGTCATCTAAAGCAACGACCCGGACACGCGACATGAAGCTGCTCGAAGACAAGCGAGTCGTAGCGTTCGTCGTCGCGACCTACGCTCTTTACGCGATCGGCTGCACCGTCGCAGCCTACTTCGTCGACGACCTCAGAGTCTCGCAGCAAGCCGTTTTGATGGTCGCCGGGTGGACGCCCGCGCTGCTGACCGTGGTCTTTCGACTCATCTGCGACGAGGGGTTCGCTGATACCGGTTGGAGCCTGGTGCCGGAGAATCCGGCCTGGGTTGCGCTGGCGCTGCTACCGATCGTCGTGTTTATGACGGCGTGCTTTGCGGTGGATTTGCAGGGCGAGCCGACGTTCGAGCTCCCCGCCGACGCGCTCGTCGGCATCGGCCTGAACCTGCTGCTCAACACGGTATTTGTATTCGGGGAGGAGTTCGCCTGGCGCGGCTACCTGCAGTCGCGGGTCATCGACCGTGTCGGCGCCTGGAAGGGCCTGCTCATCATGAGCGTCATCTGGGCATACTGGCATATTCCGCTCGACCTCATGGCTACGGCTACCCCGGCTACGATCCAGCGCTGGCCGCATTTGTCCTCCGGCCGCTGGCGCTGTTGGGCACGGGCATGATCGTGGGGCTCATTTACTACAAAACGCAGTCGGTCTGGTACGCCTGCCTGGCCCACGGCGCCAACAATATGATGGGCGGGCGCATTGGAAAGTACTTCGATTTCACGGCGGCGGAATCCAAAGAGGTGCTGCTGTGGGTGACCATTGTGAGCGCAGCAGTTGGACTCGTGCTGCTCGCTTATGTCCGAGTGTCCGAAGACGACTCGTAGGTGATTATCTTCGTTCGATGAGCGCGAAGAGGCCGCGTGTAAACGCCGCGCTTCAGGGACCTCGCAGTCCGACCTCTCGAGCCCTTACTCACACGACGCCAGGTTGGTGGTGAAGGTCGTGACCTCACCGCCGCTGAAGCCGAAGTCCCACATGGCGAATTCGTCGATGCGGCCGTGGAAGTACTTCGACTCGAAGTAGCTGTGGCGGCCGAAGACCAGGCCATTGCTGCCGTAATTGAGGTCGTAGGTGAAATCACTGCGCTCGGCGGCGAGCTCGCCGTTCAAGAAGACGCGTAGGGTGGCGCCGGACTTTGTAGCGAGTACGTGGGTCCATTCGTCGACGGGCAGAAGGGTCTCGGTCGCGGCCGTGATTTCCTCGGACTCGCCGCCACCGCCTTCGGCGAAGAATCGCACCGAACCTTCGCGGGTGTTTACGCCGACGCCTTCCCAGGCGTTCGGACCGTTGCCGAGGTTGACGACCATGCGCTGGTCGCCCTCGCTCAGGCTGCTGGGCTGCACGAAGAACGACATGGTGAAGCTCTCCGGTTTCTCCACGCCGTCCACCGTCAGGTAGTCGTCTTCGCCGTCGAACATCAGGCTCTCGCCGTCTATGGCCAGGCCACCCGATGCAGATGCCTGAGCGCTGCCGATATCGGCGTCGACGCTGGAGTCGAAGCTCCAGTAGTACGTCGGGTCCGACAGGTCGGCCGTCAGGTCTGCCTGGCTACATGCGGCGGGGTCGTACTGCGGCTGGGCGATGTCTTGTCCGTCGGGACCATCGTCCTCGAGCGGGACGCATCCCGCGCTGAGGAGTAACAAGGCTGCGGTTGCGAGCGATGTTCGATAGGTCATTCCCTTCCCTCGTTGTGAGTTTTGTGGGCCTCGAGCGTAGCCCGGCGGGCGCCGGGCACGCAAGCGATGAGGGGTCGTGTGGCATCGTGATCGCAAAGTCAACCCGTCGTGCGGCCATCTTGGCAGTGTGTGTGTGTGTGTGTGTGTGTGTGTGTGTGTGTGT
>JBNJFZ010000080.1:4729-16694 GCA_051747295.1 Myxococcota bacterium
CTCTAAACTACACCCCGTCGGGGGGCATTGTGGGCCGCACGCCGTCGCTGCGCCCAAGATGGGCGCAGCACACTTCGACGCAAGCGACTTTGCGATCGCCCTGGCGCGGTTGGGCCTCGGAATACAAGTCTATTTCGTCGAGTGGCTCTCCCACGCCGACAACAGTTCGTCCTCGCGCTCCGCTGACAGGCCGGCCGACAGGTCGGAGCGCCGCTCTTCGGGTTGCTCGTAGAGCCAGTCGAGTGTGTCTGTCGCCGTTTGTTGCACGGGGCGAGTCTCCATGCCCGCTTCGATCGCTCGCGTCGTGTCGACGCGGTGGAGGCCGCGCGTTTCGCCGTCTGCGGGCGCCCAGAGCGGGCATTTGTCGGTGGCGTCTTGCTGTCGGAGGAAGTCGGTGTCGACCCAGGTCGGCTCGGCGGCGTCTTCTCCGGCGGCTTCGCGGCTCGCGTCGATGAGGTCGCCCATCGTCACCGAGCCCATCGGCACTACTGTGTTATAGGTCCCGGTGATCTGGTCCTCGACGCACGCGACAATCCATGCGGCGAGGTCGCGGACGTCGATGTACTGGATGGGGTCGGAGGGGGCGCCGGGGGCGAGCATCTGGCCGCCCCGAGCGGCGCGGGCGGGCCAGTAGGTAAAGCGGTCGGTGTGGTCGCCGGGGCCCGCGACGATGCCGGGGCGCAGGATGGTGAGCGCGCCGGGCTCAGCCTCGTTCGCGCGCTCTTCACATGCGACCTTGAGCGGCCCGTACGTCTCGCCGGTCAGGTCGGCGTCTTTGTCGTAGAGCGGCTCGTGCCGGGGTGTGTCTTCGTCGATGCCGTCCCAGTTCCAGCCGTCGTATACCGAGATCGTCGAGATGAGCAGGTAGTGGTCGATATGGTCGCCGAGGACCTCGAGCGCGTGTCGCACCACATGCGGGAAGTAGGCCGACGTGTCGATCACCGCGTCCCAGCTTTTACCCTCGAGCGCGCCCAGCTCGCCCGCGACCCGGTCGCCGGTCAGGCGGTCGACGTCGGGGAACAGCTCCGGGTTGGTCTTGCCGCGGTTGAACATCGTGACCGAGTGGCCGCGGTCGCGTGCTTCGCGAATGATGTGCGGCCCGATAAATCGGGTTCCGCCCATGATGAGTAGGTTCAGGTCGTCCATGGCGTGCTCCGCGGTGGTTGAGGTGTATTTCGACGTGTTCGGCTATACCACACGACGCGAACGGGGCGAATCTCGGCGCGTGTTGGTTGTTTGACGAGGATGTAACTTCCGATAACTCGACAGAAAGGTCGCGAACCCTACCGGGGCGGGGTGGTGTCGAGGGGGGCGGGCGCGATGAGCTGGGCCGCCGCGTAGGTCATAGGTTTGCGATGCAGGCGCCTCGCAGGTCATAGGTTCGTGGAGTCTGGAGGGTCCTGGAGCTTGGAGGCCTGGAGGCACGTTTGGGGGTGCCGCGCTCTGCGGATCTCCGGCGGCCTCGACGCGTTCGGTCCGCAGCGAACGTGCTCATACGCGGAACTCATCCAAGCCTCGATGCCGCCACGCATCCAGGAACCTATGACCTGCGTGGCCCGCAGGGCCGCGCAAACCTATGACCTTCGCCGCCGGACCCCTCAGCGAGCCCGGACTTGAATCTGGCCGACGAAGTCGTATTCACCGGCGCGAGCGTCGTTCCCGAACAGCCGCACCTCGTAGCCGCCGCGGCGCGGGATATCGCAGCGAACGTGTACGCGGCGGTCGCCGTCGACGTCACAGCGGTTCTGTCGTTTGCCCTCGGCGTTGTACAGCGACGCGAGGACGTGCTGACCCGCCGGACGGTCGAGCATGATGTCGACGCGGTCGTCGACCGTCACCTGCGAGCGTCTCGGTGATTGGAGCCGAAAGTCGCGCTTGAAGAACCCCGCCTTCAACATGGGTTGGCGCATAAACTCGCCTCGGCTCAGCGGGTCCTCGCGCAACTGCCAGCGCGCCTTGTCCGGAAAGTGGTCGACGCCCAGCACGCGTGGGGGCGTGAATAGATAATCCGGGTTGTAGCGCTTATGAAACGTGTCGTTTTCGACGTATCCGGCGCCCCAGGTGGCGTCGAGCAAGTACCAGCGTCCGTCGATTTCCACCGCGTTCCACGCGTGTCCGCTCCCTCCGACATTTCCGCCGCGGTCGCGTGATACCCCGGTGATGTACACCGACTCGATGCCAACGGTCTCGGTCATGCGCTCGAAGAGCTTCGCGTAGCCCGCGCAGACGGCCTTGCGGGTCTCGAAGACCGTTTCGGGGTCTTGCGGCGGGTAGTCGCCGGCGGCGAGGGCCGGGGCGTCGTATCGGATGTGGTCGGCGATCCAGTCGTAGATCGCTTTGACGCGCCGATGCGGATCGCGCTCGTTGGCTGCCAGGTAGCGGGCGACTGACTCCGGGCTGGTCTCCTGGTGCGGCGGGATGGTCGTGACCGCCGGGTGGAGCTCGGCGTTCAGCGGCCAGCGGGGCGCGGCGTCGCGTGTCTCGGTATCGGTTTTGTCGACGCGTGGCTCCGGTCTGTCCGCGGTCACAGGCGAGGGCGAAGCCGGTTCCGAGTCATCGATGATCTGGCTCGGAGCCTCGTCGTCCTTGGGCCGCGTCCGGTCGACCTCGCCAGCGACCGGTGAGGGCGTGGGCTGGTCCTCGTCGTCATCCCAGCGCTCGTACGGGTTGTCGCGCGTGAGGTTGTAGAGCCACTCCAGGCCGCCCGCTGCGCCAAAGAGGGCGGTGCGGGCGGTCGACGTCCACGGCGCGTCGCGCCCTTCGAGCATCCAGTCGCCGCGCGTGGAGAGCGCTGCGAAGCTCGCCTGGGGAAATAGGCTGGCGAGCATCGTCAGAAAGACCAGGTTGACGACCAATGTGCGCAGGATGAACCGGTCGCCGAAGCTAAACCATGGCTCTCGCGCTTCGTTACCATCAGCCTCGCGGGCCTCGTTCTTTCGCTCGTGGCGGCGGTGCGACCAGGCCTCCCAGAACAACGGCAGCGCCGGAAACGCGAGGACGCCGGCGAGGGCGGCGAGCCATGTCGGGCCGTTGAGGTAGGCGGCGAGCGACGATGCGAGCCAGATGCCCAGCAGGGGCGTGAGCACCACAAGGGCGTACCAGAGGCCGCGGGCAATCGCGGTTGCAACCTTCCACGCGGTTTTGAGGTGGTCGAGCATGCACTTGGTGTCGAGGAATCCGTCTGGCGTTCAGTCTAGCCGAAAGCCGTGAAACATGCAGGGCGCGACTCTAACTTCCGATAACTGGATAGGGGGGTCGCGATCCTATTTTGGGCGGGGAGGTCTCGAGGTCGGTAAGCGAGTGGGCGCAGGGGTTACGGGGCGAGGTGCGGAGCCATGCGCGTCGAGGTTCGGGAGATGCGGGAGGGTTGGTTGTGCGAAGAGGTGTGGGCGGCCTGCCGCTGGTTCGCAACGCGAAAACTTGCGACGATGCCGATCATGGAGCCACTAGAGAATCCAGAAAGAGCATGGCGTCCGCCCAACCGCGTCGAGGACGTGTCGATCGACGAGATCGAGGAGCGGGTCGGGCCGGTCGACGCCGACTTCGAGGTGCTCGGCGGCGGTCACGCCAACGCCAATATCCGCCTGGCCGACGGCCGCGTTCTGCGACTCTACCGGCGCGATGCGGACGCAGCGCGCAAGGAGAAGGCGCTGCTCGAGCGGTCGTGGCAACGACTTCGCGTCCCCCAGGTGGCCGGTAGCGGCTCGGACTTTCTGGTGCTCGAGTACGTCGATCACGCGCCGTTGCAGGGCAGGGCGGAACACGGCGCGGCCATCGGGCGAGCGCTGGCGGAGATCCACGCGCAGGCCTTCGACTGCGCGGGTTTTCTGGGGTCGGCCGCCGACGGCGTTGCGAAGCCGTTCACGGACGTCGTCGCAGATTTCCGCGAGTACATGGCCTCGCGGGAACAAGTCGACCCCGAGGTTCGCGACGCGGTCGTGGACTTTTGGAGCGCGCGCCGCGACGACCTCGACGCGCTCGCCGAACACGCAGTCCTCCTACACGGCGACTTCAAGGTCTCGAATCTGCACTGGACCGACACGGGCCTCCCGCTCGTGCTCGACTGGGAGTTCGCATACGCCGGACCTGCGCTGGCCGACATCGGGCAGTTGATTCGGTGGCAGCCGCCAGCGACCTTCTGCGACGCGTTCGCCGAGGCCTATCGCGAGTTTGGCGGCGAGCTGCCCGACGACTGGCGCGACTGGGCGGAGGTATTCGACCTGGTGAACTTGGTCGGACTGCTCGAAGGCGCGCGAGCCGGCTCACGCCGACACCAAGATGTCACGCAGCGGCTCACCGAGACGTTGGGCCGCGGGTGACGCTCCGAGCATGGCGTCTTTCTTGCTCTGCTCCATCCCCACGGCTGCGCCGCAGGGAGACGATCCGGAGTCTTCCAACTGCTTCAGCTCGCCCACCGGAAACCCGGAGCGTTTGGAGACACCAGATCTTTCCCCCGCGACAGCGGGGGAGACCGCGCGAAGCGCGGAGGGGGCCATGGCACCGCGAACCCAAAACCCAGCCACCCACTTGATCCGGATTAGACGTCGAAATGGCGAAAACGATCGGTGCGCGGGCCTCTGCGCCCGCCTCGCGGCCTCTGTGCCGCGCCTTGCGTGGAAACACGTTCGGGACCGGCAGAGCGGTCCCGGCGGCGACAGAGCGCCGCGCACCGAGTCTTTACGCGGCTTTCAGCGAATCCACCGGCAATTGTGGCGCTGATCCGGATTGAGTGCGCGAAGCGCGGAGGGGGCCATGGCACCGCGAACCCAAAACCCAGCCACCCACTTGATCCGGATTAGACGTCGAAATGGCGAAAACGATCGGTGCGCGGGCCTCTGCGCCCGCCTCGCGGCCTCTGTGCCGCGACTTGCGTGGAAACACGTTCGGGACCGGCAGAGCGGTCCCGGCGACGGCAGAGCGTCGCGCGCCGAGCATCAACGCCGCCTCAGGCGGTATCGAAAGCAGCGTGCCGCGCGTGATCCGGATTGAGTGGGCCACTCACCCAGAACCGGCCGCTTGCTGGCGCCGAGGCGTGCCGAAGCTCACAACATGCCGTCGCGACCGCCGTGTCTCGCGGTTCCCGAGAACTCATCGGAGGGACCGGTCGTCGCCGGTCGCGCCTCGTCGGCGCTCCAGATCTCTTTCCACCAGTAGATCATTTGCCCGATAGGTCCGCCCATGAAGATGAGCAGTGCCCAGAGCAGCTGGGTATTGGTCTCGAGGTCTTCGCGCTTGAAGACGTGAAACAGGAAGAAGAACAGCAGCCCGAATTGCAGCAGCATCGTGCCGATGTGTCCGATGAATACCAGCCCGAATCCACCGGCCATCAGCCCGCCGAACGCTTCGTTTGCTCCGGGTTCACCCATGAGCGGGCCGGCGATCATCATCGAGGCGATGAACGCGACGAACAGAAAGATGTACAGGAGTGGCCACGCGGTCAGCGCGCCAAGGATGATTTTGCGTCGTCTGGTCATGTCGACCCCCGAGTGGGTTTGGTGAGCGTCCAGAGCATAGCGAAGGCAAGCCAAGACCCCAAGAGCGACGGGAGACTTTTTACACACGAATCATACTCGTGGAGGAATTATGGCTCTCAATCGGTGCCCGTGTAACCGCAAACCCCCATGCGCGGCGAGTTGACGACCGGCAGGAGGAAGACACCGCATTCGTGTTCATCTGCGTGCTCCTCGCACATCGGGAGGCCTCCGTACTGGCAGTCGGTGCACAAAAACTCGGCATCGCTATCGCAAAACTCGCACTCGATCTCGGGGGGTTCATTGCGAGCCAGGACGAGTACTTGCTCCCTCGATTCCGGTGACTCCTCCTCGAGGGTCGCCGGCCAGGGGCGCTGCCCGTAGCAGGATATCTCTAGCTCCGTCGACGAGCCCCAGTCGTAGATGTAGCGAAAGTCGAGGCCGTGCTCGAGCACCTTGTGCACCTTGGTGCCCATCGGGCGTGGCGGCTCTCCCCACCCGAAGTCCCCGCCACCGGCGTTGGCCTCGTACCGGACGTCGCCGACCATGAAGGAGCTGAGGTGACCGCAGCATTCCAACCAGATGCCGCGCAGGAAGCTGTCCAGCGCGGCGAATGTCGCGAAGCGGTCGACCAGTACGTGGAGCATTGAGTAGTCGTCCCACGCGGACGAAATCTTGAGGTGGTATCCGGTACGCTGGGTGTCGTCGGTCTCTCCGAGGCAGCTCTGGAGGTGGCGAGTGAGCCCACGTGCGGTGTACTGGCCGCCGCATACTCTACAAGTCGGTTTCTTGTCAGCCATCGTCTGTCGCCCTGGTTGAGTTGAGTCGTGGCTCGACTGGACGAGCCCCTGGCAAACTCTGCGATTGCTTATAGCCGTTGCGCTCGTAGTCTGTCATCTGTATTCGAGAGTTCAACCGCTGGCGGGTTGGACGTTGGACGGTGGATGCGCACGGACGCGTGCCGGCGAATGATCATGCTGCTCCCGACTGAGGCTGACCGGAAAGATGCTCGTATTGCACGGCTTTTGGAGTGAGGATCGACGGCTAAACCTGTGGGCGGAGGACTCGGATCGACCCGCCGTGGTCGACCAGGAAGGCGAACACCCGTTCGCCGCCGAACACTGGTTGTTGTGGGATGTCGTCGCGGATCTGAGCCTCGTGGGGCTCGGGGCGCTCCGGGAGGGGCACCGCGATCTATTACTGCCGTCCAGCGAGGATGGCCCGCAGGCGTCGCCGGGGCTGTTGCGGACGGAGGATGTCGCGGGACCGCATGGCCGGCTCGCACCGTGGCGGGTGCCGACCGTGTCTTTGAGCGGGCCGGCCGCACTCAGGGTCGTCCGGCAGACCGACCGAGACCTGGTCGGCCTCGCCTACGCCGATGAGATGCGATTGTGGAAGCGGCTGTCCTTTATGGCGGAGGAGTTCGTCACCGCAGCAAAGACGCTCCCCGGCCTCGAAAAGGTCGGCGGCGCGTACCACGCGGTATGGACACCGGTACCGGGCGCGCTCGACGACTTTGCGCGCCTCGAGGCGTTTCGCCAGGCGCTCCCCGCCGTCGCGAGGGCGGCTCTCGACGAATCTCGTGGCGACGCCCCGCCCGAGTATGGATGGGCCGGCGCGCGCGGCCAGCCCTCGCACGA
This sequence comes from Myxococcota bacterium, assembly GCA_051747295.1. Taxonomy (GTDB): domain Bacteria; phylum Myxococcota_A; class Bradymonadia; order Bradymonadales; family Bradymonadaceae; genus JBNJFZ01. The sequence continues at coordinate 11,841 of JBNJFZ010000080.1, forward strand.
GGTTATCGAGGCGGCGTTCGGGGCGCTGGTCGATGCGGCCACTCGCGAGCGACTATTGAGCCGAAATATCGCGCCCAAGGGGCTCAATGACGCTCACCATCGGTGGCTCGAGGCCCTCTGCGACGACGACCCGATCGTCATGGCCGAGGAGCGCGCCTTGGAGGCCCTCCGTCGAGACCTCGACGGCTGGTCGCGAGCGGTACTCGAGGAGGGTCAGCGCCCCGTGCGCCTGTGCTTTCGTCTGGCACCGCCGGAGGAAGGCGACTTTCGTGAGGGCGACGCCGAAGGGGTGCAGGTTGCGACGGGCAGTTGGTCGTTGAGCTTCCTCTTGCAATCCAGGCGGGACCCCAGCCTGATGATGGACGCCGAGGCCGTCTGGTCGGAGGGCGGTGACGGCGCTGGCCTCCGAGAGCAGCTCGAACACCCCACGGAGGTCTTGCTCGAGGAGCTCGGGCGAGCCCTGACGCTCTATCCCGAGCTGGAGGAGGCGCTCGAGCAACCGGAGCCTACAGGGCTCGACTTGTCGGCTGAGGAGGCGTTCGAGTTCCTGCAGGACTATGCACAACTCCTGGAGAAGTCGGGCTACGGGATCGTGATTCCCTCCTGGTGGGACAAACCCGAGCGGGGGCTCGCCGCGCGTGCGAAGGCGAGCGCGGACCGCTCTCCGAGCCACGGCGAGTTCGGGGTCGAGGCGCTATGCACCTTCGACTGGGAGGTCGCGCTGGGCGACGAATCGCTATCGGTCGAGGAGCTGGAGCGTCTGGCGGAGCTCAAGATCCCGCTGGTCCGCATGAAGGGGGAGTGGGTCGCCCTTCGCTCGGAAGACATCGAGAAAGCGATCCAACTGCTCACGTCGGACGCCGGCGAGCTCACCGTGGCCGAGGCGGTGCGCGCCGGGCTCGGTGTGGATGATGCGACCGGCGGGCTACCGGTCGTGGATCGCTCCTTCGACGGTTGGCTCGGGGAGCTCTTCGACGGGGACCTGCAGGAGCGTATCGAGGCGACGGAGACCCCCGAGAGCTTCGACGGAACATTGCGCGCGTATCAGTCGCGCGGCCTGGCGTGGCTCGGGTACCTCGAAGATCTCGGCTTCGGCGCTTGCCTGGCCGACGATATGGGGCTCGGAAAGACGATTCAGGTGCTGGCGCGTATCGCGCAGGAGCGCGCTGAGGATGCAGATAGCGGGGCGACTCTGGTCGTCGCGCCCGTCTCGGTCGTGGGCAACTGGCGGCGAGAAGCCGAGCGGTTCGTCCCGGGGATCGAGGTCTACGTCCATCACGGGTCGGGGCGAGTCGGCGGGGATGCGCTCGCCGACGCGGTCGCCGCGCATGACCTGGTGATCACCACCTACGGCGTCGTTCGCAGCGACGCCGAGGAGATGGCGAAGGTGCAGTGGCATCGCGTCGTGCTCGACGAGGCGCAGAAGATCAAGAATCGACAGGCAGGGCGAACCAGGGCAGTGCAGAGCCTGCAGGCGCATCGGCGCGTCGCGTTGACGGGGACGCCCGTGGAGAATCGGCTCATGGAGCTCTGGTCGATCATGCAATTTCTCAACCCGGGGCTTCTGGGGCCGGCGAAGCGCTTCGACAAAGAGATCGCGCGTCCCGTCGAGCTCGGGCATCGCGAGCAGACCGAGACTCTGCACAAGTTGACCTCGCCGTTCATCCTGCGTCGTTTGAAGACGGACGAGACGATCATCGAGGACCTGCCGGAGAAGGTGGAGACCCGCGAATTCTGTAACCTGACCGAGGAGCAGGCCACGCTGTACAGCGCGGCCGCAGAGGACGTCCTGGAGAAGCTCGACGCCTCGGACGGCATCCAGCGGCAGGGCCTGGTCTTGTCGCTGATGACGCGGCTCAAGCAGATCTGCAATCATCCCCGGCAATTTCTGGGCGATGACTCCCCGATCCCCGACCGCTCGGCCAAGCTCGCTCGCCTCGAGGAGCTCGCCGGGGAGATCGTAGAGGCGGGTGATGCTGCGTTGATCTTCACGCAATATACAGCGATGGGTGAGATCATTCGGCACCACCTGCAGGAGCGCATCGGTCGGCGCGTGCTGTATCTGCACGGCGGCACGTCGCAGGACAAGCGCGATGAGATGGTCGAGCAATTCCAGGCAGATGACGGACCTCCCTTCTTCTTGCTATCGCTGAGGGCAGGGGGGACGGGCCTGACGCTGACCCGTGCGAATCACGTGGTCCACTACGACCGATGGTGGAACCCCGCGGTCGAGGATCAGGCGACGGACCGAGCCTTTCGGATCGGGCAGACGTCGAATGTGCAGGTGCACAAGCTGATCTGTGAGGGAACGATCGAGGAGAGGATCGACGCGATGATCGAGCGCAAGAAGGAGCTGGCCGAGCGGGTGCTGACCTCGGGCGAGGGATGGATAACGGAGTTGTCGACCGACGAATTGCGCGACCTGGTGTCTCTGAGCGGTGAGGTGTTCGAATGAGTTGGTTTCCCAAGAGTCGGCCGAAGCCCGTGGAGGGCGGGATCCGTGCGCGGAGCAAGCGCGGAGATATCGGTGAAGAATGGTGGTCGAAGCGCTTCATCGATGTGCTGGAGTCGTTCGCGATCTCGAGTCGGATCAAGCGAGGCAAGCGCTATGCGCGAAAGGGGCAGGTTGTCGAGCTGCGCGTCGAGCGCGGCGGGGTCGATGCGCGGGTGCAGGGCTCGCGGGCGACGCCATATCGCATCGAGCTGGGCCAGGCCGCGCTCGACGAAGACGTGTGGGAGCGAGTCGTGGAGCTCCTCGTCGAGGATGCCACCATCACGGCGCGTTTGTTGGCGGGCCAGATGCCGCCGGATATCGAAGAGGTCTTCGACGAGGCGGGTTCGTCATTATTTCCGCAACAGTACGAGGATATCTCGGCGACTTGTTCGTGCCCGGATCGGGCAAACCCGTGCAAGCACATCGCGGCGGTCTTCTACATCCTGGCGGAGTCCTTCGACGACGAGCCGTTCGGGCTGTTGCTCTGGCGTGGGAAGTCGCGTGACGACTTGATGGCGATGCTTCGCGAAGCTCGCGGGACAGCCAGCGGCCGGCGAAGCCGCGACGCCGACGAACCGCTCGCCGGGAGCCTCGACGACTTCTGGGGCGTTGGGGCGCTCGATGAAATCCAGGTCGGACAGGCCGAGGCGACGGATGCGTCGCTGATGCTGCGGCGATTGGGGCGGCCGCCGGGGGCGCTGAGGGTTGTTCGAGAGCGATTGCAGGAACTCTATGGGGCCCTCGGCGAGGAGTAGTGAGTCGATGGACGAAGCGGGACGAGCGCTCACTCTCGAAACGTTTCGGCATCGACGGTCTGCGTGGAGCGGTCGAGCGCGTCCGCGATGTCGTTGTAGATTGTCGTGTTCGAATCCGGCGTCAGCACGATGACGCCATCTTCGTTCGTGGTCGCGTTTGAAAGGTCGACCGTGGGAAACCAGCCGGACGGATGGAAGACGCGTGCGATGTCGATCGTGAGCGTTTCCTCGAGCTGCATCGTCGTCGGGAACTGGGGTTCGAAGACCTCGCCGGAGTTGAACAGAAACAGCACGTCGGTCGTGGTATCTCCGGCATGATAGGTGGCCTCCATTTCGATGGCCTGGCGGTCGGTCACGTCGTCGTCGACCTCGACACCCAGATAGGTGCTCTCCCATGTGCCGGGTTCCAGCTCGATGATCGGATATTCGGGTGTCGAGGTGCCCTCGATGAGCTCGATGTCAAATGTGCCCGCCTCACTGATGGACACGCTGGTGGGCCCGTCGCTGTCGAAGACGATTTCTTTGACCAGTACGCGCATCGCCGTGATCTCGAGCGTGCCGCCCTCGACCTCGAAGACCTGCTCGCCGTCGGGAAGCAGGGTGTCGTTATTGCCGTCGCCGGCGCCTTCATCACCGCCGCAACCAGCCAGCAGGAAGAGCAGGGCGGCGGCGAAAAAGAGCGGAAAGCGGTGCATGATGTGCATGTTGTCCTCGAGTCGAGTCGTCAGATGACGAGCTGTCGTGTCGTGCGTGTTGTCGGAGATATCCTCAGTTCGAGAGTAGAGATGTTGCGGTCTCAAAACAACAAATTCATCGCGGTGCTCGGCGACTTCCGTACTCCCCCCGAGTACGGAAGCCACCGAGCCATGACAGGCCGACGTCTCGGTCGCCGGTCATCTGGCGCGCCATCTGGTCGGCCATCTGTCGCATGTCGGCGTCGTCACCGATGGCGAACGTCCATTGAGCGTCCGAGCATACGGGCCCCAAGCATGTCCGACTCGTCTGGCACGAGGACACGGCGATTTAGCTGGTCGATGTAAGGTGTTCTTACTCCATCTCAGCACGAACTCGGCGAACGTACGCGACGCACTCATCGAGTTTCGGTACGTACACGACTCGCCAGGTTTCGTCGCACCTGGGCCGAATATAGTCAGTAGGTAACTCGTCGTCGTTCAGGTCCAAAAACAGGTCGTAAAAGGCTCGGTAGTATCGGCCGTTCTCGGCGGAGCGTTCGAGTCCCCACCCGCCGAGTCCGCGCTGGAGCCGGAAGAACTCCACCCACCTCTCCATCCGTTCGCCTATCAGCTCCCCGGTCCGCGCGCGGAGCTCGCCGTCGGCGATGTTCGCGGCGTAGACAGTCACCGTGTACTCCACCTCGTCGCCGTTTGGGTAGTTCGTGCGGAAGCGCTCGCCGCTCAGCACGTCGAGGATTTTGGTCGGTCGCACGTCCAGGCCGGTCTCCTCGGCGACTTCGCGCACGAGCGCGTCCTGCGGCGTCTCGCCCGCCTCGATCGCGCCGGCTGGCAGGCTCCACTTACCGTCGCTTTGGTTCCGCAGCATCAGGACGCGCCCGTCCTCGTCGTGGATGACCGCAGCGACCGCCGG